>JBOGMW010000103.1:0-36333 GCA_050746805.1 Candidatus Acidiferrales bacterium | reverse complement strand
GTGGTGAGCTTGTATATGGGACCGGATGTCCGCCAGGGACACGGCGCCAGAGGCGCATCAGCTGAACCTGCCATGTTCGACCAGCAGATCAGCTTTATGTGCCAATCGATGGTGGGAGGGTCGGGCGCGCTGGCGATCTTGGATCCTTTAGTCGCGCAGCGGCTGGTGAGGCAGGGGTACGACAACAAACAAAAGCTGACCGACTACGTCTACAAAAATACCACGCGCACGGTGAAGGACTTCAAGGAGTCTTTTCTGGCGCCCTTTCACCTGTATCCGATGGCACTCCAGGGACGCGAGCCGTACGCAACTTGGTACAAGATGCCAGACGACGCGCAAATTCCGTTCTTCGTTTCGGAGCGACAAATTAATTTCGTCGTTTGCGGCGGCCAGGCGAATGCCTTCTTCCAAATCGCCAACATGCAGCGCAGCCGCAGCGAATCCATCGATAAATGGGCATGAGGATGCGCTGCTGGCCTCCCGCGTCTAAAGCGGTGTCACAGTCGCGTCAAGCGGCTCGGGGCATCCGCCGGCAATCCTCACTTGCAGCTTAGGCAGACGACATCAGCGACACCTAGTTGGGTTGCCGAGTACACGATAACCCGCATCGGATCATTTTGCTCGATCGAACCTCTCGCAACGGTAAACGTGAGAGCGTTCTCGGCTGTCGACCAGTCAGAAATCTGGAGGGCATGCCCTGTCGAACTTGCGAAACGCGGTGACGGCGTAGTGAGAATCTCATACGTGTAGAAAATCCTCAGCCGCGCCGGTAGAGTGATCGGGGCTCTAGGCCAAACCAAAATGGATGTTTCGATAGCCCCGCGCACAGGTGTCGACCTCTCAACCGCGGCGCTCCAAGCGACAGCACTCACGGCATCAGACGTAGTGTTGTTTTCACCCAAACCAATTTTCCGGTGCGCCCCCGTCAGCCGGCGGTTTTCATCGGATTCTGCTGTTGTTGGTGATCTCTCGATATGGAGGCCCGGAGCGGGGGATTTGGCCGGGGATTGCACCGCATTCGTCGGCTCGTCCAACTTCAGTCGCGCGCGAATCTCCGGAACGACAACCATCACCACGAGCGTTACTAATCCGATTACCACCACGGCAATTACTCCTGCGGCTGCGATCCTTTGATCTAGAGTCCATTTCTTATGGCCGGCTGCTCCATCTACGCCCTGCTGGAAATCGCCCCCTGGCAGCGTTTGGCTGATTTCGGGGCGACGCTTAGATTGATCCTTTACTTTGAGGTGCTCTTTCAATTCCTCCAGCTTGAGTTCCCTCCGTATTTCCGATTCAATCATCGAAATACGACGCACAGCTTCTTCTAAGAGGGATTTTTCTAACCCTGTCGCCGATGACATCTCAGCCTGCTTGATTCTCACCGCCAAGAATCCAGCAACTTGCGGTTTGGCTGCCTCGCACTTGCTATGAACCTCGGCGAGGATATATTGCCTGACCTCGTTGTCGACGGGAACGCTCGCCTCCGCGCAGGCCGCCCGAACGATTTCAATCCAGCCCTGGATGCTGGACTCGCGGTGGCGAACCGACGCCAACATGATTTCTCTGAAGTACATGCCTGACCTTGGCGACACGCTTCGCTGGGCGTTCCTCGTTTCGTCTGCGAACTTTTTCGCCAGTTCGTCCGTCTTCCGCGCGAAAGCCAGATTTATGTAGCGACGGATTGGATCGGTGGGAAACATCGGCACGATTATATAATCAGCTAGCAGAACGCGCTCCAAGAGGATATATCGTTGAGGAGTTCCCCCGCCATCTCGATTGACGCATGTCCGCTCTGTGGCTCCCCTGGACCTCTTTGCGAAAGTCACATCATTCCGCATTTTGTTGTCCAGTGGCTCCGAGAAACGTCGGCAACCGGCCACATTCGGTCCGCCGAAACGCCGAACCTGCGAATACAGGATGGGCTTAAGCAGAGACTACTTTGCGCCCAATGCGAAGGCCGCTTCAGTGCCTGGGAAAAAGAGACAGCCGAGCGAGTGTTCAAACCCCTCCATAGTGACGACGGCGGCTCGCTGCCGTATGGTCCGTGGCTGGCGAGGTTCTGCGCCTCGGTATGCTGGCGCGCCCTTTTCGTTCACTGCCGCATAGGGCTAGAACACTTTTCGGAACTACAGCTCCGACTTGCGGATCGGGCGCTCGACTTCTGGCGCGATTTTATGTTTGATCGAAGGGAGAATCCTGGCGAATTTGAGCTTCATGTTTTCCCTTTATCGGATTTCAAGTCTGCACAGGGCTTCGAGGTCCCGCCGAACATCAATCGCTATTTCGCGCGCGAGTTTGAAACCGACCTGGGAGTGACGCGGAAATCGGCCTTTGTCCACGTGAAGATGTGTCGACTGCTGGTGGTAGGGTTCATTCAGATGCCGAATTCCCGCGAATGGAAGGGAAGCCGCGTTAGGATGCGTCGCGGCAGGCTCGGTGGAGGGCAGGATGTACGGGTGCCGCGGAATTTCGTCGAGTATCTCTTCGAACGCGCCAGGTACGCGGCCGCACTGCACGCCGAAATGTCAGAACGTCAGAAAGAAAAACTTTTCGAAGAGATGAGCGGAAACCTTGATCGCGCTGCCGCGTCAGACAGCTTTAAGGCTTTGGCCAAGGACGTTGAGTTGTTTGGTAAGGCCGCATTCAACCGTCCGAGGAAATGATCGGCCCGTTACAACCGCGCGCCTTGGCATGGAGATGACGATTCTGGACCGCCACCAGGATGCAGCGATGGCCAGAAAACTGAAGCCGGTGCATCCGGGCGAAATCTTGCGAGAGGAGTTCATGCTGCCCCGCGGGCTGAGCATGAACAGGATGGCGATGGACCTCCGCGTTCCCGTGACGCGGATCGCGGAGATATACCATGAGCGCCGCGGCATCACCACAGACACCGCGTTGCGATTGGCGCGGTACTTCAACACTTCCGCGGCCTTCTGGGTGAATTTGCAATGGCGCTACGAACTGGAACTCGCCGAGGATCGCGGGGCCGCCAAAATCGCTCGCGACGTTCGCCCGCTGGAGCCCTTGCCCGCTAAATAAAATCTCCGGTTCGCGTCCGGGGCGGGCGCACAACGGGCAGAGCCAAGTCAGCGGTGCGCAAACTGGATTCAGCTTGCAAGAGAATTTAGCGGATGAGCCTGTAAGCCGGATTCTGTGCGCTGCGCGGCGCGCATTCGATTTTCATCGAGCTGCGCACAACGCGGCGCGGCGATCATTCCTCTAGGTCCTGGATCGCTCCGGGACTCCAGCAGCCTACCCGAGGGTCGCAGCCACCGCTCTTGCGAACGGCGTCATACGGGCCGGGCCAGCCCTCCCCTCCTATTTGGCCTTGCTCCACGCGGGGTTTTCCGTGCCCCGAATGTTGCCATTCGGGCGGTGGGCTCTTACCCCACCTTTTCACCCTTACCAAATGCGCTCGACTGAAAGAGGCGGGCTCAGCGGTTTCCCGCAAGCCCACCACCGAAGCACAAGCCGCACCGGCGGTTTATTTTCTGTGGCACTGTCCGTAGCCGAGTTCCCTGCGGCGAGCTTGCACCCGCAGAACCTCAAGGACCAGCCCCCTGGCGTTACCAGGCGCGTTGCCCTGCCGTGGCCGGCTCTTGCGAGTTCACCACGACCGGAGTCCGGACTTTCCTCCCGCCCGCTCCGCATCCCGAAGGATGCAGACCGAGCCAGCGATCACCCGGCTCACCCGCTGCCTAAATTATACAGGTAAACGTGCTGGCTTACCCGCGCACGGATAAGCCGTTTCGCGCATCAATACCGATGTGCAGGCGGCGCTAAGGAAACCTGAATGTTGCCTAAAATCGCTGGTTTCATTGCAGTCGCGGTGATCGCTAGTGCTGCGGCGTTTGCCGCGCCGCGCGCGTCGCGGTCTGCAAAAGACGCCAGGAAACTTGCACCGTATAACGCGATCGTCGTTAAACCGTTTGCGATCGAGAAGTATCCCTCTACCGCGGACGCGCCCGACGGCCTCGCATCCGCCATTCAAAAGCGCGCCGTGCAAGAATTGGAAGCAAACGCGCTGTTCGACGCGGTGATCGACGCGTCTCCGATGGTTTCCTCGCAATCCGACGATGCGAGCGGCCGCGTGGACATGCGAATTTCCCCTGTGGCGCGGGGGATTGCCGCGACTGCCGGAACGCCTTCGCCCGCGGATGGAATGCGCGACCGCCGGCTGATCTTGCACTGCGAGGTCGTGTCGTTTAGCAGAGGCAATCGCGCCGCGCGATATCTGGCTGGCTTCGGAGCAGGAGAATCGAAGCTAAAAGCGCGCTTCACACTCACGGATGAAAAGACGGGCGCGGACGTGCTGAGTTGGGAGCAGACGGGAACTTTCAAAGGCATGCTCACCTCCTTCGGCGGCGGCAATCAAAGCGCGGTCAATGGCGCCGCCAACAGCGTCGTGAAGGGGATGATCAAGCAGATCGAAAAGAACCGCTGAGCGCAGGCCGCTATCCAAAGAGCGGTTTCTGGCCCATTAACTTCACCGCATGGCCTACTTCGATGTGAGTAGTTTTTCGAAACCAGCTTCGTCGAGGATGGGCACGCCGAGGGATTTCGCTTTGTCGAATTTCGAGCCGGGGTCGCTGCCCACCACCACGTAGCTCGTCTTTTTGCTGACGGACGAGCCCACCTTGCCGCCATGCGAAATCACTAGCGCTTCGCCTTCTTCGCGCATGCGATTCACCAGCGTGCCGGTGAATACGAACGTCATCCCCGCGAATTTCGAGCTTTTCGGCGCGGCGCGCTCCTCGGTCATCTTCACGCCGACCGCGCGCAGATGGTCGATTAGTTTGCGATTAGCGCTTTCCGAGAAAAATTCGCGAACGCCTTCCGCGATCTTCGGCCCGATCTCTTCCACCTCCAGCAATTCCTCACCGCTCGCATCGCGCAATTTTTCCATCGATCCGAAGTGCGCGGCCAGCAACTGGGCCGTGCGTTCGCCGACAAACGGAATGCCAATCGCGTAGATCAGCCGCGCCAGCCCCGCTTTCTTGCTCGCCTCGACTTCGTCCAGCAGGTTCTGTGCCGATTTATCGGCCATTCGTTCCAAGCCCGAAAGCGTTTCCAAATCCAATTTGTAGAGATCGGCGAAATCGCGCACCAGGTCGCGCTGAAGCAGTTGCTCGACGATCTTTTCGCCCAGCCCGTCGATATTCATCGCGTGGCGGCCGGCGAAATGCAGCATCGATTCGCGCCTCCGCGCCGGGCACGAAACGTTCACGCAGCGGTACGCCACTTCGCCTTCACGCCGGTGCACGCGCGTGCCGCACACCGGACACTTCTCCGGCATGCGAAATTCTTTTTCCTCCGTTCCGTGCTTAACCACTTTCAGCACGTGCGGAATTACTTCACCGGCGCGCTCGACCAGCACTGTATCTCCCGCGTGCACGCCTAGCCGCTGGACTTCGTCCATATTGTGCAGCGTGGATTTCGAGACCGTGACGCCCCCAATCTGAACCGGCTCGAATACCGCGAACGGTGTGAGCACTCCGGTGCGCCCCACGCTCACCTGAATCTCGCGGATCACCGTAGTCTCCTGGTGCGCGGGATACTTGTAGGCCAGCGCCCAGCGCGGCGCTTTCGACGTAAAACCCAGCTCGTTCTGCAGCGCCACTTCGTCCACTTTGATCACGATGCCGTCGATTTCATACGCCAGCTTTTCGCGCTTCGACTCCCACGCCTTGATGTATTTCTCCACTTCCTCGATTGAATGGCACAGCTTCCAATCCTCGCTGGCCTTGAAATGCAGCGTTTTGAGAGTTTCCAGTGCTTCTGAAAGTCTCTTTTTCGCCACGCGCCCGTTCACCAGAAGGTAATAGGCGAAAAAATCCAGGCGCCGCGACGCCGTAATCTTCGGATCGAGCACACGAATCGACCCGGCCGCGGCATTGCGCGGATTGGCGAAAATCTTCCCGCCCTGCTCTTCCTGCTGGCGGTTCATTTCCACGAACGCTTGCCGCGTCATGATCGCTTCGCCGCGCACTTCGAAATCGCCCTTCAGCCCGGCTTTTTTGAGCAGTGCCGCATCGATGGTCAGCGGAACGGTGCGAATGGTTTTCGCGTTCGGCGTCACGTCCTCGCCAGTCACGCCGTCGCCGCGCGTGACGCCGCGCACCAGCCGCCCATCTTCGTAAGTCAGCGACATGCTCAAGCCGTCGAATTTGTGCTCGGCGATGTAATCCACTTTCTCGCGTCCGGTGGTCTCACGCACGCGCCGGTCGAAATCTTGCAGCGCCTCGAATGAAAAAGCGTTGTCGAGGCTCACCATCGGCGTCTTGTGCCGCACCTCCTGAAATCCCGCGCGCGGAGTGCCGCCGGCCCGCTGCGTGGGCGAATCGGGTGCGATCAGCTCAGGATGCTGCGCCTCCAGCTCTTTTAGCCGGTTCATCAAGCGGTCGAAAGCGGCGTCTGAAAGTTCCGGATCGTCCACAACGAAGTAGAGGTACTCGTGGCGGCGAATTTCTTCGCGCAATCGCTCGACTTCCTTGGATATGTCGCGGGAGCCCATGCGTGCCTCAGAGGCGGCTGCCGCGGTAGATGCGGTCAGCGCAATCGCCGAGTAGTATACAATGCCTTACAGTGCGCCTTCAGGGCGATACACGTGCCGAACGCCATTAAAGACGCTCTGCTGATTTACAACCCCGCCAGCGGGCGCCGCCGCGCGCGCCGCTTCTCGGAAATCGAGCAAGCCGCGCGCATCTTGAAAGAAGCCGGAATAGCCACCGAGCTCGCGCCCACGTTTGCACCCAACAGCGCCACGCAAATTGCACGCAATGCCGCCGAGCAGCGCCGCGGAATGGTAATCGCGTGCGGCGGCGACGGCACCATCAACGAAGTCGTCAACGGCCTCGCCCGCAGCCAGACGCCCATGGCCATCCTGCCCGCCGGCACTGCCAACATTTTGGCCAAAGAGCTGCGCATCCCGTGGGATATTCCGCACGCTGCGCGCATGATCGCAAGCTCCGTCGTTCGCCGCATCGCGCTCGGCATCGTGGTCCCGCTCAACGGCAACGTTTCCGCAGCCATGCCGCGCGAAGGGCGTTACTTTCTCTCTGTGGCCGGCGCGGGTCCGGACGGCGCGATCGTCAACGGCATCAACGCCGCATTCAAAAGGCGCGCCGGAATCCTGGCGTATTGGGCCGAGGGACTGCGGCAACTTCTGCGCTACAATTTCGTCGAAATGCGCATTCAATCGCAGGAAAAGGAACGTCGCGCCACCGTAATCGTCGTTGGCCGCACCAAACATTACGGGGGGCCGTTCAAAATCACCACCGGCGCGGACTTGTTCGAGGACAGCTTCGAAATTCTCACCTACTCGAAGCGTAGCCGCCTGGCCTACGCCGCCTGCCTGCCTGCGCTTTGGGCAGGCAAGCTGCGAGCGCGCGAAGGCATCGAAGCGTGGAAGGCCGATCATTCGGTTTGTGAGGCTGTGGGAGCGCATCCGGTGTACGCTCAGGCCGATGGCGAACCCGTCGGCTCGCTTCCGCTCTCGTTTCGCATCGTGCCAGACGCACTTTCGCTCTTAACGCCTGCCCGTCCAGCAGGCGGGCCCCCGGACTAGTGGGCCTTCGCGACTGTTTTTCGCGGCAATTTTATGGAACCTTTCACACACGCTTTCACTTCGCTGGCGCTCGGTAAATCCGGCGAGCGTTGGCTGCCGCGCTTTGGCGTCGCCATGGTGATCGCCGCGGGAATCGCTCCCGACCTTGATTACGCGAGCTACGTGGCAGGCCCCAGCACGTTTCTTCGTTTGCATCGCACGCTATTCCATTCGCTCGTCGGAGGCGCTGTGCTCGCCTGCGCCATCGCCGCCGCATTTTACGTGCTCGATAAGAAGTGGCCACAGTCGAAAGTCGCCCAGGATAAAAAATATGCACCGTTGACCTTTCTCCGTGCGCTGGCCGTCTGCGCCGTCGGTATCGGCGGACACATTCTGCTCGACGTCGCCAGCGGCATCGGAGTGCAGTTGCTCTGGCCTTTCCGCTCCGGCTGGTATCGATGGAATCTGGACGCTAATCTCGATCCGTGGGTTCTGCTGATACTGATCGCCGGACTGCTGCTGCCGCTGCTGTTTCGGTTGGTAAACGAAGAAGTTGGCGACCGCCGCAAAGGACGCGGAGGCTCGCGCGCCGCCGTGGTCACCTTAGTTTTACTGGCGGTTTATTTCGGTTGGAGATCGCACTTGCACGACGAAGCAGTAAATCTGCTGCTCTCGCGCGAATATCATAATCGCGTGGCTTCATCGGCAGAGGCCTTTCCCGATGGATCCGCCCCGTTCGATTGGCGCGGCGTCGCCGTGACGGACAATACCGTTGAAGAACTCAATCTCTCACTAGGGCCAAGCGGCGATTTCGATCCCGACCTCAGCCGCACGCGCTTCAAACCCGACGATACCGCCGTGCTGGAAGCGGGACGCAAGACCGCCGACGCCCAGCGCTTTCTGACCTACGCCACCGTTCCCGCCGCCAGCGTCTCGCAGCTCGAAGATGGCTACCGCTTTGAGATTCACGACTTGCGCTTCGCGTCCGATGATTTCGATCCCGCCAACATTTTCGTACGCGTCGATTTCGATAGCCATCTGCGCGTGCTCAGCCAGCAATTCCTCTTCGCCTCTTCGCCGAATCCCTAAGCCGGATTCCGGCTACATGTGCACGCGCGGCCCGCTGAACATCGAGCGTCCCACAATGTATAGAATCGCGAGAGTAATGAAGACCGAGCCGGCCAGCATCGTTTCGTGCGCCATCGCAAATTTCAGAATCACCGGGCCGTAGCGCACAGCTAACATTCCTTCCACGAAGTAGCGCAGCCCACGGCCCACCAGCAGCGCGATCACAAACGTCCGCAGCGGCACCTGAAACACGCCATCCGCCAGCACGAACACTTTGAAGGGAAACGGCGGCGGCAAAATCGCCGGGACGAACGTGGTCACAAACGCATTTCGATCGACCCAACTCCGAATCCGCTCCGCTCCCCTGCCCGCGCGCCGCTGGAAGTAGGCTTCGCCGCCCTTTTTCGCCAGCAGATACAGCCATACGCAGCCCGCGAGCGAACCGGCCGCGGCCATCGCGCAATAGTAGGGCATCCGCGCCGGCCGCACGATCGAGCTTTCGATCACCAGCGCATCCGTCACGAACGGAAATGACAGTACCGAAGAGTCCAGAAACGCCACCACGAAGATGCCGCCGCCACCAAGGGTGGCCACCAGCGTCTGAAGCCAATGCGGCAGCTTCACCGTCTGCATGTCGAGGAAACTTCCTCCGGCTAAACGCGCAGATTGTAACAGAGTTTCGCGCCCGCCCTGCCCCCGAGGCCCACGTGCATGGTTGAACGATAATGCCTGCGGTCAATTATAATCTCCGCATGTCCCTGGTCGTTTTCCTGCGCGGTGTGAATGTGGGCGGACACAGGACTTTCCGCCCGAGCGTGCTTGCAAAAGAACTCGCTGCCTACAATGTTGTGAGCGTCGGTGCGGCAGGCACCTTTGTAGTTTGCAAACCCGGATCTCAGGCGCATTTTCGCGCTAAACTGCTGCGCAAACTGCCATTCGAGGCGCAGATAGTCATTTGCGATGGCCGCGATCTTGTCAGCCTCGCGAACGCAAATCCGTTTGGAGCCGACCCGGCGCGGCCTGACGAAGTTCGCTTCGTCAGCATCCTCTGTAAGGCCAGGCGAGTTCGGGCCTCTATGTCCATCGTGCTTCCCGTCAGTGGCGATTGGCTGTTGCGAATCGTCGGGTCAAGAGGCAGGTTTGTCTTTGGCGTATATCGCCGTCACATGAGGACGATCGGCTGCCTCGGCCAGATCGACAGACTCGTGGGCGCGCCGGTAACGACGCGGAATTGGAACACAATCGCCGCGATCGTTCGAGTTTTGCGAGACCAGGAAAAGATTGGCCGGGAAAACAAAAACCTCCCAGCGCGCGGATCGAAATTGCCCGCGCGCGAACTCTCGGCTAGAATTCGCTCTTGAACAATTCTTCTCCAAGCTCTTCCCTTCTCTCCGGACTTAACGAGCGCCAGCGCGAAGCCGTTCTCGCAATTGACGGCCCCGTGCTGGTCCTCGCCGGGGCCGGCACGGGCAAAACCCGTGCGATCACCTACCGCGCCGCCTATCTGATCGAGCGCGGCGTTGCGCCCGGCGCGATTCTTGCCGTCACGTTCACTAACAAAGCTGCCAACATGATGAAGCAGCGCATCTCCGATCTATTGCGCTCCGTGGGCGCCAACGCGTCGGACATGTGGGTCTCCACGTTCCACAGCTTTTGCGCTCGCTTGCTACGGCGCGAATCCCGCCATCTGGGCCTGCCTCGCGATTTCGCCATTTACGATGACGACGATCAGACTGCCGCCGTCAAGCGCGCCCTCGTTCAGCTCGATTTTTCCACCGACGACTATCCCCCGCGCAGCGTACGCGCGCAGATCAGTCACGCGAAGAATCATGGCATTACCCCGGACGAGATGGCATCGCAAGCGTCGCAATCCGGCAATCGCGATCGCGAGGATGTAGCCAAAATTTACGCCGCTTACGAAGATACGCTTCGCCGCGCCGCCGCCGTCGATTTCGACGACCTGCTTCTGCTAGCCGTAAAAGTGCTCCGCGAATATCCCGACGTGCGCTCCGCCTGGAACAGCCGCTTTCAATACGTGATGGTCGACGAATTTCAGGACACCAACAGCGCGCAGGAAGAGCTCGTCCGTCTGCTGGCCGGCGCGCATAAGAACGTCTGCGTGGTCGGCGATGAAGATCAGTCGATCTACGGCTGGCGCGGCGCTCGCGCCGGAAACCTGAAGCGCTTCACCGAGGATTTCCCCGGCGCGAAAATCATCCGCCTGGAAGAAAACTATCGCTCTACGCAAACGATTCTTGACGCCGCCGCTGCCGTCGTCCAAAACAATTCCGAGCGGCTGGGCAAGAATCTGCGCGCCACCGCTGGCTCCGGCGCGCCATTGAAATTCTTCGAGGCAACCGACTCAACCGCCGAAGCCGACTTCGTCTGCGGACAGATCGCTGCGCTGGCGCGCGAGGATCCAAGCGCCCACATTGCCGTGCTCTATCGCACCGGCGCGCAATCGCGCGCTTTCGAAGAAGTTCTGCGCCGCTTCGCCATTCGCCATCGCGTGGTCGGCGGCTTCAGTTTTTACGAACGCGCCGAGGTGCGCAACGCTCTCGCCTACGTCCGCCTGCTCTTCCATCCCGAGGACAATATTGCGCTGCTTCGAGTGCTCAACGTGCCGCCGCGCGGCATCGGCGCCGCAACCGTCTCCGCGCTCGAATCGCGCGCCCGCGAAATGGGCAAATCTTTGTGGGACGCTATCGCTTCCGGCGACCTTGCTGCCGGCAAAAAGTTCCCAGCGGCGCTGAAATCTTTTCACGAAATGATGGAAGCGCTGCGCGAAGAATGCCGCGAACTTCCACCCGCCGCGATGATCGAGCGCGTCCTGGACCGCACCGGATATCTCGGTTGGGTCGAACAGCAAGACAATGTGGAGCACACCGCCCGCGCCGAAAATTTGCGTGAGCTTTCCAACGCCATGGCCGAAGCCACCGAGCAGGGCCAAACGCTCGAAGACTTACTCGACCATGCCGCGCTCGTCAGTGACTCCGACCAGTACGAGGAATCCGTCACCGTTTCGCTGATGACCCTCCACAGCGCCAAAGGCCTAGAATTCGATGCCGTGTTTCTCGCCGGCCTTGAGGAAGGCCTGCTGCCGCACAGCCGCTCGTTCAACACCACCGCCGAAATCGAAGAGGAGCGCCGCCTGTTTTACGTCGGCATGACCCGCGCCAAAAAATCGCTAGTCGTCTCTCGCGCTGTCTATCGCCGCTCCTATGGAGAAGAGCGCTTACGAGCGTCGATCCCTTCGCGCTTTCTCGGAGAAATTCCGGCTGATTTAATCGAGGCCGCCGCCGGTTCGCAATCCGAACCCGGCGAAACGCGCCGCTACGAGCCTGACCCCGAATTTTCGTCCGGCTACGATTACAGCCGCGCGCGCGCCGTCTATGGACAATCCAATTACGGACGTTCTTCACCATCGCGGTCGTATGGCAGACCTGCGCCGCCCGCAGCCAAGCCCCTCACCTCGAAAGATCCGCTGGTTGGCAAGCGAGTCCGCCATCCAAAATATGGCCTGGGCACCATCATCGAAGTCGACGGCGAAGGCGAAGACCGCCGACTCACCGTCAGCTTCCAGGATTACGGCCCCAAGAAACTCGTCGAACGCTACGCGCATCTTCAGCTCGCGTAATCAGCACACGCGCCGCCCGAAAACCGAATCATCGGCGTTGCGCGCAGCAACCGCGCAAGGTAGAGTTCTCCGATTCGCACGCGCCGGGAGGGTGTCGATTGGATCCACAGCTGTTCCGCACCAAAAGCATCGACCAGCTGATCTCCGACGCTGATCGGCCCGACAAGCGCCTCAGAAAATCTCTAGGATGGGTCAGCCTCACTGCTCTTGGCATTGGCGCGATCATCGGCAGCGGTATTTTCGTGCTCACCGGCACGGCAGCCGCGGGCGAATCGGTCGAGTTTCCGTCAATTCTGAAAGCGCCCCTCCTCCAGGTGCTGATGCACGGGCGCCACGCTCTCGGCGTCACCGGACGCCCCGGCGCGGGCCCCGCCATCGCGCTGTCATTCTTCATCGTCGCCGTCGTCTGCGGCCTGGCTGGGCTATGTTACGCCGAACTCGCCTCCATGATTCCCATCGCCGGAAGCGCCTACACCTATACCTACGCCACGCTCGGCGAATTGATCGCCTGGATAATCGGGTGGGATTTGATCCTCGAGTACGCCGTCTCCAATATGGCCGTCGCGGTAGGATTCTCGGCATATCTCAATAGCCTGCTCGATTCGTTCGGCCTTCGTATACCGGACGTCCTTAGTACGCCCGCCTATTCGCCCGAAACCGGCTGGGCGCTGCATTTCAACATCATGGGCTTCGTGATCGTGATGTTGCTCACCGTGCTGCTGGTCGTCGGCATCCGCGAATCTTCTGGCGCCAACAACGTCATGGTTGGCATCAAGCTGTTGGTCATCGTGGTATTTTGCGTCGTCGCCAGCAAGTACATTCATCCTTCGAATTGGCATCCCTTCGCGCCCAACGGCTTCCAGGGCGTGCTCACTGGCGGCGCCATCGTGTTCTTCACCTACATCGGCTTCGATTCTGTTTCCACCGCCGCCGAGGAATGCAAAAACCCCAAGCGCGACCTGCCCATTGGTATTCTGATTTCGCTCTTCGTCTGCGCGTTTTTCTATATCGCGGTCGCGCTGGTGCTCACCGGCATCCAGCACTGGTCCACTCTGGACAACGCCGCCCCCGTGGCGCACGCGCTTGAGGCCATCGGTCTGAACGGGGTGAATCGCTGGGTCACCGCCGGGGCGCTGCTGGGCATGATCTCCTCCATCCTTGTATTTCAGCTTGGACAAGCGCGCGTCTGGTTTGCCATGTCTCGCGATGGCCTTCTTCCCAGCGCCTTTTCGCGCGTTCACAGGCGCTTCCGTACTCCGGATGTTGCCACATGGGTCGCTGGAATCGTCGTTGCCATCCCTGCGGGAATTTTCGACATCGGCACGCTCGCCGATCTTTCCAATATCGGAACGCTCTTCGCCTTCATCCTCGTTTCGATCGCTGTGTTGATCCTCCGCAAAAAGCAGCCCGACCGGCCGCGCGCGTTTCGAGTCCCGGCCAGCCCTTGGATTCCCATCGCCTCGGTCGTATGCTGTTTTGTGTTGATGGCCAGCTTGACGGTCGAAAATTGGCTGCGCTTTTTCATCTGGCTGATTATTGGCCTGTTCGTGTACCGCTTTTATGGTCGTCATCACAGCACGCTGCGCGCGGAGGGAATGATCGCAGCCTCGCAAGGAGACATGTCTTGATGCTGCGTTGCGTTCGTGCGAGTCTCTTGCCGCTCGCGCTAGCTCTCGTCGCCGTTCCCTGCGCGTTCGCCTGGGGACCAAACGCCGAGCGTCTCGTCACCAACAAAGCTGTCGACACGTTGCCGCCCGAAATCGGCAGCTTCTTCAATTCCAATCGTCGCTTCCTCGTCCAGCACGTTACCGATTCGGACGTTTCCGCGAATTCCAGTTCGTTGGAGAAGGACAACGGCTTCATCGCTCTCGATCACTACGGCGCGTTTCCATTCTCCGAGCTTCCGCACACCTACGCCGCTGCCGTCCGCAAATATGGCAAACGCACTCTCGATAAATACGGCTTGCTGCCCTGGCAAATCGGCGTCTGCAGCCAAAAACTCACGCAAGCCCTCGAATCGCAAGACTGGCCGGCCGCGAAACTAGCAGCTGCGGCGCTCGCTCATTACGTAGCCGCCGCGCACGATCCTTTCAACACCACCATGGATCGCGACGGATCGCTCTCAGATCAGCCCGGCGTGAACCTGCGCTTTGGCGGCGGGCTCGTCGATCGCTATCAGCTTTTCTTCTTCGTCAAGCCCAACGAAGCGACCTACATAAAAGATCCCACCGACCACGCCTTCGAAATGGCCCTTAGCGCGCACGCCTGGCTCGAAAATATCCTCAACGCCGACCGCCTCGCGCACCGGGACCTCACCAATTACTCGGATGATTACTACGACCGCTTCTACGCGCAGGCTGGCGCCATCCTGATCCGCCAACTTTCAGACGCCTCCACGGACATCGGCTCCTACTGGATGACCGCCTGGATCAATGCCGGCCGTCCCCAGTTGCCGCCAAAGTAGCGCCATGACGACGATCCTGGACGCGCTCCCGAAAGCCGAACTCCATCTTCATCTCGAAGGCTCCATCCGTCCCGAAACAGCCGTCGAGTTGGCCGCGCGCCACGGCGCCGAGATTTCTCTCGAAAAAGTTGCCGCACGCTACAAATACAGCGATTTCTCTGGATTCATCGAAGCTTTCAAATGGGTCACCTCGCTTCTGCGCGAACCCGAAGACTACGCCGTCATCACCCGCCCTCTTCTCGAGGAGCTGATTCGCCAAAACGTCGTCTACGCCGAAATCACCATCTCCGCAGGAGTGATGCTGCTCCGCAATCAGAGCATCGAAGCAAATTTCGCGGCGATCCATGAAGCGGCGCGGAGCGTTCGCTACGATCGCGTGCGCACGGCCTGGATCCTCGATTGCGTCCGCCAATTCGGCGCCGATCCCGCGATCCAAGTCGCGCGCTCCGCCGTGCAGCTGCAAAATACCGGCGTCGTTGCCTTCGGCATGGGCGGTGACGAGCTTGCCGTGCCCACCGTGAATTTCCGACCTGCTTTCGATTTCGCGCGCAGCCAGGGGCTTCGGCTCGTTTGCCACGCCGGAGAGATCGGCGGCCCCGAATCCGTCCGCGAAGCCGTGGAAATTCTCGGCGCCGAACGCATCGGCCACGGCATCGCCGTCATGCACGATCCGGCGTTAGCCGAGTCGCTTGCCACCCGTCACATCGTTCTCGAAAACTGCCTCACCAGCAATCTGGCCACCGGCGCTCTCGCCAAACAAACAGGCAATCCTGCCGCGACTCTCGGCTATCACCCCTTGCCGAAGCTTCTAGCCGCCGGCTCGCTCATCACTCTCTCCACGGACGATCCCGCCATGTTCTCGACCGACCTGCTCACCGAATACTCTCGCGCCGCTGATCTCGGCCTCTCGCCGCCACAGCTTCTGCATCTCGCCGAACAAAGTTTCAATGCCGCCTTCCTCGCGCCCGCCGAAAAACGCCAACTCCTCGAACATTTTCGCGCCGCCGCCAAATCCGCTGCCCTGCTATAATTCTCGCTCGGCCGCGAACAGCCGTCGTCCCTAACCCGGTCGCCGGGCTTTGGCAAACGGCGGCAGGGGATCTGCTTTTGTCTCAGCTTTTCCGGGTGCCGCATCTTTCGCGCCTTTTGCGAAGGGTGCGATGTTCGTAGCGCCGATGGTCTTTCGCGCTTTTCACGTCCCGCTGATTTCTACCGGGAGGCGCGGCAGCCTTAAATTCGTCGTAATCGCATTCAACTAAGGGAGCCTATGAAAGCCCACGTCTGGGTCATGCCCAAGCCAACGGTCCTCGATCCCCAGGGACAAACCATCCAGCGTGCTCTGTCCTCGCTCGGCTTCTCCAAAGTTCAAGACGTCCGCCAGGGCAAATTCTTCGTCCTCGAATTCGACGGCCTCACCCGCGAAGACGCCACCCACCAGGTCGAACGCATCGCCAAGGAAGTTCTAGCCAATCCCGTCATCGAGCAATTCCGCTTCGAAATCGTCGATTAATCGCGTGCGCGCGCCTCGCGGGCTCGGTTCACTCCTGAACTGAAAATTATCGCCGTGGCGCTGATCGTAATCCCGACCATCCGCCTTCGCCCTGCTCCACCAGCGATCCTGCCTTGAGTACCACTCCCACGCGTCGAGCTTCGAGCACCCTCGTGTTTACCTTGAGGTATGATCGAGGGGCGCAAGGATGTGCCCACGCGCCGCGGAAAATCTCACATCGCGTGAAAACCTTGTTGCTCGCACGTATGACCGGAGGATGCAGCGCGTTGCGGCAGCAATGATGATGACACTTGCATTCCTTAAACGTTTCTGCCACCCTACTATCCGGTTGAATTTCGCCTGGGGAGCGGTGCAGTCATAGAGAGCGGGGGCCGGTTTTGCGAATGCCGCACTCCTGGCGTGCTCCGCGAGGGCGCTTCAACGCAGTCCGTAACCGAGCCACGGGAAAGGGAGAGCGAGCGTATGGCAAGGGACCAGCGAGGGTCCAAAAGCCAGCCAAAGCTAAACCTCAGGAACCCTCTGTCGGGCAGTTCTACCCGGAACACTCAATCGAGTGGAACGCATCGTAAGTCATTGAAAACACTAACCCGCGCATCGTTCTACCCGGAACGTCCCGGTGCATGTGAATCTTCGCTTTCCGTTCTCTTCCGCCAGCGCATCGCCAGCGGGGAATTCGCCGTCGCCGCTCCGCAACGTTGGCCGCAGCCAAGCACCGTTCCTGCGCTGCCTGTGCTACGCTTGTTCTCCCAAGACCAGCGGAGGCAGACGCGTTCGATTCACGCGCGAAAGAGGTCCAACTGACATGTGCGGCATCGTTGGCTATATCGGTCCCAAGCGTGTTGTTCCTCTGATTCTCGATGGCCTGCGCCGCCTCGAATATCGCGGCTACGATTCCGCCGGCATCGCCGTGGTCAGTGAAAATGGCAAACTGGAAATCCGCCGCGCCTCTGGCAAGCTTCGCAATCTGGAAGAGTCCATCAAAGGCGCTCCATTCGACGGCCTCTACGGTATCGGCCACACTCGCTGGGCCACGCACGGCCGCCCCACCGAGGAAAACGCCCATCCGCACCGCGACTGCACCGGCGAAATCGTCGTGGTGCACAATGGAATCATCGAAAATTACGTGGAGCTGAAATCGCAACTCCTGGCCGAAGGCCACAAATTCGTCACCGAGACGGACACGGAAATCATCGCTCACCTTCTCGAAAAGCTTTCGAAAAATTCCACCCTCGAAGAGGCCGTCCTCAAAGCGGTGAAGCTGATGGGCGGCGCCTACGCGCTGGTGGCGATTTCAGCGCGCGATCCTCAAAAAATCGTTGCCGCGCGCATGGGTCCGCCCATCGTCGTGGGTCTCGGCGACAACGAATTTTTCGTCGCCAGCGATATTCCTGCGATCCTCGCTCACACGCGCAACGTCTTCTTCCTCGGCGACGGGGAAATCGCCGTAGTCACGCCGCAAGGCGTAAAGCTCTTCGATTTCGAAAGCCAACCCATCAGCCGCCCCACCCAGCGCGTCACCTGGGACCCGATTCAGGCTGAAAAGGGCGGCTTCAAGCATTTCATGCAGAAGGAAATTTTCGAGCAGCCTCGCGCCGTCCGCGATACCCTGCTTGGCCGTATCTCGCAGGAAACCGGCCAAGTCTTCCTCGACAAAATGGAGATCGCGGAGGAAGACTTCCACAATTTTCATTCCGTGAAGATCGTCGCCTGCGGCACCAGTTGGCATGCCGGTCTCGCCGGTAAGTTCATGATCGAACGCCTCGCTCACATTCCCGTCGAAGTCGATTACGGCAGCGAATTCCGCTATCGCGATCCCATTCTCGACAAGAACACTCTGGTCATCGCCATCAGCCAGTCCGGAGAAACCGCGGACACCATCGCTGCCGAACGCGAAGCGCGTCAGAAGGAAGCCAAAATCCTGGCTATCTGCAATGTAGTGGGATCGATGCTAACGCGCGAAGCGCAAGGCACCATTTATACCCATGCAGGCCCCGAGATCGGCGTCGCTTCCACCAAGGCCTTCACCGGTCAACTTACTGCGCTGCTGCTCACCGCCCTTCATCTGGCCCAAGTTCGTGGCAGGCTCTCTAGCCCCGCGTCGCAGATGCTGATGAATGAACTCACGCGCATCCCGCACAAAATTTCGGAAATCCTGGAGCGCGACTCGCAAATCGAGGAACTCGCGCGCCAACTTTTCCGTCATACCGATTTCCTCTACCTCGGCCGCGGAATTCATTTTCCGATCGCGCTCGAAGGAGCCTTGAAGCTTAAGGAAATTTCTTATATCCACGCCGAAGGATACCCGGCGGGAGAAATGAAGCATGGCCCCAACGCGCTGATCGACGAAAACCTGCCCGTCGTCGTGATCGCCACGCGCGACGAATCCGATCCAGCGTCCATGACCCGCTATGAAAAAACGATCTCGAATTTGCAGGAAGTGAAAGCTCGCGACGGCATCGTGATCGCCGTCGTCACGGAAGGCGACCGCATCGCCCGCGATATCGCCAACCACGTGATCGAAGTTCCGGCCGCTCCCGATCTTCTCGCACCCATCGTCGAAGTCGTGCCGCTGCAGATGCTTGCCTATCACGTCGCGGTGCGTCGCGGCTGCGATGTGGATCAGCCACGCAACCTGGCAAAATCCGTCACCGTCGAGTAAGTCACATGAACTGTAACTCGAATTTTCCCGCCCGAGCAGCTGTTTCTGTCGCGTCTCTATCCCGTGCCTCCATTGGGGTCGCTATTCTCAGCATTCTCGTTACCGCAGTTTGTCCAGGTGCATTGCCCGCGCGTCAGGCGCCTGCTCAAGACGGTGAAGGAAGCGCCACGCTCGCGTCCGTCGAAGTGACAGGGTCCAAGCGCTTCACTTCCGCGCAAATCGCACCAGCCACCGGGCTCCACGCAGGCTCGCAGATCAATCGTGCCGACTTACAACAAGCCGCCAACGCGCTCGCCCAACTAGGGCCGTTCACCAACGTGCAATATCGCTTCACCACCGCACCTACCGGCGTCGTCGTGCAGTTCCAGGTTGCCGATGCGCCTGTTCTGCCGGTCTTCTTCGACAACTTTCCTTGGTTCACCGACGGCCAGCTCGACGCCGTGCTCAACCAATCCACCCCGCTGTACGACGGCTCCGCTCCAGAGCATGGCACTTTGCTCGATTCCATGGCCAACTCGCTCGGACTCTTCCTTGTCGCTCACGGCCATCCGGGCACGGTGTCCCACGTGCTCGCTTCGCGTGTGTTCACCGATCAGAAGGTACAGGAATTCAAGCTCGAAGATTCGGGCGTGGACGTCGCCAGCGTCAATTTCAGCGATTCACTGGCGCAGAGCGATCGCGGCATTCGCACGCGTCTGGCCGATCTGATTGGCAAACCGTATTCACGCAGCACGATTGAGCTGTTCGAGTTGGAACAAGTCCGTCCGGTTTATCTGGCGCATGCATACGACCACATCCAATTCGGGCCGCCGGAGCCGCAGTTCAATGGGTCCGATCGCTCACGCGTCACCATCGTCGCGCCGATTGATCCCGGCATCGCCTACGCCTGGGGTGGCGTCCAGTGGACTGGCGCCAGCGCACTCTCGGTCGCTGATCTCAACGCCTTGGTCAAGCTGGCGCCCGGCCAGCCAGCCAACGGAATGACGGTAGAAGCCACTTGGCAAGCAGTGCAGGATGCCTTTACAAACCTCGGTTACCTCGACGTCGCGCTCGCACCAACACCGCATTACGACGACGCTTCGAAACGCGTCTACTTTACGGTTGCTATCAATCCCGGCCCGCAATACAAAATGGGACAACTGATTCTTTCCGGACTTTCTATCGAAGGCGAGCGGCGCATTCGCGGCGCTTGGGAAATTCAGCCGGGCCAAATTTTCGACGAATCGACGTACGACGAATTCCTCGCCCATGGGATCAACAAAGCGTTTGCCGGTTTTCCCGCGCATTACAACAAAATCGGCCGCTACCTGCAAAAAAACCCGAACGATACCGTGGACGTGATGATGGACTTCGAATAAACCACTCCGCGCTATACTGCTGAAGACAACTCATGGCCTCGCCAATCGCAATCGAAAATCCAGTAGACGAATCAGCGGCTTTCGAAAAGCAGCGCCGGCTTTTCGAGCAATTGCGCTCGCTCGATTCGCTGCTCGTCGCCTATTCCGGCGGCGCGGATTCCGCGTATCTTGCTTGGGCCGCGCACAAGGCGCTCGGCGATCGCGCGCTTGCCGTCACCGCGCTTTCTGCCAGCTATGCGCTCCACGACCGCGAGCAAGCCGAAGCTTGCGCTCGCGCCGCCGGATTCCGGCACGAATTAATCCGCACCCAGGAATTCGATAATCCGCTATACGTGGCAAACAACGCGGATCGTTGCTATCACTGTAAGGATGAGCTTTTCGACCGCATGGAGGCACTTGCGAGCGAGCGCGATTTCCGCGCCATCGCTTACGGCATCAATGCCGACGACACGCACGATTTTCGTCCCGGCCATCGCGCCGCGCACGAACATCGCGTGCTCGCCCCGCTGCTCGATGCCGGACTGACGAAAGCGGAAATCCGTCTGCTCTCGCAGCGCGCTGGATTGCCTACGTGGGACCGGCCCGCGTCGGCATGCCTTTCCTCCCGCATCCCTTACGGCACGGCGGTCACGCCGGAACTGCTTGAAAAAATCGAGCGTGCCGAATCGGTGCTGCGCGAGCTTGGATTCCGGCAATTTCGGGTCCGCGCACACGGCGAGCTTGCGCGCATCGAGCTGGCGCAGGGCGAGCTTTCGCGCGGCTTTGATCCGGACATCGCACCGCAAATGGCCGCGCGGCTAAAAGCGTTGGGGTTCGCGTTCGTGACGCTCGATCTCGAAGGCTACCGCCAGGGCTCGCTCAATTCCCTGCTCCGAGTGAAACCATGGTAGTAGTTCGCGAAATTTGGTCTCAGCGGGATTTAGAACCGGCTATGGCTCGCCGCGCGGCGTCGCGCATGGCCACGATCGTACCAGCGTGAATTTTCACGGTGTCTTCCACGCGGCGAGCGTATCCTCCGGCCAGCGTCAGCGCCGTGGGCACGCCGTTGCGTTTTGCGTGATCGAACACTAACGCGTCGCGCCGAGCCAGCCCGTCCATCGTCAGCGACAATCCGCCGAGTTGATCCTCGTAATACGGATCGGCGCCCGCAACGTAAAACAAAATCTGCGGTGAAAATACACGAAAAGCTCGATGCAAATGTTTGTCAAAAATTGCCAGATAATCCTCATCGCCGATGCCGTCGGGCAAATTGATGTCGACCGTTGAGGGCGGCTTTGGATACGGATAGTTCCGTTCCTGGTGAATCGAAAGCGTGAACACGTCGCCATCACCGCCGAAGATCGCCGCCGTTCCGTTTCCCTGGTGCACGTCGGTATCGACTACCATCGCGCGCTGGATCGCGCCATCGAATTGCAGCCGGCAGATGGCGATGGCTACATCGTGCAACACGCAGAAACCTTCGCCGTGATCGGCGCAGGCGTGATGGAATCCGCCGCCGATGTTCGCAGCCCATCCATCTTGCAGCGCGCGCTGGCCCGCTAGAATCGAGCCGCCGGCAGCGAGCCACGCGGCCTGGACCAGTTCCTTCGAATACGGCACTTCGAGCCGCATAATCTCTTCGTGAGAGAGAGTGCCAATTTTCAGTTTGCGTACGTAGTCTTGCGAATGGACGCGCAGCACTTCGTCATCGGATGCAGGGTAAGGAGCGAGAAAATCTTCCGGTGAGGCGACCTCCTCGGCGAGCAAGCGATCGCGAATCAGGCGATATTTCTGCGAAGGAAAAACGTGCGAGCCGAGATTCAGATCGTAGCCGTCGGAATAGATCAGCTTGAACGGCAACATGTTTCAGAGCCTACCGCGAAGGCATGATGAGCGCAATCGCACGGCCTGGTGACTTGCGGAATCAGATCACCGCTGGATAGGGATGCCTAGGCACATCGTATCCCCCTGCGTCGTTGAGGTAATAATCCAAGAGAACGGGAGGAAGCAAGCAGAGTTCGAGTGAGGAGCGGGGGGCGAGGCGTTCGATGATTTGCCAAGGGCTCTGATTTTCTTTGTGGGAGTTAGGCCGCAGGAGATTGAAGTACAGCTGGTAGGTGTGCGCCTTGGCGAGGAAGTCGCCGCGGCTGGAGAAGTCTTCGAGATCGAAGAACTCGTCTTCTTCGAGGCGATGCACGGTTTCGACGTCGCTCTGGTAGGTGTGCGCCGAGGGGGGAATGCGCACGTGCTGGCTGTCGCCGAGCGCTTTGGGGAAATCGCCTTTGAACTCGCCGCCGTTATCGGTTTGCCAGACCAGGTCGCGCAGCGAGACGCCGTAACGATGCAGGTGCTGCTGGATGCGGGCGGCGAAGACCGCGCTGGCCGAGGCGCTGCGTGCTGCGGCGAAGGCCCAGAAGAGCAAGCCGCTGCGAACATCGCGGGCGGTGTACTGGACCACCGGGAGTTGCAGTTGCTGCGCCTGGGTCCAGTAGCGCGGGATGTCGTCGAGATCCTTGGTGTCGGCGCTGATTTGTTGAAACAGATGATGTAGTGATATACTTATGTATAACACTGCGGTCGAACCCAATGCTCAAGGAGAATAGCCAATGAAGCCCGTGCGTTTCGCGCTGCCTTTGGTTCTCTTGGCTTTCTCGAGCCTCGCTCTGGCGCAATCGCCCGCGGATCGGTCTTTCGATCAGCTCAAATCCCTCGCCGGTACGTGGAGGGGCACGGTGACGAGTTTTCCCGTAATTCCGGCTGTGCAGGGAAGTCATGTCCAGGTGCGGGCGCGCGTGACTTCATCGGGGCATGCGATCCTGCACGAGATCAAGACTGTGGGCAGACCCGATGATCCCATCACCATGCTGTATCTGAATGGCAATCGCCTGTTCTTGCGGCAATACGCCGACTTCGGCAACCGTCCACGGTTGGTGGCGAAAGCTTCTCCTGACGGGAAAAAGATCGAGTTCAACGTCGTGGACGTATCCGGCACCAAGCGTTACGGCTACATGGAGCACGCAGTGTTCACCGTCATCAACGCGAACCATCACACCGAGGACTGGACTTTCCTCGCGCCGGGAAATCATCCTATGCGGTTGCACATGGACTTACATCGGGATCAGTGAATCCATAGCGGCAGCGGGACACATTGGGCTGAAAGTGGCCAGCGGGGGAAGGCCTCAGGCGCTGCGAAGCCGGTACGAAACTCTCGAGCTGCCCCCGGCCATCTCGCTCGGGTATCCCTGTCGGTGCGCTCGGACGGCCTGGTGACTGGCGGAATCAGATCACCGCTGGATAGGATTGTGGATTGCCTTATGGTAGGTTGTTAACGATGCGCCGCTTCCAGTCCGCGACCGTCATCATCGCCATGCTGGCGATTCCACTTGCTCTGCTGGCAAGGACTGGGCCGTGCGCCGAAACCCGGTGCAGCCGGATGTGCGCCATAATTCTCCGCAGCGTGAACGCCGCTCAGCATCAGCGATGCGTTTGCGGCATGGCCATCAGTAGCCAGCAGTGCGCCGGTCATTCATCGCAGCAAGTTCCCGATTACGGCTTCAACGCGCCAATCGCTCCTACGATGCCTTCTGCGCGCGTGACGATAGCTCCTCCCGATTCCGAGCGCCGCGCTGTGATTCTTGCCTCCAGTCTTACCTCTTCCGGTTTTCGCTTCGAAATGATCCAGCCTCCGCGAGCCTAACTCCCGTTCATCGGCAGCAGAAAGTCTAATTGAAAGGGATAAGCATGCGTGCCGGGATAGTGTTTTTTCTCGCGTTAGTGTCACTGGTGTCTGGCGCGGCTGCGCTCGGAGCTGTCGTGGGGAGCGTTCGTGGAATCGTACACGATCCTCAGCATCGCCCGATTCCTGGCGCGACAGTTCAGCTTCAAGCGGCGGATTCCTCCTGGTCGCAATCGACCAGGTCGAATGACAACGGCGAGTTCGCGTTTCCGGCAGTTCCGGTGGGTGTCTACAACGTCACGGTTATGGCGCCGAAGTTCCAGACTGTGGTGAAGAACGTGGCTGTGATGGTGAACTCATCTCCGATCCTACACTTCGTCCTTCCCATTGCATCCGTTTCCGAGACGACGTCCGTGACGGCAGAAGCACAAACAACGGCGACCGAAACGGCGACGCCAGCTACCATGGTGAGCCGGAAGGAAATCAACGAGACTCCGGGCGCCGACCAATCCAACAGCCTGCAAATGATCACTGACTACGTGCCCGGCTCGTATATGACGCACGACATGCTGCATATTCGCGGCGGGCATCAGGTGAGCTGGCTAATCGACGGCGTACCGATTCCGAACTTGAATATCGCCGTGAACCTGGGCCCGCAGATCAACCCGAACAACATCGACTATGTGGATGCTCAGCGCGGCAGCTACACCGCCGAATATGGAGATCGCACGTATGGCGTTTTTGACGTGGTCCCGAAGAATGGGTTCGACATGAACAACGTGGGCCAACTGGTAACCACCTTCGGAAATTATTATCAGACGGACGACCAACTCAGCTTCGGGGGCCATTCCGAGAAGCTCGCGTACTACGCGAGCCTCGATGGAAACCGAAGCAATCTGGGATTGGAAACTCCGGTAGCGGGCGTTTATCACGACGCCGACAATGGCATCGGGGGGTTCGGATCAATTATTTACAATGCTGGACCGCAGGATCAATTCCGGATCGTAGGATCCTCGCGCCGCGACTTGTATCAAATTCCTTACGACCCCAATCCCAACGATTTTGAAAACTCGCAATGGCCGACGAGCGGCTTACGCGATAACGAGGTCGAAGCAGACACTTACGGCCTGTTCTCGTGGATTCACACGATCAACGCCAATACCATTCTCACGGTGTCTCCGTTTTACCACTACAACAGCTCCGGATATCACAGCGCCAACCACGATTATCCGGAGGCGACCACGGCCGTTTTTTCGGCGAATTACGGCGGCGGACAGGCGATATTGAATTTCCACTTGCCCAAAAACGACGCGCAGGCCGGCGTCTACGCGTTCGCAGCGAAACAGACTGAAAACTTCGGCCTGATTTTCAACGACAACAACAATGCGCCACTGGAGGAAACGGATAGCGTGCCTGGATCGTATATCGCCGCTTTCATCAGCGACAAACTTACTGTCAACTCCTGGCTGACGTTCATTGGCGGAGTCCGCGCGACGCATTTTTCGGGTGGGGTGGCCGAAAACACCACATATCCACGCATCGGCGGCACACTTCGGATTCCGCACATCAACTGGGTGTTTCGGGCTTTCTGGGGAAAGTTCTACCAACCACCACCGCTGGTCACTATTTCCGGGCCGCTCCTCGGTTACCTGGTGAACCAGACGAATGCCGGGAACCTGACTTCGTTCGCGCCCTTGCATGGCGAACGCGACGAGGAACATCAATTTGGCGTGACGATCCCAGTTCGGGGCTGGGCTTTGGACATCGATACGTTTGAGACTCGAGGCACGAATTTTCTCGATCACAACAATATAGGAGAATCCGACATTTTTATTCCCGTAACGTTCTCCGAATCCCGCATCCGCGCCACGGAGGTTACCGTTCGGTCGCCTCGCATCTGGAAGCTTGCCGACGTGCATTTGGCATACTCGAATCAGGTGGCGCAGGCCCAGGGAAGTCAAACCGGAGGCTTGATTATCGGCACGCCGGTCGCGCCACCGGGTTGGGGCGCTCTCGATCACGACCAGCGCAATACTTTCAACGTCGGCTTCAACGCCAATCTTCCGTGGCAAAGCTACGTATCGTCGAATCTGTACTACGGCTCGGGCTTCTCCAATGGAGAAGCAGGCGTTCTCGAGTCGCCCTATCAAGCGCCGTATTTGCCCGGTCACACGCGGCTTGATATTTCGGCGGGGAAACATTTCGGTAAGAGCTATTCACTTTCACTGACGGCCCTCAACATCAACGATAGCCACCTGCTGATCGACAATAGCCTGACATTTGGCGGCTTTCATTACGACAGCCCGCGCGAAGTGTACGTGCAGTTTCGTTACCGCTTCCGCTACTGATTAGCGGATGCGGGAGATCCAACGGTGACGTACAATCGGAAAATCCGAGGGGAAGGAATCTTGCGATGAATACGAATCATTGGATGAATCGCCGCGGCGTGTTGTTAGCGGGTATCGTGCTGTCGCTGACGGCCGCAGCGATGGCGGGCTGCTCGAAACCGGCGGCGCAACAGCCGACCAAGAACGTAAAGCGCTATCACCTGGTCGGCAAAATCTTGTCGATGGACCCGAACCAAAAGACGGTGACCATCGATGGCCAAGATATTCCGGGCTTCATGGCCGCGATGATTATGCCGTATCCGGTCCTGAGCGTCAGCCAGATGAACGGACTGGAGCCAGGCGATGAAATCACCGCCGATGTGGTGGTGAATCAGGATGACATGAGCGCGCACCTGGAAAATATCGTGGTGACGAAGAAGGCTGGCGCCAGCAAGCAGACGTACGAAATTCACATTCCACAGCCCGGTGACCAAGTGCCGGATTTCGCCGTGGTGGACCAGAACAACAAGCGCGTCCACTTCGCTTCGTTTCGCGGGCACGTATTGCTAGTGACCTTTATTTACACGCGCTGCCCATTTGCAAACTATTGCCCGCTGGTGTCCCACGATTTCGCGGAAATTTACGCCCGGACGAAGGAAGATCCGAAACTGGCGAAAGGCGTGCGGCTGCTTACGGTGAGCTTCGATCCGTAGCACGATACGCCGCCGGTGCTGCGCCGCTACGGCGAATCGTTTCGCGACGTGACCGGCGCGCCGCCATTCGATCGCTGGGAATTTGCCGCAGCTCCGGCAAGCGAACTCCCGAAGATCGCGAATTTTTTCGGGCTCACTTATAGCGACACGGACGGACAGATCATGCACTCGATGAGCACCACGGTGATCGCACCGGACGGGAAAGTCTACAAGTGGTACGACGGCAGCGACTGGCAGCCAGCCGAATTGGTGGCGGATGCCGCCCAGGCGCTTCAGGAAAGCCCTTGGAATGCCTTCGTAAGTGGGGACGGATCTAAGGATCTGAAATCGGCGGGACTTTAGATCGGTTAGGTTAGTTTTCGCGTTCGAGAATGAAATCCGGCACGGCTAACAGCGCGCGCCGGTGCTCGCTATCCGGCAGCGCTTCCAGGCAGGATTTCGCGCGGCATACGTAATCACGAGCCAGCGCCGCGGCGCGATCGCGGGCGCCGGATTCCTCAACCAGCCGGGCGATTTGTTCCGGCCGCACGGTGACGAAATCGCGTTCCTCAAGCACCTTGGCAATCAGCTGACGCCCTTCGGAAGCAGCTGGTTTCGGGCCAGCCGCTCCGTTGCCGTCCGCCGCGGCGGCGCGTGCCGAGGAGCCATTCTCCAATGCGAAAATCAGCGGCAACGTGACTTTCCCTTCCTTCAAATCACTGAGCACCGGCTTGCCGAGCTTTTCTGGCGAGGCTGTGAAATCGAGCAGATCATCGACGAGCTGAAATGCAAGTCCCGCGTTGCGTCCGTATTCCGCGAGCGCATCTTCCACGTGCTTCGGCTGGCGGCCCAGAACCGCTCCCAGCCGCGCACAACCGCTGAATAGGCAGGCCGTCTTGCGAAACGCCAGCTCGGTGGCCTCCACTTCGCGCAAGTCGATCTTCCCAAGCAACGTGAGCTGAAGCAGTTCGCCTTCTACCATGTTTTGCGTGAGGTCAATCAGGATATCGAGGATCGCGAAGTTCCGCTCGCGCAGGGCCATTTCAAACGACTGCATATAGAGCCAATCGCCGGCGAGCACGCTCATGTGATTTCCCCAACGAGCGTTAGTGCTGGGGCGCCCGCGACGCGTCTGCGCGCCGTCGATCACATCGTCGTGCACCAGCGTGGCGCTGTGAATCATTTCGACGACCGCGCCCAGGTGGATGGCGCTAGGCCCCCGGTAGCCGGAAGCCGCTGCGGCCAGCAACAGCAGCGCGGGGCGCAGACGCTTGCCTCCGCCTTCCTGCAAATAGCTGGCGATCTCCGATACCGGCGCAATCGCCGAGCCGTTTTGCGCCGCGATTTCGCGCTCGACCAGCGCCAGATCGTCGCGCACCAAGTCGAAGATTTCCTTTACGATTTGAACCGCGAAGGCCATCTCTGCGTTCTGTCCGATCCCGGCGTCAGGCTGGCGTGGACCGCGCCGAGCCGGAAAAATCCACGAAAATTCGCCGCCGCAACGGCCGCGATTTCGTCAGCGGCTAAGTTTCTCACATTCGCCAAGGCTTGCGCCACTTCTACTACAAACGCAGGCTCGTTGCGCTTGCCGCGGCGGCCCTGCGGCGGCAGAAATGGCGAATCGGTCTCGGTAAGAATCGAGTCCAGCGGCAACTCGCGGGCCACATCGCGCAGAGCCTGCATCTTTGGATAGGTGACATTCCCCGCGAACGAGATCAGGAAACCCATGTCCAGACCGCGCTTTGCCTCGGCCAGCGTGGTCGTGAAACAGTGGAAAATTCCACCCAGTCCGGCGGAGCGCCAGTCTTCGTCCAGAATTTTCAGGCAATCATCCCAGGCATCGCGGCAATGAATCACGATCGGGAGCTTGGCGGCGCGCGCGATTTGCAATTGGCGCCGAAAAACCTGTTGCTGCGCTTCGCGAGGCGAATGGTCGTAGTAGTAATCGAGGCCCATTTCGCCCCAGGCGATCACGCGGGGGTGCCGGGCGAGTGCGTCGAGGCGTGCGAAATGCTCCTCGGTAGCGACGGCGGCATCGTGCGGGTGGATTCCGACAGTGGCGTAGATCCAGTCGTACTGCTCGGCGAATGGGATCGCGGCGTCGAGGCGCTCGGCGGGGCTGGTGCCGCTGCCGATTGCCAGAAGCGTTTCAACGCCCGCCGTACGGGCACGGTCGAGCATGGCCGCGCGGTCATCGTCGAATTGCGACATTTCCAAGTGCGCGTGCGAGTCGATGATGTTCATGGATGCTGTTGGTTAACCAAAACTGCGTCTCAAACGAAAAACCCCTCGGGCGCGTTGCGCGCCCTGGGGTGACGATCCTCATCGGATCGTCATTTTACTTTCGAGCCAGGGGCGATTTCCTCGGCGAAAGTGCACAGCACTGGATTTCCGTCGGCGCCCGCAGATGCCGCGAGCAACATGCCGTTCGATTCCAAGCCGCGCATTTTCCGTGGCGCGAGGTTCGTGACCACCACGACTTTGCGGCCAACCAACTCTTCGGGCGCATAGGCCAGCGCGATGCCCGCCAGAACCTGGCGCACTTCATCGCCGATATCGACCATCACTTTCAGCAGCTTGTCCGCCTTGGGAATTCGCTCGGCCGATTTCACCACGCCGACGCGCAGCTCGATTTTTGCAAAATCCTCGATCGCGATTTTCGCCGCGCCTGCCGCTGCAGTCGCCTCGCTGGCTTCCACGCCGCCTGTTCCGGCTGGCACAGCCACAGGCGCGCCCGGATTTCGTATCTCGTTTTCCATTGCCTCGATCCTTTCCATCGCTTCTAGTTTATCGATCCGCGGAAACACTGCCGCGGGCTTTCCGATCCTCGTCCCAGGCTTCAAATCGCCCCACTTCAATTGATCGATGCGCACATCGGCGAGTTTTCCGCGCTGCCCAAGCTGCTCCCAGATTTTCTGCGTCGCGTCGGGAATCACGGGATATGCGAGCACCGACGCGAAGCGAATAGCTTCCGCGGCCTCGTAAAGCACAGCGCCAACTTCCGCGCGTTCTTCAGCAACACGCGCCCACGGTTTCTGCTGCACGATGAGAAAATCCACTAAGGACACAATTTGCCAAATCGCTTGTACGGATTCCGAAAAGCGATATCCGTCGTAAGCTCTGTTTGCCGATCCGGCGAGATGCACAACATTCTGCCCGAGAGCCGAATCCTCAAGCCCGCGATCAGGAATGATCCCGTCAAAATAATTCCCTATCATCGTCGACGTTCGGCTGGCGAGATTGCCGAGGCCGTTGGCGAGATCCGCGTTGTAGCGGGTGATGAGCGCGTCGCGCGAGAAATTCCCGTCCTTGCCGAATACGACTTCGCGCAACAGATAGTAGCGAAGCGCGTCGTTGCCGACGTTTGCCCCGGTCAATTGGTCGAACGCTTTCACGATCGGCTCGGGATAGGCGACGTTGCCCTTCGACTTGCTCATCTTTTCCTGCTCAAAGAGCAGCCATCCGTGCGCGAAGATTTTTTCCGGCAACGGCAACTCCGCGGCCATCAAAAATGCCGGCCAGTATACGGCGTGAAAGCGGATGATTTCCTTGCCGATCATGTGCAGATCGGCGGGCCACAGTGTCTTGAATTGGGGATTTGCTTCGCCGTCGGCGCCCTCGCCAAATCCGATGCCGCTCATGTAGCTGGTCAGCGCGTCGTACCAGACGTAAAAAACGTGCTCCGGATCATCCGGCCAGGGAATGCCCCATTTGATCGACTTGCGGCTGATGGACACGTCCTTCAAGCCTGCTTCCACGAAACTCTTCACTTCGTTGAATCTAAAATCAGGCTGCACCCACTCTGGGCTGTTTGCATAAAAGTCGAGGAGCCGTTTCTCATATTTCTTAAGTCGAAAAAAGTAATTTTCCTCGGAGATCAATTCCGCCGGGCGTCCGCAAATCTGGCAATCGGCCGGTTCGGGCGAGTCGCTCACGTAGAGATTGTCGTAAATGCAGTAGCGGCCTTCGTACTTCTTTTTGTAGATTGAGCGCTCGTCCGGAGGCAGAGTCTTATCCCGGGCGATCGTCCGTCGTATCAGCGTCTGGACGGCGCGCGCGTGCTCCGTGGACGTGGTGCGGATGAAATGCGTGTAATGGATACCGAGCAACTTCCACAGTTCGCGGAAGATTTTCTGGTTGCGGTCCACCAGCTCCGCCGGAGCGATGCCCAGTTTTTCCGCGGCGCGCTCGATATTCACGCCATGCTCATCAGTTCCGGTAAGGTACGCCACTTCGTATCCGCACATGCGCTTGTAGCGAGCGATCACGTCGCAGACGATCGTGGTGTACGCCGAACCCACGTGCGGCCGCGAGTTCGCGTAATAAATCGGCGTGGTGAGGTAAAACTTTTTCGGCTGTTCCATGAATTATTCTTGCGTGCTTGACGCGCTCTGCGTCCGCACAGCCGGCTCACATCTTTTTTGATACTCGAATGATGCCGCGGCGATCACCTGCTTAAGCGGCACGCCGCGCTGGGCCGCGATTTTTTGGCAATCGTCGTATTCCGGCGTGGCATTTAGCATGGCGCCATTTAGTCGCGAAATTTTCATGCGTACTTCGCCAAACGGCGTCGCCACCGCGACGAATTCGCGCGCCAGCGTCTTGCGGCGAAGCTCGTAGCTGCGTACGCCAATCGTGGTCGTCTCGCGGAAAACCAAATCGATCAGTCGTGAAACGTCCGCCGGCTGGGCCAAAATCGTCACCAGCAGCCCAGGCCGGTTTTTCTTCATCTGCGCGGGGGTCGAGAACACGTCCAGCGCGCCAGCCTCCAACGCTTTTTCGGCGAAGTAGCCGTAGATTTGGGGGCTCATATCGTCCAGATTCGTTTCAATCGCGGTCACCGGCACATCCCAGTATTCGCCTGGCTCACTGACCACGCGCTCGCCGATCAGCAGCCGCAGCACGTTGGGCTTCTCGGCATTGTCCGCCGAGCCCGCACCGTAGCCGATGGCGCGCAGCGTCATCGCCGGCATTTCCGCGTAGCGTGTCGAAAGCGTCGTGGAGATGGCGGCGCCCGTGGGGGTCACCAACTCGCGCTGCAAGCCGCTCGAATACGTGGGCGCTCCGCGCAACAGCTCTGCCGTGGCCGGAGCGGGCACGGGGAGCAGACCATGGGCCGTGTTCACTTGTCCGGCACCCACGTCCAGCGGCGAACAAGCAAATTCGTCGATGCCCAGCAATTCGAAACCAACTGCCGCGCCCACAATGTCGATAATCGAATCGACGGCGCCCACTTCATGAAAGTGGACCTGCTCTATCGGCACCTGATGGACGTGTGCTTCCGCTTCCGCTAGCCGCGTGAAAATCCGGCGCGCGCGTTCGGCGGCTCGGGGCGCGAGTCTCGCGTCGTCAATACGCTTCAAAATAATGGAAAGACCGCGATGATGGTGCTGCTCCTCGGTTTCGACTTTCAAGTGCGTGGCGAAGATGGCGCGCCGCTGCACTTTGGACGCCGATATCTTCCATCCTTCAAGCCCTAGCTTACGCAACTCCACTTCGATCGCGCGCAGATCCGCGCCGGCATCCACTAGCGCGCCCAGCACCATGTCGCCGCTGATGCCCGAAAAGCAATCGAAGTAGGCGGAGCGTATCGTTTTCATATTCCCGTACAACAGATTCGCAGCCGCATGCGAAAGAATTACGTTTGCCTCGTACAGACGATTCTGCTGCGGAAAGGCGAAAAAATGATAGTAGTCTGGCGGCTATCCTCTGTCAATTCGCACTGAAAGCCACATATAATCGCAAGATTCGCTACATCGAAGGAGCGATGTGTACAAGGCCCTAGAAGACCGCGTCCGCAAGACGCTGCGCCATCACATTCACGAACGCTATAAGACCGACGTGCCAATCGTCACGGAGCGCCCGCCGAAGCTCGCTATGGGCGAAATTGCGTCGCCGGTTTGTTTTGAGCTGGCCAAGCGGCTGAAAAAGCCGCCGCGCGCACTGGCCCAGGAGATCGCCAATTCGCTGAAGCCGATTCCCGGCGTGGCGCGCATGGAAGTGGCCGGCGGCGGCTACCTGAACGCGTTTCTGGATCGAGCCTCGTTTTTTCGCTCTGCGTGCGACGAAGCAGGCAAACAGCCCGCTGGCGCGGCATCCGAGCCGGCCTCAAGCTCGCCGAAAGTGATGGTGGAGCATACCAGCATCAATCCGAATAAAGCGGCGCACATCGGCCACTTGCGCAACGCCGTCCTCGGCGACACGTTTGCGCGCCTGCTGCGCTACACCGGCCATCGCGTGGAAGTGCAGAATTACATCGACAATACCGGCGTGCAGGTTGCGGATGTGGTGCTCGGATTTTTGCACTTGGACCCGAGGTCGCTGGAAGAAGTTCGCTCGCTGGCCGCTGCGCCGAAGTTTGATTACCTCTGCTGGAACCTTTACACGCGCGTCACGCTATGGCTGGCGGAGGACAAATCGCGCCTGGCAATTCGCGCGAACACGCTGAAAGAAATCGAGGAGGGCCACGGAGCCGCGGCGCAAATAGCCGAGATCGTCTCGACCGCCATCGTCCGCTGCCACCTCAAAACGGTAGGCCGACTTGGGATTGACTACGACTTGCTACCCCGTGAAAGCGACGTCCTACATCTCAAATTCTGGGATGCGGCGTACCAACTGCTGCGAGCCAGCGGCGCTATCCAACTTGCGACCTCCGGCAAAAACTCTGGCTGTTGGGTCATGCAACTGCCGTCTGACAAAGAAACAGCCGAGCCCGAAGAGGCGCCTGCCGAGTTAGATGAAGCCAAGATCATCGTTCGTTCGAACGGCACGGTCACGTACGTGGGCAAGGACATCGCGTACCACCTTTGGAAGTTCGGGCTCCTTCAAAAGGACTTTTTCTACGAACCGTTTTTCAAGCAGCGAGATGGACACGAGGTTTGGACAACCAGCAGCGTGCCTGGACACGCGTCGCACGGTGCATTTGGCCACGCGCATGAAGTTTACAACGTGATCGACGCGCGCCAGGCATATCCGCAGCAAGTGGTCGGCGCCGGGCTGCGCGCTCTCGGATACAGCGAGCAAGCGGATCGCCTGAAGCATTTCTCCTACAACGTGGTCGCTCTCACGCCGCGTTGCGCGCGCGAACTTGGCTACGAAATTCCCGAGGAGGACGCGAAGAAGCCCTACATCGAAGTGAGCGGGCGCAAAGGCCAGGGCGTGAAGGCTGACGACCTGCTCGATCAGCTGGAAGCTAGCGCTTGGAAAGAAGTGGAGTCGCGCCATCCGGATCTTGCCGGCACCGTTGAAGGCCGGCAAATGGTGGACGCGATCAGCAGGGGGGCGTTGCGGTACTTTCTGCTGCGCTATACGCGCTCCACCGTAATCGCTTTCGATTTCCAGGACGCGCTGAGCTTCGAAGGCGAGACCGGGCCATACGTGCAATACGCCGTGGTGCGGGTGCAAGGCATCTGGCGCAAGGGCGCGGAGAAAGATCCACAGTTTGCAGCCGAAGACTGGTCCAAACTTCTGAAGGATGAAACAGCGCGAACGCTTCTCGCGCCGGGCACCGGCGACGATCTTTGGGATTTGGTGGTGCTCGCCGGGTCGCTTGACGCGCGCATCGATGCTGCGTTGTCAGCGCAGGAGCCGGCGTTCCTCACGCGTTATGCGTTCGAGCTGGCGCAAGCCTTCAATATTTTTTATCACAAGCATCATATCCTCTCGGAGGAAGACGCGGAGAGGCGCGCGTTTCTCTTCAAGCTTGTCTGGCTGGTGCGCGAACAACTGGTGGCCACGCTCGCGCTGCTGGGAATAACGGCGCCGGAGAAGATGTGATGCCATGCCCTTGGGAACATCCCCACAGAGCGACGAAACTTACACTGCATCGCGGAAAACGCCCAGCAAACTCGGCTGCGAAACGCGCGAGGTAGGCTGCCATGGTTCCGTCCACTCGCTTCGAAACCACCTGATCGCGTTTTTCCTATGCCTTGGGCTCGCGTTTGTGTTTACGCTGCCCGGTTCGCTGTCACTAAATTCCGGCTTACTCGGCTATCCCGGAGATAATTTCCAGCACGTATGGTTCCTTTGGCATTTCGCGCACGCCGTGCTGCATGGGCACAATCCCTTCTACACACACCTGCTTTTTTATCCCACGCGCGTCAATCTCACGTGGAGCACCACCGACCCGCTCGCCGGATTTTTAGCGCTTCCGTTCAGCATCTTCGCGGGACCGGTGGTGGCGTACAATTTTTCTCTGATTTTGCAACTCGCGCTGGCCGCCTTCTGCGCGCGCCTGCTCTGCCTGCGCATTTCGCAAAACGAAATAGCTGCGTTCGTCGGCGGCATCGTGTTCGGCTTCAGCCCCTACCTGATGGCGCAGGCGCTGGAACACCTTAGCCTGGTGACGGCTTTTCCAGTCGCGCTCTTCGCGCTCGCGCTCGACCGGATTTTCCGGAGCCGCGAACCAACTTGGATGGATGGACTTTTTCTCGGCGGTGCTCTGCTATTGGCGGCGTTCGCGCATTACAACTACGTGGTGATCTGCCTCGTATTCGCCGCGCTTTTCGTGGTCATCGAACTTTGCAGATGTTTCCGCAGCGGTGCTCTACGTTTCTTGATCCGCACCGGGAAACCGATGGCGGCTGGCGCGGTTACGTTTATCGCCGGGTTTTCGCCTCTGCTGTGGATGATGCTGGGCAATTCGGCTGAAATTCCAGGCCCGCGGAAAGCTGGCCATATCGAAATTATGTCAGCCGATGCGCTGGGATTCGCGATTCCCAGCTGGAATCACATTCTGTTCGGCAAGTTCGCGCACGGCCTGAATCCGGAACTTTTCCGGGCGGGAGTGGAAGGAACCGTTTATATCGGCGCGGCAGCGCTGGCGCTCGCCGCAATTGGTTTTTGGAAGGGACGCAATTCAAATCGCCCGTGGGCGATTCGCGCATTGGTTCTTGGCGTTGCGTTCTGGCTTCTATCGCTCGGTCCGAGAATTCACGTGCTGGGCCGCGAACTGCATGTTCCGGGACCAGCAGCTCTTTTTTTTGATCTGCCGTCCGCTAAGTTCGTATCGGCGCCAGCGCGGTTCGACGTGATCGTCGCGTTGTGCCTGGCGATTCTTTGCTCGCTGGGCGCGAATTATCTGCTCGATGCGCCGGCGAATCAAAATCGCCGCTACTGGGTGGCTCCACTGGTCGTTGCGCTGCTGCTGGTGGACTATTTGACGATTCCTTTTCCGCGAGCATCGACCGTCGATCCGGGTACGGGCTATTATGCGGGACGACCGGATCCAAACGAGATCGGCTGCACTGTCCCACCGAAATTTCAGCATGGAACAATTCTCACGTTCCCGTTGATCCGCGCGCCGTATTGCCTGAAAAGCATGTGGATGCAGGTTGCAGATCGCGGCAGGTTCGCAATTATGGGCGGGTATTTGTCTTACACGCCACCGGGCGCCTGGAAGCCGTTCTGGAACTTTCG
>JBOGMW010000102.1:0-83781 GCA_050746805.1 Candidatus Acidiferrales bacterium | reverse complement strand
GGCATCCTGCAGGGTGTACTGGTACTGGGTCTTGGAAAGCCGCCCGCCGACCCGGATGTCCTGGGCGGCTTGCAGGAACAACTGCCCGCCCTCCACCTTGGCGAGCTTGGGGCGGATGCGGTTGATGAAATCCTGCGCCGAGCCGCCCACGCGCTGGTCCCATGGCTTGAGCGCGATGTAGGTGCGACCGTTGTTGACGGTTTCGCTGCCGATGCCGGAACCGACGGTCGCGCCATAGGCCGCCACGTCCGGATCGGCGGCGATCACCTTATCCAGCCTGGCCTGGATGCGCGCCATCTTCTTGAACGAAACGTCCTGCGCGCCTTCGCTGACGCCGATCACCACGCCGGTGTCCTGCGCCGGAAAGAACCCCTTGGGAATGTCGATATACAGGACCACCGTCAGCGCCGCGGTGGCCAGAAACGTGAGCAGGGTGATGAAGCGGTGCCGCAGCGCCACGTCCAGCGTGCGTTGATAGAACGCCAGCAGCCCGACGAAAAACGCCTCGATCACGCGATACGCCAGGCTGTGGCGGCCTTCATGATGGCGCAGGAACCGCGAGCACATCATCGGCGTCAGCGTCAGCGACACGAAGGCCGAAACTAGAATGGTCACGCCCAGCGTGATCGCGAATTCCCGGAACAGCCGTCCGATAATGTCGCCCATGAACAGCAGCGGAATCAGCACGGCGATCAGCGACACGGTCAGCGAAACAATCGTGAATCCGATCTGCTCCGAGCCTTTCAGCGCGGCTTGCAGCGGCGAATCGCCGCCCTCGATGAAGCGCGCGATGTTTTCGATCATCACGATCGCGTCGTCCACCACGAACCCAGTCGAGATCGTCAGCGCCATTAACGACAGATTGTCCAGGCTGAATCCTGCCAGGTACATCACGCCAAACGTTCCAACGATCGATAGCGGCACCGCCACGCTGGGAATCACCGTAGCCGCCGCGCTGCGCAGAAACAGGAACATGACCATCACCACCAGCGCGATGGTCAGAAGCAGCTCGAACTGCACGTCTTTTACCGACGCCCGAATCGTAGTCGTGCGATCCGTAAGCGTCACCACATGAATGGACGATGGCAACGACGCCTGCAGCTCCGGCAGCAGCGTCTTCACCCGGTCCGCCACGCCGATAATGTTCGTGCCCGGCTGGCGCTGAATGTTCAGGATCACCGCCGGTTGTTTATTCATCCACGCGGCGAGGGTATCGTTCTCGGCGCCGTCCACCACTTGTGCCACGTCCGAAAGGCGAACCGGACTGCCGTTGCGATACGCTACGATCAGCGGCAGATAGTTGGCGCTCGAAAGAAGCTGATCGTTGTCTTCGATCGTGTACGATTGCCGCGGCCCCTGCAGGTTGCCCTTCGCCTGATCCACGTTGGCGTTTTGCAGCGCCACGCGCAGATCTTCCAAGCTCATCCCGTACGACGCGAGCTCCAACGGATTCGCCAGCACCCGCACGGCAGGCTTCTGCCCGCCGCTAATGGTCACCAGCCCGACCCCGGAAAGTTGCGAGATTTTCTGCGCCAGGTTGGTGTCCGCGAAATCTTCCACCTTCTGCAGCGGCAGTGTTTGCGACGTCAGCGCCAGCGTCAAAATTGGCGTATCGGCGGGATTCACTTTGCTGTACGTCGGGGGGTTCGGCAGGTCGCGGGGGAGATAAGTCGTCGCAGCGTTGATCGACGCTTGCACTTCTTGTTCGGCTACGTCGATATCCTCTTTCAGATCGAATTGCAGAGTGATCAGCGAAGCGCCAAAGGAACTCGTGGACGTCATCTGCGTCAGCCCCGGCACCTCGCCGAATTGCCGCTCCAGCGGCGTGGTGACGGACGAAGCCATCACGTCCGGGCTAGCGCCGGGATAGAACGTCAGCACCTGGATGGTCGGGTAATCAACTTGCGGAAGTGCGGAAACAGGAAGTTGCAGGTAGGCCACTGCTCCGACGAGCAGCAGTCCCAGCATCAGCAGCGAGGTCGCTACTGGTCGCAGTATGAAAGGTCGCGAAGGACTCACTTGTGCAGTCCGGATTTCGCGTTTCCGCCGGACGAACCTCTCGATGAGCCGCCCGATGGAATGTCCGAGGCGCCATCTGCATTGCTCGAATGCGTGATTACCACCGACCCCGGCTGCAATTTATCTCCACCGTCCACCACTACGTTTTGCCCAGGGTTCAGTCCCTCGCGAATCACCGTGCTATTTCCTTGCGTGAAATCCACATCTACGGGCTGTACGTCCGCCTTATGATCCGCGCCAATCACATACACGAATGTTCCCTGCGTGCCTTTCTGTACTGCCGCGGACGGCGCCACGATTACGCCTTTGCGTTCGCTCAGCATCAACCGCACGTTGACGAACTGATTCGGCCAAAGCGCCAGTTTCGGGTTGGCAAATTCCGATTTCAGTTTGATCGTTCCAGTCGTTGGATCGATCTGGTTATCGAGCGTCAGCAGCTTGCCGGTCCCGAGCAAAGCATTGTCATCGCGCCCGTAGGCTTCCACCGTCAGTTGCCGGCCGCGCATTTCTTGTATCACTTGCGGCAGTTCGTCTTCGGGCAGCGTGAAATCCACGGCGATGGGCTGTATCTGGGTAATCACCAGCATGCCGTTCGTGTCCGCGGCATGGACGATATTCCCCGGATCGACCAGCCTCAATCCCACGCGGCCGTCGATCGGCGAAGTAATCCGGCAGTACGTCAAGTTCAATTTCGCGCTAGCGATCTGCGCCTGATCCGACTGGATCGCGCCGTCGTACTGGCCCACCATCGCGGACTGCGAATCGTACTGCTGTTTTGTGCCGATTCCCTCTTGCCACAGCGCCTGGTCGCGGCGCAAATCAACTTGCGCGTCCCGCTGCGACGCTTCGTCCTTGGCCAATTGCCCCTGTGCTTGGTCGAGCGCCACCTGATACGGCCGCGGGTCGATTTCCGCCAGCATATCTCCTGCATGCACCAATTGCCCCTCGCGGAAATACACCTTCATGATCTGGCCGTCCACACGGGTGTGCAACGTGACCGTGTTGTACGGCGTCACCGTTCCCAATCCCGTAAGGTAATACGGCACGTTGGTTTTGATGGCGCGCGCAACCCCCACCGAAATCGGCTGGTCCGCGTTGGCGTTCTTTGAATTCGCCGACGAGCGCGCTCGGATCACCGCCTGATACACAATCGCGCCCGCAACCACCAGCAGTATCAGCGCCACCACCCATACGCCTGTGTGCCGCTTGGGTGACTTCGGCTGTTGCGGCTGTTCCACCGGGCTGTGATTTGTCGCGTGCATTTCTTCCGCTATCGGCATTCCTGATCCTTATTCCCAAGCCTGAACGCGAATTGTTAGACGCATGGATTACGTTCGAGGATACATGATCGCTGTCCCTCGCATGTGAGCCTTTGCGCGCGAAGCAACTGCGGTAAGCTCGCGTCCCATTCCGTTCTGAGGCTTGGATAGTTCCCGAAATCCAGGTCCTTGACCAGCGCGTCCGGCTCCCCTAACTTATGAGGTCGACTAGCATAGCAAAGCGCGAGCATCGCGCCCGCATGCCGGCGCGAAACGGTCTTTCAGGAGGAACCATGCAAGAATTCGACCCGCACGTCCTTGAAGAAAAAGCCGTTCCGCCGCCTCCGGAATTCAGCAGACGCGCCCGCGTCAAATCCCTCGATGAGTACCGGCAGCTCTACGATCGCGCGGCACAAGATCCTGAAGCGTTTTGGGCGGAGCAGGCCAAGCTCCTCGATTGGTTTGAGCCGTATAAGCAGGTTCTCGACTGGAAATCGCCTCACGCCAAATGGTTCGTCGGCGGCAAACTCAATGTCTCTCACAACTGCCTCGATCGGCATGTGGCAAAACAACCCGAAAAAATGGCGCTGATCTGGGAAGCGGAAGACGGCGAAGTGGTCCGCCTGACTTACGCCCAGCTTCACGAACGCGTCTGCCGCTTCGCCAACGCCCTGAAATCGCTAGGCGTGAAAACCGGCGATTGCGTCGCCATCTACATGCCTATGATTCCCGAGCTGCCCATCGCTATGCTCGGTTGCGCACGCATCGGCGCCGTGCATTCCGTGGTATTTGGCGGCTTCAGCGCCACGGCTCTATCTGACCGCATCGGCGACGCTAAAGCGAAAATTCTAGTCACCGCCGATGGCGGGTACCGCCGAGGCAAGGTCGTCCAACTGAAAGGCATCGCGGACGCAGCTTTGAAAAACTGCCCTACCATCGAGAAATCGATCGTCGTGAAGCGCACCGGAGAAAAAGTCGCCTGGGAATCCGGCCGCGACCTCTGGTGGCACGATCTCGAAAAATCGGCATCCAGCGATTGCCATGCCGTACCTCTCGATTCCGAGCATCCGCTTTATATTCTCTATACCAGCGGAACCACGGGAAAGCCGAAAGGCGTCTTGCACACTTCAGCTGGCTATCTCCTGCAGTGCATGTGGTCCACGCAACTGGTCTTCGACCTGCGCGATTCGGATGTCTACTGGTGTACAGCCGATATCGGCTGGGTCACGGGCCACAGCTATATCGTTTATGGCCCGCTAGCCAACGGCGCCACGGTCGTCATGTACGAAGGGGCGCCCGACCATCCGGCAAAAGACCGCTTCTGGCAAATCGTCGAGAAATATAAGGTCTCCGTCTTCTATAGTTCCGCCACAGCGGTTCGTGCGTTCATGTCCTGGGGGATGGACTGGATCAACAAGCACGATCTTTCCAGCCTGCGCGTCCTCGGCACCGTTGGTGAGCCCATCAATCCGGCCGCCTGGAAGTGGTATCACGAGGCAATCGGCAAAGGCCGCTGCCCCATCGTCGATACCTGGTGGCAGACGGAAACGGGCGCGATCATGATCTCGCCGCTCCCTGGCGCCACGCCCGCGAAGCCCGGCTCCGCCACCCTCCCGCTTCCCGGCATAGCCGCCAAAGTCGTCAACCTTCAGGGCCAGCCCGTCGGTCCCGGCGAAACCGGCTACTTAACAATTCAGAAGCCCTGGCCCTCCATGCTGCGTACCATTTACGGCGACGACGAACGGTACGCGCGCGAATACTGGAGCCGCATCCCCGGCGTCTACTTCGCTGGCGACGCCGCGCAATGCGATCAAGACGGCCACATCTGGGTGCTCGGCCGCGTCGACGACGTAATTAAGGTTGCCGGCCATCGCCTTAGCTCCATGGAAATCGAAAGCGCGCTGGTTAGCCATGATTCAGTGGCCGAGGCCGCCGTTGTGGCGCGCCCGGACGATATCAAAGGCGAGGCTATCGTTTGCTTCGTCACGCTTCGCTCAGGGCATTTGCCGTCCCGAAATTTGCGCTCCGCGCTTATGGAGCACGTCGCCGCCACCATCGGTAGCATCGCCCGCCCAGCCGACGTGCGCTTCTGCGATCTATTGCCCAAGACGCGCAGCGGCAAAATCATGCGCCGCCTGCTGCGCGAACTCGCGCATAAGGGCGGTGTATCCGGAGACGTCTCGACTCTTGAAGACATGAGCGTAATCGAACGCCTGGCCAAATCGAATGGACAGGACGAATAGAATCCCCCCAGCGGATCAAATCGAGCAAAGTTTGTTGGGTTGGGATATCGACCGGTTCCTGGCGTTTTACTAGGACCCGCGAGATTTCCCGGACCGTGATGTATACTTCCGGGGTTTGCCACGGCGGTTCGGACGCCGCAGGCATCCGTAACTTATTTCTGATCAATTGAATAGCTCATAAATACGGAGCGACCAGATCAGGAACCTATCAGGCCAAGGGGGACCTAGTGACCAGGTATTTGGGGACGTTTTTGCTGTTTGGCATTTTTGCATTAGGCGTTTCGTCGTCGCCTGCCCGTGCGCAGACAGCGCCTGCCGCGGATTGGCCCATGTATAATCGCGATCTCGCTTCCACTCGCTTTTCGCCACTGAAGCAAATCAACGCCGACAACGTCTCGAAACTCGCGCAAGCTTGGTCCTACGCCATGCGTCCCGGAGGCGTCGGCCCGGCATCCGGGGCCTACGCGGAAGCCACGCCGATCGTCGTCAACGGTGTGATGTACATGCCCGCGGGAAACAAAATCGTCGCGCTCGACGGCGGCACCGGCCAGGAAATCTGGCGCTTCGAACTGAAGACTGGCCTCGCCTCGGCGCGCGGCGTGGCCTATTGGCCCGGCACTCGCCACGATCCAGCGCGGATCTTCTTCACCAGCGGCCACAAAATCATGGCGCTTGACGCCGCCACCGGCAAGCCCTCCGCCGGCTTTGGCACCGACGGTTCCATCACGCTTCACGTTCCCTTCGCCGAAGTGCCCACAATCTACAAAAATATTTTGATCATCGGCGCCAACGTCTACGGACCCGGCGAAGCCAATCTTCATCCGCAGGACGAAGTCGCCAAAGGCGTCCCCGGCGATTCGCGCGCTTTTGATGCCCGCACCGGCAAAAAACTGTGGGATTTCCACACCGTTCCGCAACCCGGCGAAGTAGGCAACAACACCTGGGGCGACGATAGCTGGAAAGATCGCGGCGGCGCCAACGTCTGGTCCATCACCATGAGCATCGACGCCAAGCGCGGCATACTGTATATGCCCGTCGGCGGGCCCGCCGCCAACTATTACGGCGGCGACCGCCCCGGCGACAATCTCTTCTCCAACACGCTCGTCGCCGTCAACGTCAACACCGGCAAATTGAAATGGTATTTCCAGACTGTTCATCACGAGTTATGGGATTTCGACTTGCCGCCGGAGCCCGCGCTCCTCGATATCACCCACGACGGCAAAAAAGTGCCGGTTGTTGTACAGACCAGCAAGACCGCTTACATGTTCATTCTGAATCGTGTAACCGGCAAGTCGATCTTCGGGGTCAAGGAGACAGCCGTTCCCAAGGGCAACGTTCCGACGGAGGCCTACTCGCCCACGCAGCCGATCCCGGTGAAACCTCCGCCGCTCGCGGATGTCGGATTCACCCTGAATGATATGGTCACCGCCAACGACACCAGCGCGCAGCATGCGCAGGCCTGCCACGAACTGTGGGACAAGGCTGGCGGCTTCTACAATGCCGGTCCGTTCACGCCGTGGCTTTATCAAGAGCCCGGGAAACCGTTAAAGGTGTCTCTGGTATTTCCTGGCGCCACCGGCGGAGCCAATTGGGGCGGCACGGCGTCTGACCCAACCAACGACTACGTCATCGTCAACATGCAGAATCAAGGGGCCCTCGGCTTTATTGAGAAGAATCCGAAATATAAGCCCGGGCCTGGCAACATCCAATTGCCCTACGATCGCGGCAGCAACGCCAGCTTCGCTGGACAGTACGCGCAGTTCGCCGCCATAGCTCGCGATGCAAATGGCAAATCGATCGGCAGCTTGCCCTGCCAGAAACCGCCGTGGGAGACGCTGACGGCCGTGAACGCCGCTACCGGCGACATCGTCTGGCAGGTGCCCCTCGGGATCACCGCAGGGCTGCCGCCCGGAAAGCAAAACACCGGCCGCCCCGGTGCTTTCGCCGGACCGATCGTCACAGCTGGCGGAGTGGTCTTCATCGGCGCCACCAGCGACAATATGTTTCGCGCCTTCGATGAGCGAACCGGGAAAATTCTCTGGTCCATTCATCTTCCTCTGCAAGCAACAGCCGTGCCGATGACGTATCAGGGGAAAAACGGCAAGCAGTACGTCGCGGTCATGGACGCTGGCGCTGCGTTTGGCGCTAGAGGCCGAAGCGGTCCGGGCCCGGCATTGCGCGTATTCGCGCTCCCGTAGACGCACTCGGAAAAGGAAAACGGCTCTGCACCAGGGAACTCTCTCAGGTGCAGAGCCGTCCGGTTCTCTTCCTTCCAAAGTTATCAGCCGAAATCCACGACACTCACAACGCGTGTTTCACGCGAGACGACAGTTGCGCGGGCAATTGCAGAAGCGACTCTTTGGCGAGCTTGTGCGAAGAGTCTATCCCTGCCTTCGCCAGCATCCCCGCAAACTGATTTCTCGTCCGCATGTCCATCGCTTCGGCTACCAGCTTCCCGTCACGATCGTATAGATAGCTCTTCGGAATGCCCATCACGTCGTACCGCTTGTGGACCACATCTCCGGGATCGAGCAGCACCGGATACGTTACCTTGTGTTTCGTCAGGAACGATCGCACCGTATCCGGCTCCTCGTCCGAAATAGCCAGCACTACGAATCCCTGATCCTTGTATTTCCTGTAGAGCGCGTCGAGGTCCGGCAGTTCTTTCCTGCAGGGCGGGCACCACGTGGCCCAGAAATTCACCAGCACCACTTTCCCGCGCAAATCCCGAAGCGTCCATTTCTGCCCGTCCAGGCCCGTCAATGTGAAATTGATGTGTTCTCGGCGGATGTCATCCAGTTGCAACTTCCTCAACGCCCGCTGGTATTGCGGATTATCGAGCGACACCTTGACGTGCTCGTACGTTGCCAGCGATGCTAGCTCCAGATACTGGTCAGCCGGTTGGCCATGCGCATCCTGCACCGGGCGTTGACGTAGCGCCTCCTCGAGCGTAGTCGCTACCGCTTGCACGGTTTCCTGGCCCTGATCGCCTTCGGTCGAAAGGTTCGCCAGCGAATATGCCAACTCCAGCTTGTTCGCCGAGGGCGGCAGCGCTCGGATTTGCATTGCCAACATTTGCGTTGCGCGTGGACGCACATCGTCCGCGAGAGACCGCAAGCTTACGATATTTCTTGCAATAGGCGCCTGCGCAGGCGTCCAGTGCGGTTCTTTTTCTTGAGCCCTTGCACCGGGGACACAAACTGCGAGCAGTGACGCTATCAATCCGAAGACAGCGGTGGCCACCACCATGGTCCGGGCCGCGCCCACCTTTCCAAAGTCTCTCGTCATATAACCCAACTTACCATAATCCGCAGCCTTTGCACTTCGGTTAAGACCTGCAACCTTGCTCCCGTCGTAGGTCCGCAGCTAAGGTGTTTCGCGGCAATTCTGCGAGTCTTCGCTTGACGTGATTTTATATTTCTACAACAATCGAATCATGGCCGGCGCCATCGCATCATCCAGAACTAGCTCCGGGCAGACCGTCCGCTATGCCGACATGTTCTCGGCCATCGGCGCGGAGCCCCGCCTGCGCATCATGCAACTCCTTCGCGAAAGCACTTTTCTCCGTTACACCGCCAACACGGATGCGCTTCACAAGTTGCTCGGTTTCCTCTACTCAGAATGCTGCACGCGCAATAAAGCGCCGAGCCCGCGCGAAATCATTCAGATCTGCAAATAGGCGCCTAGGCCATGAGCGAAACAGAAACCAACACTGGAATCAAGGAAGTGGTCCGCGAAAAATACGGTGAACTTGCTCGCCAGGCGCAAGCAGGCGAAAAGCCCTGTTGCGGGCCGGCCGCGTCCTGCTGCGACGCCATCACAGCGAATCTTTACAACGCAGCTGACGCTGCTTCTATTCCCGAAGAAGCCCTGCGCGCATCGCTCGGCTGCGGCAATCCCACCGCGCTCGCCGAACTGCACCCCGGCGAAGTAGTCCTCGACCTCGGCTCCGGCGGCGGCATCGACGTTCTGCTCTCCGCGCGCCGCGTCGGTCCAACCGGCAAGGTCTACGGCCTCGACATGACCGATGAAATGCTCGCGCTCGCGCGCGACAATCAGCGCAAAGCCGGAGTCGACAACGTCGAATTCCTCAAGGGCGAGATGGAGCGCATCCCCTTGCCCGACAATTCCATCGATGTGGTCATCTCGAATTGCGTCATCAATCTTTCCGCGGACAAAGCGCAGGTTCTCCGTGAAGCCTGCCGGGTGCTGAAACCCGGCGGCCGCTTAGCCATCTCGGACGTAGTCACGCGCGGGGAAATTTCTCCGGAAATTCGCCAAAGCGTCCTGCTCTGGATCGGTTGCGTCGCCGGAGCGCTCAGCGAGCGCGATTATCGCGCCCATCTCTCCGCAGCCGGCTTCGAGCACGTCGATATTGAGCCGACTCGCATTTACAAAGTTGAAGACGCCCGGGAGTTTCTCGCTTCAGCCGGCCTCGATCCCGGCGCCCTCGCGCCACACATCGATGGCAAGTTCATGAGCGCCTTTATCCGCGCCACTAAACCCGCGCGCGCGCTCGAAAATGCAGCCGGGTCGTCAACCAGTGCATCGGCCAAGAGCTAGCGGACCCAGAATCTTTACAACGTCGAGTTCCTTCGCACCGGCAGTTCTTCTCTCTCCATCATGGCGGAAGAGACCACGTAGGCTACGGGCACGGTTTAGCTCGAAGTCCGCCTATTTTCCGCGCTTTGATGCGGGCTTTGCCGCCGGTTTGCGCTTTTTCAAAGCCTTGTATGACGGAGGCCACTTCACTCCCAGTCGTTGGGTGTCATGGCTTGCCGATTGAACGTGCTGTATCAGGTCTTGCTGATTATCGCGTTCCTGATCGCGGCGCGCTTGCTCGTGATTCTCTATTTCCGCTTCCATCTGTTCGGCTGCTTTGGACTTCCGTCCTCCGCTGTTTTTCATGGCGTGGCTCCTTGCCGATGGCATTGCTGCTGGTGGTGAAGACGCGCGACGTGGTATCAACGTCGCGCACGTCGGCGTCGGGCAGCGCTGCGCGTATGCCGCGAAAGAGCCTGCCTCGAAACGGTGTTCCTAGGCTCGCGCTTCAGCGCCTTTTCGCGGGCGCGAGAACGCTTACGGCTGGGCTTCTTCGCGCCGGATTGGCCCTTTTCATACGCGCGCTTCGCGCTCTTGCGGGTTTTCTCACTGGTGCGTCCCCGGCGCAGAGGCGGCAGCGGAATCCCGGCGCGGCGCGCTTCGCTCAATCCGATGGCTATAGCCTGCTGCGGAGAGCGAGCCCCGTGCTTTCCGTGCCGCACGTGTTCGATTTCCTCATGTACGAATTCGCCGGCGGCTGTGGTGGGCGATTTCCCTTCTCGCAGGTCTTCCTTGGCTTTCCGAACGGTGGATTTATTTGGCATAGCACCTCCCTGCCGTACTGTCCGTTGGATGTGCGAGCGGCGCCGTTCGTGTCAGCGGAAGAGCGGTGCTCGCAAATAAAGCAGGGATTCGGCACAACGGACTCCGCAATCGCGGCATGTTAGAATCGGGTTAATGTCGGACGAAGCCAATCCTGTTGCCGAAAATATTGCCCGTGTGCGTGAACGCATCGCTCGCGCCGCCGAACGCTCTGGGCGCAGCGCCGGCGAAATTACATTGGTCGCGGTCTCCAAGACGTTCCCGGCTGAAGCGATACGCTCTGCGTACGTCGCAGGGCTGCGTCACTTCGGCGAAAACCGTGTGCAGGAATTCGAATCCAAGCGCGCGGTGGTCGCCGGACTCGATGCAAATTGGCACATGATCGGCCACATCCAGGGCAACAAGGCGAAAAAAGTCGCCGAACTTTTTAGCTGCGTCGATTCAATTGACCGCTTTTCCGTCGCGGAAAAGCTCCATGGCGCTATTGCCGAAGGCGCCGCGGGCAAGCGTCTGCCGGTGCTGATCGAAGTGAAGCTCGCCGGTGAGGAGACGAAAAGCGGCGTGGAAGAAACTGCGCTCGCGCCCCTCGTGGAAGATATTTCGCAAAAGTGTTCCGATTTGGCCCTGCGTGGACTGATGGCCATTCCGCCGTACGCCGAAGACCCAGAACAGGCGCGTCCTTTTTTTCGCAGGCTGCGCGAATTGCGCGACGACTTGCGCCAAAAACTCGGGCTCGAATTGCCGGTGCTATCGATGGGCATGAGCCACGATTTCGAAGTGGCCATCGAAGAAGGCGCCACCGAGGTGCGCATCGGCACAGCCGTTTTCGGCTCGCGGGAGAAAATTCGATGATCGGCATTCGGGTATTGCGGACGGTTCACAAATGGCCGTGCGCGCGACGCCAGGGGTTAGCCCGGATGCGATTGAGGGGGAGTAAGGGGGCGCGTTGAAGGTGCGACTGACCGCGCAGCCCGTCGATGCCCGTGCTAATAAGCCGCTTCGGGAATTCTTGACTGAGCGTTTGAACGTCCCCATTTCGGCTGTTAGAATTCTCGGAGGCAAAAAGCAGAAACAAGCGCGTAATATTTCCAGCGTAAGCCGCCGGCAGGTGGTGGATTTGCTCGCATGAACCAGCAAGTCGCAGGCCCCAATCTAAATCCGCAAGCCAAGCAGATGGCCGACGAGTCGATGGTGCGCTGCCTAGACGCGCAGGCGCGTGCGATCTGGCCCCAGGAAGCTCCCTTGCTGCTCCGCTACGCACTGCCCGCGGAGCCGCGCGTCCTCGACGCGGGCTGCGGCACCGGCGAAGCGTCCTTGCGAATGGCCGAACTTTTCCCGTGCGCGCAAATTCTCGGCGTGGACGTGATCGACGCGAGCCTGGAGCTTGCGCGCCAGCGCCTTCGCCAAGGCGCGCCGCGACTGAAGTTCGAGCACCAGAGCATCTATGAATTGAGCGCGGTCGACGGCAGTTTCGACCTGACTGTCTGCCGCCACGTGCTTCACTCCATCCCGCACGCCGACCGAGTGATCGCCGAGCTCGTCCGCGTCACGCGCCCCGGCGGATACTTGCACCTGATCGCCGAAGATTACGGCATGCTGCACTTCCAGCGCGCTCAGCTCGATGTGCGCAATTTCTGGCACCAGGTACCGCCGGAGTTTGGCGCGGCTACCAGCACGAATCTGTTCCTGGGCCGCGACATCTACGGCATTCTTGCAGCGATGAAGCTGGAAGAAATCCGTATTGATTACGTGATTGTAGACACGCTGCGCGTGCCGCGCGAGACGTTTGCCGCCATCATCGAGGCCTGGCGCGATGGATACACCGATCCCGTAGCCGAATACACTCCAATTTCGCGCGAACAAGCTCTCGATTATTTCAATCAAATGATCGCCAATATTCGCGACCCGGTCGGTTACGCGCTGTGGCTCGTTCCCGTGGTGAGCGCGCGAGTTCCCGCCGGCAAAAGGAATGGCGTCTAGCGGCCAGATCCAGCCCACAAATTCATGCCAGACATCAAAGCAATCCAGACGGCGTTACGAGCCAGCAAAATCGACGGCTGGCTTTTCTACGATCATCACCACCGCGATCCGATCGCCGCGCACGTGCTAGACCTGCCGACCGAGGGGTTATCCACGCGCAGATGGTTTTACTTCGTTCCCAAGAAGGGCGAGCCGCGAAAACTCGTTCACCGCATCGAGCGAGGAGCGCTGGATTCCCTCGATGGCCGCCGCGCGGAGTATTCGAGTTGGCAAGAGCTGCACGCAGGACTGCGCAAGCTGCTCGCGGGAAGCCGCACCATCGCCATGCAATATTCGCCAGAGAATAACATTCCGTACATTGGTCTGGTGGATGCGGGCACGGTCGAACTGGTACGCAAGCTGAAGAAGCGCGTGGTCAGTTCGGCCGATCTGGTGCAGATGTTCGAGGCTGCGTGGACGCCGGAGCAATTGAAGATGCATCTTGAAGCGGGACACGCGGTGGACCGCATTGTGCGCGGCGCATTCGATCTTGCCGCCAGCGCCGTGCGCGATGGCAAACCGTTGATGGAATACGAGCTGCAGCAATGGATGATGCAGCAATTTCACGCGAGCGGACTGACTACCGAAGAGCCTCCGGTGGTCGCCGTGCAGCCGAACAACGCGAACCCCCATTACGAGCCCACGAAAAGCAGTTCGCGGCCGATCCGAGCGGGAGACCTGCTGCTGCTCGACGTATGGGCCAAATGCAACCAGCCCGCGAGCGTCTATTACGACATCACGTGGATGGGATATCTCGGCGAGCGCGTGCCGGAAGCGTACGCAAAAGTTTTTCGCATCGTGCGCGACGCGCGTAACAGCGCCATTGAGCGTGTACAGTCGGCCGTCGCGAAGGGACGCACGATTCACGGCTGGGAAGTGGACCGCACCGCGCGCGAATTGATTCGCAGAGCCGGCTACGCAAAATATTTTGTCCATCGCACCGGACACAGCATCGGCGAGCAAATTCACGGCAATGGCGCGAATATGGACAGCCTGGAAACGCGAGACGACCGGAAAATTATGCCGCGCACCTGCTTCTCCGTCGAACCAGGTATCTACCTGCCGGAATTCGGCATCCGAAGCGAAGTGAACGTTTACGTAGGCGAGCGCGAGGCGCAAGTAACCGGCGCGGTGCAGACAGAAATTCTGGCTCTGCTGGCATGAGTACAGGCGACGGAGTTATCGGAGACGGATTGGCGGAAACGACGCAGAACGATGCGCCGCCGGCGCAGGAGAGTGCGGCAATAGCCGCACACCATGGGCGCGCAAGTTCGATCGCGCCGATGATTTTGATCGCAGCGTGGGCTGTGCCGGGGCTGGGCCATTTGCTGCAACGGCGCTGGGCGCGCGCATTGGGATTTTTCTTGGCGGTTGGTGGATTGGCGGTCACCGGATATCTGATGCGGGGCGATGTGTTTGGCCCGCATACGCATGAATCGTTTGGCACGCTTGGATTTATAGCGGACGTTGCAGCGGGTGGTTTTTATTTCCTCGCGCATTTCATCGAAACGGCCGGGCCGGATATCTCCCGCGCGACGGGAAATTATGGCACTCGTTTCGTGGCTGCGGCCGGCTTGGTGAATTTAATCGGCGCGATTGACGCTGTCGAAATCGTGCTGGGGCGGCGCAGGTAGACCACGGTGCGCGGAATACACGTCAATCACTTCTGGGCTATGGTGCTGTTTGCGGCGCTGGTGTCCCTGGGTCTTGCGTCGCTTGGGCGGCGACCGATGGCCGGACGAATCCGATATGCGCTGTGGTCGCTGGCGTTTTTTTTGGTTATCGCCGTTGGCGTGGCGTGGCTGATGTACCCATTCTCGCGTTAACCATTCGCCGCAAAAAGTCGCCAAACCATCCGGCAAGCATCTCAGAAGCACGGAATGCTCTGGCTGCTGATTGCCGCTCGCGATACTTAGAAGTTGCGGGCAAAAGAATCCCCGCCATCTCGGTCATGAAATGGCAGGGATAAAAGGTTGTTCTCGCGCCGCTGCGTCCACCGGAGCGAACTGCGACTAAGCCAGGTCGTCCGGACGATACGGGAGCTTGCGGACGCGCTTGCCGGTAGCCGCGAAGATCGCGTTGTAAATAGCGGGAGCAATGGGCGGAACAGCGGGTTCGCCCATGCCGGTGGGTGGCGCCACGTGGCTATCGGTAATGTACACCTCGACGTGTGGCATCTCGTTCATGCGCAGAACTTCGAACGTGTCGAAGTTGCCCTGCACGACGCGGCCCTTGTCGATTGTGATTTCACCCTTAAGCGTTTGCGAGAGACCGAAGACAACACCTCCCCGGACCTGCTGCTCGATGATCGCCGGATTGACCGGCTGGCCGAGATCGACGGCGACGACCACGCGATGGACTTTTACGTTCTTGTCTTTATCAAGCGAAATCTCCGCGACTTCGGCGACGTAGGTGTTGAATGCCTCGACGACCGCGATGCCGCGATAGCGGCCCGCCGGCAGAGGCTTGCTCCAACCGGCCTTTTCCGCCACCAGGTTCAGAACGCCGAGATTGCGCGCATTCTTCTGCAGTAAATCGCGGCGAAATTCGTAGGGATCTTTTTTTGCCGCGGCAGCCAGCTCGTCAATGAAGCACTCGCGGAAGAAGCCGTTCTGCGAAGCGCCTACCGAACGCCAGAAGCCCTGCGGAACAGGACCAGGAACCAGGTTGTAATTGACGGCGATATTGGGAATATCGTAGGGAGTGTCGATGATTCCTTCCACGCTGCTGTCGTCGTAATCGTTCTTCACGGAGCCGTAAAACCATCTCATGATCGAATCGCAGGCGATGTGGGCACTGAAGGAAACCGGCTTCCCGTCGGAATCAAGGCCGGCCGAGAAGCGCACCAGCGACGCGGGGCGATAGTAGTCGTGCTGCGTGTCGTCTTCGCGCGACCATGTGACCTGAACTGGTGATTTCATGGCTTTCGATACTTCGCAGGCTTGGTTGACGAAGTCCGACCAGCCGCGACGGCCAAAACCACCACCGAGGAACGTGGTGTGGACGATCACCTGCTCGGGCTTGACTCCGGCAATTTTGGCGGCAGCAGCCTGAGAGGGTGTTTGAAACTGAGTGGGAGCCCATATTTCGGCGCTCTCGCCTTCCCGGATATCGGCGGTGCAATTCATGGGTTCCATACAAGCGTGCGCTTCGTATGGGGCGCGATATTCGGCTTGGATCTTGGTGGCCGCACTGTTGAAAGCCGAGGCCGCGTCACCGACTTTCCTCGCCGAGTAACCTTCCTTACTATCAAGGGACTTCCCAAAATTCTCGAAAATGGTCTCGGTGGTCACGTCGGCAGCGGGTCCGAGATCCCACTTCACATCGAGTGCGCGACGACCCTCCATTGCGTCCCAGGTATTGTCCGCAACTACGGCGACGCCGTCTGAAATCTGCACCACATCCCTTACGCCACGCACCTGCTTAGCCTTGGTAGCGTCGAAGCTGGCCACTTTGCCGCCAAAGACCGGGCAACGCAGCACGACGGCATGCAACATCGCGGGACGGCGCTGATCGATACCGAACTTGGCGCGGCCGTTCACCTTTTCAGGCGTGTCGAGGCGCTTCATCGGCTTGCCGATCACTTTGAACGCGGCTGCATCCTTCAGCTTTACGTCCGTTGGCGGCTGAAGTTTTGCCGCCGCCTCGGCCAGGCTGCCATAGGTGGCGCGGCTCTTCGTGCCCATGTGGACTACTTCTCCGTTTTCAGCGCGGCACTCGGACGCGTCCACGCCCCACTTCTGCGCGGCAGCGGCAATTAGCATCTCGCGAGCGCTGGCGCCTGCCTTGCGCAGCGGCTCCCAACTGGAATGAATGCTGGTGCTGCCTCCGGTGCCCTGCATGCCAAACGCGGGATCAAAATAAACTCGCGCGGCAGGAGCGAATTCAAACCGGATATTTCGCCAATCGCATTCCAGCTCTTCGGCCGCGAGCATCGGAAGAGACGTGGCAACGCCCTGGCCCATTTCCGACTTGCTTACTACAATTGTGACGACGTTGTCCGGGCTGACGTGGATGAAAGCGTTCATGACGACTGGCCGCTCGTTGGCAGCGAAGACTTCATGGCGGCCGGGCAGATAAAAGCCGACGATCAGGCCAGTGGCGCCGGCCAAGCTGGTCTTCAGGAATTTGCGGCGGTCGAGTTCGTTGGTAATCACGCTCATTCCGCACCTCCTGCGAGAGCATCCTGCGGGATCTGGTCAAGCTCGGAATTCTCTTTGGGAGCCCCGCCGTGCATATGGGCCGCTCGATGGATGGCTTCCTTAATCTGTTGGTAGGTGCCGCAGCGGCAGATGTTGCCGGCCATGGCTGTTTCAATTTCGGCGTCAGTGGGATGCGGGTTCTTGGCGAGCAATGCGGACGCAGACATGATCTGTCCGGACTGGCAATAGCCGCACTGTGGAACATCCACTTCTATCCAAGCGCGCTGGACCGGGTGGCTATGATCGGGCGACAAGCCTTCAATCGTGGTCACGTGCTTGCCCTCGACGCTGGAGATAGGCGTGATGCAGGACCGGATTGCCGCGCCGTTGATATGGACCGTGCAGGCACCGCACAGGGCCATGCCGCAGCCGAATTTCGTTCCCGTCATGTTGAGCGTGTCGCGGATCACCCACAGCAATGGCATATCGGGATTCACATCCACCGTCTGTGGTTTTCCGTTCACCGTGAAGCGAGTTGCCATGAAGTGCCTCCTTCGAGATGCCGCATCCAAGCGGCGACACCACACCCTTTTGCGCCAACGCACTTACCGTAAACCAAAGTATGTCAACGGCACATAAGAGTCAAGGCAACGTGCCGTCTTCAAAGCGCAAGAAACTTTTTCAGCGCGCCGCGTTCAAATTTTAAGGCACGCGCTACTTTTCCAGAACCGCCACTCCGTATCCCGGCAAGTCCACTGAATCTGCGCGCCCATGTCCTGGGGCCAGCACATCGATCATTTCCGCAGGTAGCGCGATATGTTCGGACATGGTGTTGTGATTGATTAGAATCACCACCGTCTTTCCTGATCCGATTCGCTCACAGACCTCCACTCCTTCAGGTGCATGCGGCACAATCGGTTTCACTCCGGCGCGCCGCAGCCATGAAGCCGCGAGCGTACTCATCAGGTTCGGGTCCAGCCAGGCGCCTACGTAAGCAACGCTTCCGTTGCCTACAGTACGATCGAGAACCGCAGGCTCACCATCCAGCCATCCGTTGCTTTTGCCGTAGCGCATCAGGACCTTGGTATCCGGAGAAGTCGTCTCCAGCGTCTCCGCCCAAAACATTCGCGGTCCCAGTCCCTAGCGTCCCGCTCAGCGGCACGTTCTTGTCGAGCGCATAGAACTGTGTCACCGATCCGCCGAGCAGATTCGCCAGCGGCCCAGGCTGCCGCTGCGGATTTAATGCATCGTATTGATCCTTCATCCCGCTGCGGGGGCCCAGAACCAAGTGGCCGCCCTGTTTGACGTAGGCAATCAGATGGTCCGCAAGGCTCGGCGGCAGCACATTCAATGCGGGCGCGACCACAAGCTTGTATCCGTCCAGCGGAGCGTCCGGCGACACAATATCCACCGCCTGAGACTGATCGCGGAGAGGTCGATAGAATGCCAGAAGCTCAACCACGGGATCGAATTTCGCGCTATGCCGCTGGAATTCAATCGCCCAGCGGCTGTCGTAAGACTCAATGATCGCGACCTGCGAACGCGGTGTCGTGCCCTTCAGAGCGTCACCGGCTTCCTGAAATTCTTTGCCTTCCTGCTGAATCTCGGAATAGACCGGCGTCGGCTTGCCGTCGATGCCCACCAGGACGCCGTGATACTGCTCCTGTCCGTTGCGGTTTGCGCGCCATTGCCAGTACTCCACCGTATTCGCGCCGTGGCCGATGTCCTGCCATGCGATGTCGCGCACCTGGCCTTTTTGCAGCGGAGTATTCGTGGGCCGCCAGTTCACAAACGCGGGCTCGGTCTCCATTACCCAGAAATCTTTGCGTTTGTAGCCGCGTGTAAGGTCGTCTGCCGCGCCGTTCTCGTCATAGTCGTAGTTGTCGGTGGCGATGTAGTCGTCCCAAGCGGCAATGTCCAGCACCGAATGGACCACATACTCGTCGAACCCGTCGAACCATCCCATGGTGTTGGTGGTGATGAACTGCCGCGGGTCGGCATGGGGGCGAATCGCGCTGATCTGGTTCAGCGAATAGCTTTTCCAGGTGTCGCTCACAAACCGCTTCCAATCCAGCAGCAGCGCCGGATTTTCATTGTCCTGGCGCACCGGAATTTGATCGAAGTTGCCGTACGTCTGGCTCCAGTACGCTGTTGCCCAGTGGTAGTTCAGGTTGGCAATCGTGCCGTACTTCTTCTTCAGCCATGCGTGGAATTGCGCTTTAGCTTCCGCATCGAACGAGGGGTTCGCATATTCGTTGTCAAGTTGCCAGCCTACGACGTCGGGATTATGTCCATATCGAATCGCCATCCGCTCGGCAATATCATGCGCCAGTTCGCGGTACTTTACATCGTCAAACGAGAACTGCTGCCGATTCCCGTGCTCCGCCCTTACTCCATCTTCGCTTACCCGCAGCGTTTGCGGATATTTTTGCGTCAGCCATGCCGGCGGGGCCGCAGTGGGCGTTCCCAGCACCACCGCAATGTGGTGCTTGGCCGCCAGCGCAATCGCGCGGTCCAGCCAGCCGAAGTCGTAGTGGCCCTCCGCGGGCTCCATGGTGCTCCATGCGAACTCACCCACACGTACTACGTCGATGTGCGCCGCTTCCATTAGAGACAGATCGGATTCCCAACGCGACTCCGGCCATTGTTCCGGATACCACGCTGTTCCCAGCAAAATTGGCGCCCGATCGGCAAAGTTGGTTGCCTGTCCGAATGTGAACGGTGTCACGAGAGCAGCCAACACAAGAAGAAGGGAGACGAAGCGCATCGGTATAGCCTCCGGACCGAGTGGAATTAGGGTCTACGGGCGAATCAGAGCTCCCGCCGGTCCGATAGCTTACCCCATTCACAACTACTTCGATTACCGGCAACTCCAGCGTGGCCGCCAGCGCGGCGGCGCGCCGCGAGACCTCCAAGTCGCCCCGGCAAATGAAAAGCAGATTCCTCGTCGCTTCGCTCCTCGGAATGACGGTGCGGGAGGAGGTGCGGGCGCCGCGGAAAATTTCACTTACGATTCGGCTACCGCGGGCCTACAATCCGCGTAGCTGCGGTTGGCGAGTAGCTGCGATGAGGCAAGGCGGCGAATTGGGGCAACCAAGGGAGGTCTTCCGTGAGCGTAGAGGCGAAGGCGTTACAAACCGAGAATGAGCACTTGGTGGTGGCTGGGCGGCCGATGCCGGAGTTTCGTCATATTGGCGTGGAACCGCTGACCGGCGCGTGCGGTTGCGAGATTACCGGCGTGGATTTGCGAAAGCCGCTGAAGGAAGAAGTGCTCAGCGAAATCATGACCGCGTTCGAGCACTTTCTGGTGATCATGCTGCGCGATCAGGATTTGAGCATCGAGCAGCACAAAGCGTTCTCGCATTATTTCGGCGAGCTGATGGAATTGCCGCAGGCCCCGCTCTATGCTGGCGACCGCGAAATGCAAGAAGTGCGTCGGGAAGTGCACGACCCTGTGAGCGTGGTGCCGTTCACGAAGTTTCACACCGACAGCCCGTTTCTAAAGCGACCACCGAAGTGCATGGTGATGCGCGCCATCGACGCGCCTCGATACGGCGGCGACACCGCGTTCGCCAATATGTACCTGGCGTACGAGGAACTCTCTGACGGAATGAAGAAGACGCTCGAAGAGTTGCGCGTGGTCTATTCCGGAAAAGATATTTGGTCGAAGAACGCCAAGCTCGACAAGGACAAACAGCTTCGTCTGCGTGAATCGCATGACTTTAAAGAAGACCAGCTCGAAAACGCGCATCCGGCCGTGCGGCGGCATCCGACCACGGGACGAAAAGCCCTCTACGTCACGGCCGCATATTTTCGGCACTTCGAAGGCTGGAGCGCGGAAGATAGCCGTCCACTTCTGGAATATTTCGCCCACATGCCCCACAAGCTTCAGTATCAGTGCCGCATTCGCTGGAAGCCGAACACCGTAATCGTCTGGGACAACCGCTTCCTGCAGCACTGCGGCATCCACGATTACGAGAACGAGCGGCGCCATCTGGTGCGGACGACGGTGATCGGCGAGCAACCCATCTAACATTCCGACGTTTCGCTCCCCATTAAGAAAACTTCGGCGGCGGCCACGGCATGCTGCGCCCCTATTTTTGAATGGGCGCGACTTAGAGCGAAAAGACCTTTTCCGCGTTAGTCTGAAAGAATTTCTTTTTATCCGCGTCGCTCATGGAGATATCGTCGGTCATCGTGACTTCTTCGATTTCGAATTCGTATGGGTAATCCATCGCATATAGCACACGATCCACGCCCAGCACGGATTGCGCGAGCTGTATAGCTGGTCCCCACGGCATGCCACTCGTGGTAATGAAGATATTCCGCCTCATATAGTCGCTGGGCAGCATCTTCAGTTTGGGCATGAATGGTTTTTTGCGCTGTTCCCAGTAGTCGATGCGATACAGCATATACGGAAGCCCTTCCCCGGCGTGTCCGATAACGATCTTGAGATTCGGAAAACGATCGAAAACCCCAGCGGCGATCAGCCCGAGCGTATGCACGCTAACCTCGACGTTGAAGCCCCAAAGAGCGCGCTCCATTCCCCGCCGCAAAAACGGCTGCAGCATTTGCGGCCCGGGCTCCCGAGGATGAATGTAAATGGGGGCATTCAACGCCTCGGCAGCCTCGAAAATATCCCAGAACTTCGGGTCGTCGAGGTATTCGCCTTCGGTATGCGAGTTGATGACCGCCCCTTTCAAGCCGAGGGTTTTCGTCGCCCGCTCGAATTCTTTCGCGGCCGTTTTCGGATCTTGTGGAGCAATGGCGGCTAGCCCGGCAAATCGAGTGGGATATTTGCGGATCGCCTCCGCAAGTTGATCGTTCGTCGACGCCGCCAGCGAATTTGCTGTCGCCGCGTCGAACACCTGCACGCCGGGCGCGGTTAATAAAAGTAGTGCTACGTCGATTCCGCTGGCGTCCATATCACTGATTCGACCTTCTCCCATATCCGCCAGCCGCCTGACGATGGGATTGGCGCTGCCTTCTGATTCCCCGGCGCGATTGCCGGTGCTTCCCCACATGCTTGCAAGCCCGGGGTGGGCGTACGGATTTTTGTCGATCAGCTGAATGTACATGTCGAACATTTCCACGGTGCCCCAGGCTTCTTCGGTAGCGATGCGTTTGTAGGGAACCTTACGGGGCTTAGACGCCTCCTTGTTGCTCACCGGCATTTTGATTTGCGACGCGGCGGCCGTCAGCCAACTGGAGGCCGTGGCGTACGAAAGCGCCGCAGCCTTCACAAACGATCGTCTGTCCATCGCCATGTACCTCCGGTTCGCCAGATGCAGCTGCCGCCTCGCTGCGAATGGCATTGCGTCGCGCTCTGGTTGCTTATAACACAAGTGGGAAGGCCCACTCATGCACAAGATCTGGCAGAACTATTTGCGCTGCGGCGCGATCTGGAATGGTTGAAGAGTCAGCGGAAGGTCGAACGGGAGAGTTTCAGGCGGCTCGCAGACGGTGTCGCTGCATTGTTGGAAGCGGACGCGGCCTGAGAGTGTGATCCTGCCCTCGTCGAGCGGATATTTCAGTAAGAGCGAACCCGATCCTTGGAACGAACCGCTGTAAACCGGCAGCGTTTCCCCAAGCGCCGCGATTCGCAGCGGAACGGGCGGCGGCAATTCAAACGACTGGCGAATGATGCTGGGGTCATCGAACGTCACGGACGTTACGGTGTAGTTCTCCGGCAGCGGTGCGCCGTAGACGTGCCAGCCCGGTTCAAGCGCGAATTTGGCGAAGAAACCGATTTCATGGCCGGCGAAAGCTTGCTCTGTCGATAGACCCAGGTGCACCGTCAATGCGCCACTATGCAAAGTGACCGCTGGTGCGAGGTGGCTCGTGGCCCCGAATTCTTGCAGAGCAACGGCAGATCCCGCGACGCGATGCTGGTAATTGGGCACGAAATACTTGCGGATGACGATGCCGTCCGGCGCGACCAGATACTGCACGGGATGCGGAACACCGTGCGCCCGCAGCTCGGGCGCGATATTGGTGTTCAAGATTCCGAAGCTGCGAATCACGGCGCTGCCAGCATCGGAAAGCAGCGGAAAGCCAATCTGGTATTGCTGCCCGAAATTGCGAAGTTTTTCCTGCGAATCGTAACTGACGGCCGCGATGCGAAAGCCTTCCTTTTCGATTATCGTGCGTGATTGTTCCAACTCGACGAGTTGGGAGCGGCAGTAGCGTCACCAATCCGCGCTGCGATAGAACACCAAAAGCAATCCGTTGGCCCCGGCGAGATTTACGAGCGACCTGGACATTCCGTTTTGGTCGGCCAACGAGAAATCGGGGATTCGCTCTGCAGGCTCAGGGCCGGTGGTGTAGCCGTCGTTGGTAGCGTTGACGTGCTTCGCTTGTAACTCCGCCGGAATTGGCTGCCCTGCGGCGCGCAGCCGTCCAAATTCCCGCATGATCGCTGCTTTTTCGGCCAGGTCGTTCGGCACTTCGTTGGCCATCGCTATCCTTGATCGCATACATTACCACTGGCCCGTGTCACGCAGAATACCTCCAAGAAGGCTCTGGTCCACACCGGGCCAATTTCGATGTAATCTTATCATCTGAACGGCTAGAAATTTCCGTCAAAATCGAAAGTGGAAGAAAGCTCCCCCATTCTCCTTGTCGGCCTCGCGATTCTCGCAGGGGTATGCCTCTTCACGCCATACGAGGCCCCATCAGGTCAGGGTAATGAGAGATGCCGAAGCGTGCAGCGCAAGGTCTTATACGTTGGGGAAATGGTCCGTCTCATACCTGTTCATGGGAGAAGGCGGAGAATATTATGGCGGACACAGTCGTAACTTTGGACTGGTCCGTTCGATCGAATTGGCTACGGTCGTCTTCTACAACATCCGCAAACCCGAAGTGAACAAAATTGCTATGGGTTTCTTATTCCATCGATTAGTTGTTTTGGGGCGTGGCGTAACCGATCTTGACGAGCAAACGGTTATGGGGCAAACGGCCATTGCTGAATCGGCGCGCTAATCCTGCGCCCCGGTAGCACGGCTGACCCTATGTTTACCCAGCCGACCACCCGTTAAAAGTCGCGTCGCGAGGACGAACGGGAGCGGCGGGCCGTCGATGCTAGCGAATCAGTGGGATCGGGATATTCAAGCGAGACGAGATACAGGCCTTCGGGCGGGAGCGTGGCACCAGAGCGGCTGCGGTCGCGCGCCTCGAATAATTCGTGGATGTCGCCGGGCGCGAGCCTTCCCTTCCCCACTTCCAGCAGAGTTCCCACGATTTTGCGCACCATGTAACGCAGAAACGATTGGCCGCGCACCACGTACGCGATTTCGTCGCGATCAGCCTCGCGAATCATTTCAGAACTGTAAATCACGCGAACCGTCGCGCGGTCGCGGTCGTCGTCTTCTGATCCCGACGATGCCGAGAAAGTCGCGAAATCGCGCTCGCCTGCGAATTCGCGAGCTGCGGCGGACATCGCAGCTTCGTCGAGCGGCCCGGAATAATGCAGCACGCGGCGATGCTCGAACGGCGACAACACCGCGCCGCGATAAATCCGGTAGCGATACGTCTTCGCCTGCGCCAGCCAACGCGCGTGAAAATCGGGGCCCACTTCCTCGGCAGCCATGATGCGAATTGCGGGCGGCAGGAGCGCATTCAGTGCGCGCTGAAACTCTGCGGCTGGGATTTGCGAGCGCGTCTTGAAATGCGCCACCTGCCCGAGCGCATGGACGCCCGCGTCCGTGCGGCTGGCGCCGTGGACGAAGATCTTCTCCTGCGTCACCTGCGAGGCTATTTCGTTGATCGCCCCCTGAATGGTCGGCACTCCCGGCTGAATTTGCCAGCCGTGGAATTCCGCGCCGTCGTAGGCGATGATGAGCTTCAGGTTGCGCATGCGATGAGGAAATTATCGCATGGAGCAGCGGAATGCGAGATGGGCGCCAAATGCGAGCTTTGAGCATTGACGTTCGAGCTTAGGTAGCGATTGGCGCTGCGAAGAAAATTAGGAGGAGGCTCCCGCTTGGGATCGGGAGCCTCCAAAGGCCGCGTTCCATTTGGTTCGACCTAGGCGAAGTCGAACCATGGGGTCATCCATCCAGCTTCCCTCTCAGAGGCAGGTGGGAACGACCCGAATCACCAGCGAACGGGCCCCTTCCTCCCCATTCACCAACGATGCGGACCGTGTTGGAACGCGACCCACGACCTCTCTAATGCACGTCGCATGCCCACTTCAACTTTGCACGTTTCACTCGCGCGAGACTGATTTTTCAGCAACTTAGGCGTGCAGCACATGCGCCGGAGCCAGTTGCTGCGAGTCGAATCGGGAACGCGCGTCCCGGATAGAAACCTTCCAGACGAGTTTCGAATTAGAGGCGGGCTGAAGGCGCGGTCCAGTTTCCAGGCCTTCAGGTACGACTTTCTGAATCCGGTCAATCCAGACGCATTGTGAAGCTTCACACGACCATTTAGAGAGCACGCCTAAACCGAGAAATGTGGATTTTGGGATTCCGAGGCGATGAGGCCCGGTTTTGGGTCCTCATTTACAAACGCGGACACAGCTACCGTGGAGTGTTCTTTCCTTTTAAGCACCGGTTAGCGCTTGGCGTTGTGTCCCGCGCCCATCTGCCGCATAATCTTTAAGGGCGAGTCCGAAATCCATGAAGAAGTCGGCACTCATCATTCTGCTGGTTGCCTGCGCTCTGGGGGCTATAGCCATCGCCATCGAAGGCGCGCGCGAACTGCACGTCTCTGCAGCTAAGCCGGGCGCTGCCAGTACGGCGCACGCCGTTGCTGCGAAGCCGCAGCCGGCCAGCGCGAAAACTAATGCGGACGATTCTGGCGACTCCGAAGTGATCCGCTTCGCCACCAACGCGGGGCCGATGCCTCCGTTCTTGGTCAATGACCTCAACGGGCAGCTTGTCTCAACCGCGCAACTGCGCGGAAAAGTAGTGATCGTGAATTTCTGGGCCACATGGTGCCCTCCCTGCCAGGAAGAAATTCCGGAAATGATGGAGCTGCAGAAAGAGTTCCAGGGAAAGCTGCAGATTGTTGGCGTATCGATGGACGACGGCCCGGCGCAAGGCGTGAAGGACTTCGCCGACAAAATCGGCATGAATTATCCCATCGTCATGGGCAGCGACGCGCTATCGGAAGAGTACGGCGGAATCCCCGCGCTACCCACTTCGTTCGTGGTCGATCCGGAAGGCCGCGTGGTGCAAAAGCACGTTGGCCTGTATCCGAAGGAAGTGTACGACAATGAAATTCGCGCATTGCTCGGAATGCCCGTGCACGCGAAGATTGAAACGTTCAAGGACACCGGTCAAATCTTTCTGAAAAACGCCGCGCTGGCCACCAGCATGCCAGGAGTGAATTTCAAAGGGCTGACTCCGACCCAGAAGAAATTGGCTTTGAAGCGCATGAACTCAGAGCGCTGTACGTGCGGCTGCGCGATGACCATCGCCGAGTGCCGCATCACCGATCCAACCTGTGCCACGAGCTTAAAACTCGCGCGGCAGATTGTGGAACAGATCCGGGCGGCATCGGCCCCGCCAACTCAACCCATCGCACAAAACGTCCGCAACTAGGCGGACGGCTCGTAAGCAAACTTCGTCTACACATCATTTAACTAGACATCGCCGTTCTTAAATGGCTTTTACGTCGGCTTGAGTGACGGGTGCATCCACCGCAGCGATGTGAACCATTCGTCCAGCCTTTGCGCCGTGTAACCACGCTTGCCCGGAGAATGGTTTGGCGTGGTAAAGATTGAGGATGAAGTTGCGGTAACCTGCCTCACGCTCCAGTTGCTCTTCCAAATGATTTTTGCCATTGGCGGGGAATTCTGCTGTTTGCCAGGCTTGTCTTTCGTATTTCCCGAGGTTTTGAAGCCGAAATCTCTCTAAAGCATTGAAAATAATGGTAGGCCCGTGGAGACTCGAACTCCAGACCTCTACCCTGTCAAAGCGGCGTGATTATGTACTTCCAACAACTTAGAGAGCGTCAGGGACCGTCTAAGTACGCGGAAGTACGGCTAAGACGGAACTATTACAGGTGAAATTACAGGTGAAGAAAAATCGCCGATGGCGCAGAGAATTGCCGCCCAAGAATCGGTGCTAAACGCAATTTTCAAGCAGCCGACCCGTAGGGCGAGGATTCGAACGGTGCGGAATGGATCGAGAATGGGATTGCGAAGACTCCTGTAGGTTTGCTGGTACCAAATCGCCACCAGATTGCCATTGGGGGATCTAATGTGTATTGCCACCGCCATTGGCTACCCCGGCTTGGGTACCCACTAACGCTCGGATTTCGAGGATCGTTGAATTTGAAGCGAGTTCACGAATGGTTGTTTCGCGCTGTTGCTCGGCATCAATGTCAGTTAGCATGAAGCCACCATCACTAGGTTTCAGGTGAGTTCCGTAATCGGGAAAGGCCGAACCGCCAATATAAAGAATAAGGGTATTGGGCCCGTTTCTGTCGCGATTATCAAGTTCTCGCAATGCTGGAATGTCAGCCGAGTGCCACACGACGCTCCGAGAAAGGTCCGCGCCATGCGCTATCAGGACTTGAGCGATAGAAGTCTCTCCGGCAAGTATCGCCTCGGAAAGAGCGTTGTTTCCCTTTTCTGCGACCACAGGTCTAAACTTGATCAAATGAGGCGGCTCCTGCTGCTGATCCATATCCTCGAATATACAAGCCCATCCTTGTAAGTCGATGTCGGCCCCATGGTCGGCAAGCCATTTCACCACGTCCGATTTACCAGCTCTAGTCGCGGCGATTAGGGGGCTTCTTATCGGCAATTTCCCTGGGCTACAGAAAGTGTAAAATCTCGCAGCGTCAAGCGTCCCGTCGTTTTGAACAAGATCTTTTTCAGTGAGAATAGAACTGAAGTTGCCGTTGATGTCAGCTCCAAGAGCAATTATGGCCTGCACTACATTAAGGTGTCCCATGAACGCGGCCTCTTTCAAAGCTTGAGAAACATCAGATTGAGAAGCACTGGGAACCAGGGAGGATACCTTTTTGACATTCCCATCGTGTGCGGCCTTGAAAAGAGCATCGCCTGGGGTACTCGCTGCGCAAGATGCAGAGTTTCCCCCTACCAGAATGAGCAGCAGCATCACCGGGATGGCGGCGAGGCGAGGAATTTGGAAACGGAAGAGGCGAAAGAAAGAGCGAGTATTCATGGTTGCTCCGATTGGCTATATCGCCAGGTTTCCGTCGAGTTTATTCGTGCCCGCCGTGCTGGCGCGCCTTTCTCAAAAATCCATGTGTGGTTTCGTTTCCGCATTGGGCACAAAACGACGCGTCATCTGTGATTTGCTGGCCACACTGCTTGCAAGGAAGAAATCGAAATGCGCGATTGACTCCATAAAAGAAGAACACTGCTGCCGCAATCGTGCCAAGGAGTATTGGCACATCCGAGTCGCTAAGGAAAGGCAGCAGCAACCTGTCATCACCCAGTATGATCATGGAGGGGATACCTATGATGGCGATACATCCCGTGAGCGAGGAAATCAATAACCACTTCCTGTTAATGTTTACTCGCGCTTCCTCAGCATGGACCAGTTGTGCATTTTTAAAGCCTCTCCACGCAAATCTCAGAATCATGCCGGGGATGATACCTGAAATCAGATTTGCCCATCCCGGGACAATCTCTTCCGCGTATTTCTTGCTCACGAAAAGATTAAATATCCCTATCAAAATCGACACTACAGCCCAGAAAGCGTAAATATCACTGTATTGTTCAAAAAGGAGAGGCCAGGTAACACCGTCACTATTCCCAACGAGTGAAGCAGTTACTATCACTATGGGGACGCAGAATAAAACGGCTGATATGAGGATGATGAGAACCACGTTCACCGCGATTTGCATAGCCGCAACAGATCGATTGCTCATCTACTGATTTCTCCCAAAGCTATTCAGCATTTACTTTAACTGGTTACTTGAGCCGCTGCGTGCAGGTGGGATATGCGCGGCAACCGCAGGACTACGGCCGGCAATGAGCGATGCCAGGCCACGTCCCGGCTTGCGGCGCCCGCTGCGAGGTCGGACGCCGCAAGCCAGGCCGAGGATCTTGTGCCTTAGCGCCTGTCGTACTGCATGGCAAGTTGAAGCTGGTGAATGGCTTCGTCGACTGCCTTAATGGCGGCCACGCGATGACCGCCGAAATCGTGACTCGCGTGATTAAGGTGTTCGCGCGCCTCGCGCAGATTGGCCATGGCGGCGCGAATCTCAGGATGCGGTTCGGCCGCCGCCGCTGCAGCTTTCGGCTGAGGCGTGCGGGGCGCAGCCGGGACGGCCACGGGGAAACTGAGCGCGAAAACCAGTGCGACAAGAGCTAGAGAACTGGAAAGCCAGTGTTTCACTTGCGCCTCCTTTTAATTTGTGAATTCCGTTTGAGATGGAGTTGCGTTCCGCGCGCTTCATCCCTCGGGGATGAGCGCGAAGTTTCCGGCACCCGCAAACCGACTGGCTGGGCCCGGAATGCATGGATCATAGCGCGCGCCGGGGTCGCAGCGGAGACTGTCTGGCGCTTATGTGGCCAAAAAAGCACCGATTCGTACCATTAACGGGGCCTTCACGGCCGGTTTTTGCGCGCGTCTTACTTCGCGGGCCGCCTTGCTTGGACAGGCGGCAAGGTGCCTCCTAGATCGGACATGGCGCTAAGACCCGGCGATCCGGGCGGTAGCGGCGGGCCCGAATCGGAAGTTGGAGTGAGGATTACCAGATCGACCCGGCGGTTCATGGCGCGGCCCGTCGCTGTGGCGTTGGAGGCCACGGGATAATATTCGCCGTAACCGGCGGCGGACAATCGATCGGGCGCAATACCGTATTTCGAAATGAAGAGTTTGATGATTTCCGTGGCGCGCGCTGTGGAGAGATCCCAATTGGAATCGAACCGAGAGTTGTGGATCGGCACGTTGTCCGTATGTCCCTCGATGCGGATGCGTACATGATAAGGAGCGACCACTTTCTCGAAGTCGGCAAGCGTTCCCGTTGCGCCCGGCCGCAGATCCGACGAGCCGCTGGCAAAGAACCCTGCTTCGCGGAGGCTCACAACGATTCCCTCTTTCGTCGGCGTGATCGACACCGTGTGCTTTTTCAGCTCGGGTGAGAGAGCCTCGTGCAGCTGCTTTTGGATTTCGTTCATGGGCGTCCGCGGCGCGCCCTCGGCTAGCGGACCTCGCGGCGGGCTGACCAACTGATCCAGCTTTGCCACGCGCGGAACGTTTTCCACCATTTGAACCTTCGAGAATGGCATGGGCTCGGTGTTGAGCAAGGCCGGCTTGGTGTTGGACGCCTCGAAGATGCCCATTTTCTGAAACGCCACCTGAATGGCCATCGCCAATTCGCCCACTTTGCGCTTGTCCACTTGCGCCGAAGAATAAAGCACCACAAAGAATGCAAACAGCAGGGTGATGAAGTCCGCATAGGACACCAGCCAACGCTCGTGATTCTCATGCTGCGGTTTCTTTTTCCGCCGGCTCATTTTTCTCCCGCGGCATTCGTCGTCTGCTGACTTTCAGCCAAAAAACTCAAAAGCTTTGTTTCCACCATGCGCGGATTCATGCCTTCCAGAATCGAGATGACGCCTTCGAGCACGATTTCGTGCCGCAATTCCACGGCGCGATTGCGAATTTTCAGTTTGCCCGCCGCGGGCAGGAAGAAAAGGTTGGCGGACGCAACGCCGTAAATCGTCGCCACGAAAGCGACGGCGATGCCGCGGCCCACTTCGGTGATGTTGTCTAGGTGCTGCATCACCTGAATCAACCCGAGCACAGCACCGATAATTCCGATGGTGGGCGAAAAGCCTCCCGCGGACTCGAAGACTTTGGGAATGTTTTCGCTGCGTTCCGCTTCATTGTCCAATTCGAACTCCATAATTTTTCGAAGTTCGGCCGGCTCGGTGCCATCGACGGCGAGCATCAACGATTTTTTCAGGAACGAGTCGCGGATGGCCTCGATTTCCGGGTCCAGTGAAACGATGCCCTCTTTGCGTGCCTTTTGCGCGAATCCCACCATCTCCTTCACGATCATCAGAGGGTCGTCGCCCGGTTCGAAAAATACGGTGGCTAGGCTGGCGAATGCGGCGAACACCACCGCGATCGGAAACTGCAGCAAAATTGCGCCAAGAGTGCCTCCAAAAACGATAAGCGCCGCCGTCGGCTGCAAGATTTGCCCGATTTTGCCGCCCTCTAGCGTTAGGCCCAGCAATATGCCGCCCAGGGCGACGATCACGCCTAAGAAACTTCCCTTGTCCACGCCCCCGCCCCCGCTAAGGTTTGTCAGTTCGCGGAGGACCGTTAGGGTCCTCCGGCTTTGCACCGCCGCCTTCGGGCAGCGACGTATCGAACAGGATTCCAGGCCCAGCCCGCCGATAGAACTTGCGATGAAACTCGGCAATGCGTTCGAGTACTTCCGCTGCCGATTCGCGCACCACCAGCTTGTCGCCTGTCAGTAGCGTGATCACCGTATCCGGCGCGTTCTCGATGAACTTGATCAAATCAGCGTTGACGATCAGCGGCTGGTTGTTTAGCCGAGTCAAATAAATCATCCGCGTCCTCTGGCACACGCCTTGCACGGAACGGGCCAACCGCAGCCCATGGTGGTACGCACTGGGTGTATCGGCGGGATTCGGCGAGCATTGAGGCGCGTGTTCCGAAACGGCGCACTCGTGACACCGGTTCGTGCCTTATCCGCAACTCCGAAGAACCAGCCTTAAAGATCGATATGCCTTAAGAAGACGGCTTCTGCGGCCGAAAACTTTTGGGGGAATACAGAGAGCTTCATGCCGACAGTTGCTCTATCGATGATCGTCAAGAACGCCGAGCGCGATCTGCCGGATTGCCTTGCCAGCGTGAAAGGAATCGCGAGCGAAATTGTAGTCGCCGACACTGGGTCAACCGACGAAACGCCGTCCATCGCGCGGGCTGCTGGAGCCCGTCTGATTTTCATCCCGTGGGAGAATGACTTTGCAAAAGCGCGGAATATGCCGCTGGAGATGGTCACGGCAGACTGGGTTGTGTCGCTGGACGCCGATGAACGCCTCGATCCGGACGCCGCAACCGCCCTGCCTGCACTAATGGCCAGAAAGGAAGTGGACGGCTATCAGGTTGCCATTCGCAATTACGTTCCCACGCTCGCGCACAAGCTGTGGGACCGTTCGGCAGTGCCGAATGACTCGAGTTACGCTCCGGCCCGGCATGCGGCCGCGTACGTAGATCACGAAAACGTGCGCCTGTTCCGTCGCGATCCGCAGATTCGCTTCGCCGGGCGCGTCCACGAGACCGTGGGCTGGAGCATTCTTTCGTCGCACCGCAAGCTTGCCACGGCGAATCTGATGATCCACCACATGGGCATGCTGGGCGATGCCGAAGAACGCGCCCGAAAAATCCTGTTCTATCTCGAACTGGGCAAACAGAAGGTCACTGAAATGCCCGATAACCGCCAGGCGCATTTTGAGTTGGGCGTTTCGCTGCTGGAAAACCTGGGAAACAATCGCGACGCACTGGTCTCGTTCGAGCGCGCTTGCAAAATCGATCCGCAATTCGGCTTAGGCTGGTTTTTCGTGGGCGTGTGCCGATTCCGCCTGCAAGAGTACGCCGGCGCCCTGGCCAACCTACGCCGCGCGCAACGGTGCGGACACTCCACTCCCTGGCTCGCCGAGATGCTCGGAGACGTACATTACAATTTGGGCGATTTTGACGCGGCGGCCGCGTGCTATCGCCGCAGCCTCAAACATGCGCCGGCCAAAGCCCCCATCGAAAGCAAGCTCGGCCTTGCGGAAATTCGCCAGGGCCGCGACCGCGCCGGCCTCCGCCGCCTGCGCGAGGCGATCGAAGCCGAACCCACTGATCCTGACCTGCACGACCGGTTGATCGTCGCCGAGGTTTTTCTGAAGCGCTTGCCCGAGGCCGCAGAAGCCGCCGAGAAAAAGGTGGCCGCCACCTCGCCGCGTGCCGAAGACTTCCTCCGCGCCGCCAGCATTCGCGGCAAACTGGAGCAATGGCCGGAGGCCGCCGCGCTCATCCGCCGAGGCCTCGCGCTGCATCCGAATTCTGAACCGCTCTTGAACGCCCTGTCCAAGATTGAAACAGCTGCTCCCGTCTCGAGTGCTCAAGTTGCGGAAAAAGTAATCTCTTGATTCGGCGCTACACCCAAAACATTAAAGCGCTCTCAGCCCTGGCCGATTTGCTCATTGAACAGAAAAAGCCGTTCAGTGTTCGAGACGCCTTCGGCGCGGGGGAGTGTCCAGCCGGTGAGAAAGGCTCCGAGCTTGCGGACGGAACCTCAGCAGTTCAGCAGGAGCTATCTCCATGGCATTAAGCGTACTGAACAACATCCCTTCGCTGATCGCTCAGAACCAGTTAAGCGTCACGCAATCGGACTTACAAAACACTCTCACCCAGCTGTCATCCGGGTCGCGCATTAATAGCGGCGCCGATGATGCGGCTGGGCTTGCCATTGCCAACGGTTTGCAAGCCAACGTTACGGCGTTGACGCAATCGGTGGCCAATGCGAACGACGGCGTCGGGGCTCTGCAGGTTGCCGACGGCGCGCTCGGCCAGGTCACCACACTTTTGAACCGCGCAGTCACGCTGGGCACCGAAGCGTCCACCGGCACGGTTTCCAGCGGTCAACGCACCGCGCTGGACGCCGAATATCAACAGATTCTGGACGAAATCAACAACATCGGCACGAACACCACATTCAACGGCGCGACGATCTTCGCATCCACGGCCAACACGACGAGCTCGATTTTCCTCAGCGACTCGACCGCGTCTGGCACAACTACGATCGGCGTCAAGATCAGCGGTCTATCGACCACGGCCCTTGGTCTTGACAGCACCACTCTCACCGGCACTCCTGGAGCGGGCGGAGCAACCGATCCGGAAGCAACGCTGCAATTGGTGAATACCGCCATCGCCACCGTCGCCGCTGACCGCGGCACCATTGGAGCCGGCATCAACCGTTTGCAAGCGGCCAGCAACGTGATGAACAATGAAGTACAGAACCTCACCTCCGCGGAAGATCAAATCACCGCCGCGGATATTCCCACTGTTGTCGCCAACCTTTCGAAATACTCGATCCTTGAACAGACAGGTATTTCGGCTCTGGCGCAAGCCAACACAGCGCAACAGCAGGTTCTCAATTTGCTTCACTAGACCTGACAGGTTCTGGAGGGCGGGCTCACTTCGGGCCCGCCTTTCGGGCTTCTTCGCAAAAAAATGGCCATCGAGGAAAATACGATTGAACGGCTTTCGATCGCGGCCGGCGCACCTTCCGCCACGTCTGGTGTGCGCGTCGCAAGGAGGCTTCCGTGAGTAGCACCAGCATCGGCGGGTCCATTCTCGGCGGCTCGCAATCGAACTCCAGCAGCGGCGGCCTTGGCGCCGGAATCGACGTAAGCCAACTCGTCAGCGCGGCCATGGCCAATCAAACCGCCGAACTGACCGTGATGCAGAGTCAGCAAACGCAGATCACCAGCGAGCAATCGGCGCTCACCAGCTTTAACAACGACTTTCAGACGCTCCAGAACGCTGTCTACGCCCTCACCGACCCCGTCGGGCAAATGACGGCTATCGCGGCCACGTCATCCGATTCTTCAATCCTTTCGGCTACCGCCGTGTCGGGCACTCCATCCGGGACGCACACGATCACCGTGTCGAATCTCGCCACCACTTCGTCAGGCTATTCGACTGCAGTGGCCTCGAGCTCCACTCCACTCGCCACCGGCACTCTGAGCATCCAAGTTGGCTCCGGCACTCCGACCACCGTCACCATCGACGACACCAACAACACGCTCGCCGGCTTGGCCGATGCCATCAACAACACGGCGAACATCGGCGTCACCGCCAGCGTCATCACAGATGCCAACGGAGCGCGCCTCGCAATCGTGAGCAACACCAGCGGCCAGCCCGGCAACCTTACCATCACCCCGTCTAGCGGCTTGCCCACGTTCACCACCGCTGCGGGCACGAACGCCTCGCTTACCGTTGACGGCATCCCAATTTCGAGCGCCAGCAACGTGGTCACCGGCGCCTTGTCCGGCGTCACTCTGAATCTCACTGGCGCGAATCCAAATTCCTCAGTCACGTTGACCACCGGGCCAGATGTGACCCAGCAGGAAGCTGCCGTAAACAGTTTCGTCAGCGCCTACAACACCGTGATGGGCGACCTCAACCAGCAGTTCGCCGTCGATCCCACCACCAACTCGTCCGGACCGCTCGCCTCGGACAGCACCCTGGCACTGGCCCAGAACCAGATACTTTCCGCGGCGTCCTTCGCTATGTCCGGCAACGGTGCGGTGCAAAGTCTCGCCGATCTCGGCATTAGCATGAACAATGACGGTACTTTAACCGTGAATAGCTCCGCCCTTTCAAGCGCGCTGCAGAGCAACGCGACCGCCGTGCAATCGTTCTTTCAATCGGCCACATCCGGTAGCTTCGGCGCCAACCTGTCGAGCATCGCCTCTGGCATCGCCGATCCCATCACCGGCTCGCTCGCGCAGGACATGAATGGCTTGTCGCAAACGCAAACCAGCATCACGCAGCAAATTTCCGATTTTCAGGACCAGCTCAATACCATGCAGCAGCAACTAACGCAGCAATACGTGCAGGTAGATACCACCCTGCAGGAGCTTCCGCTTTTGTTGCAGCAAATATCCCAGCAATTGCAGTCGCTCGGTTAAAGGAAGAGGGTAAAGGACAAAAATGAGAGATCCCGCTCGCGCGTACCGCGAACTGGCTGTCGGAGGCGCAAGCCCAGTCGGTCTGATCGTCATCTTGTACGAAGAAGTGATTCGCAGCCTGCGCCGGGCTCTCGACGCCGTGCAGCGCAACCAGATCGAACGCCGCACTCGCGAATTAAGCCACGCTATCGTGGTAATCGGCCACCTCCAATCTGTTCTCAATTTTGAGAAAGGTGGGCAAGTGGCGCGCAGCCTCTCCGATTTCTATAACTCATCACGCGTCAAAATCCTCGAATGCAGCGGCCCCAACGCCGCTCAAATACTGGAAGCTTTGGCCGCTGAATTTTCCGGCGTTGCCGAAGGGTGGCAGGAGGTCGATCGCGAACTCAGCAAGCAGGAAGAGCCGGAACCGGTAATGGCCGGCCCCGTGCCTCCTCCGGTGCTGCGCGGCAATGAATCTCGTCGCGTGCGGGCGTCGCGCTGATGTCCGCCGCGCCGATCGAGACGATCCAACAGGCCAACCGCGATCTTCGCGTTTGCCTCAGGGTCCTCTCCAATTCTCCCGATCCAGTGAACCAGCGCTCCCGCGCTATCGAAGAAATGTCTCAAATCCTGCGCGATGTCGACCGCGCCGTTCAGTCCGCGCCGCGCGAAACCCTCTCCGGACAGGAATGGCGGACTCATATCGCCTCCTACACCGACACGCTACGCGCGCTGCGCGCCAAGCTCGTCGATGTGGAGGCCGCTCTGCGCGTCCGTAGCACGCAATTAGCCAACGCCCGCGCGCGGGCCGGCGCCGTCGGCGCCTGGGCCAGCCTCGCCCGTCACATCGGATAGGTTCGTTGCCGGCGTGCTCGAACCGCGGTTCCGACACCCCAGGCTCATCTGTGGGGCGTGCTTTTTTGAGATTTAGCCCGACGAACCTTGCGGCCCATTCACGGCTATCCATCGTAGAGAAACAATCGGTGCGGCAGGCTACTGCAGGTAATCGAGAAGGGTTGGCAGGCTGAGAATTTTTCCTTCGGCCTGCAGCAGCGACTGGTACGCAACGTCTGCCTGGCTGAAATTCGTGGTGACCTGTGCCAGGTCCGCTCCGGCGATATTGCTTTCCTGCGTTTGCAGCTGCACCCGATCGTTGGCCAAAAACGTTTCGGTGGATTGCAACTGATTGAGTGACGTTCCGTACACCAGACGCTCGGTGCTGAATTCGCTGGCTGCCTGTCCCAGCGCCGTGTTCGCCGCCGCAATTCCGGAGTTGGACTGAACCGCAGCGATCAGTTGATTGATCGCGCCCAAGACGCTGCCTGCCGGATTAAGGAACAGCTGGTTGCCTGGAACACTTGTCGTCACGCTTTGCCCGTTCGCGATCTCCACCGACAGCACCGAGCTATTCCCGCTGTACGTCACACCCGAGGGATCGGCTGCATTGGGTGTAAACGGTTGTGTGGTCACCAGCGTCCCGCCGAAAAGGTATGTGCCTCCGGCCGTCGAATTCGCGATTCCCACTAGCTGCTGCTGAATTCCAGAGAGCTGCTGCGCGATCGCCTGGCGATCCTGATCTGATAGCGTCGAATTTCCCGCTTCCACGCCAACCGAAATCGCCTGTTGAATCGCCGTCTCCGCGGAACTGAGCGCTGAATCCGCGATCTGCATCTTCGATTGCAGGTCGGTAATGTTCTGCTGAAACGTATCCGTCTGGCTCTGCTGTGCGTGATTCAACACCAGCGCCGCCGTACCCGCTGGATTGTCCGAGGGTTCGTTGATGCTTCTGCCGGACGCCAGCTCCGCGTCAGCCGCGTTCAGTTGCTGCCGCATCTCGTTGAGTCCGGAAAGCAGGTCCGGAAGAATATTTGGATCTACGCGAGCGCTCATGAGCTACCCGTCATGTTAATCGCCGTCTGAAACAGACTAGCCACGATCGATGCCACGCGCGCAGATGCGTTGTAAGCGTTCTGGAATTGCACCAGGTTGGCGGCTTCTTCGTCCAGCGACACGCCGGAAACCGCGTTCACTTGATCTTGCAATTGCTGCACCAGCAGTTTCTCTCCGGAAAGCTGGCTCGAGGCATTGGACGCATCGCTGCCCACCTGAAACACGATACCGGAATAAAAATCGATCGGCGTCTGCCCGCTGACGATGTTCTGGTTTTGCAGATTCGCCAGCGCCGTCGCATTCGCGTTGTCGCCGGGTGTCCCGTCGGAACTGGCTCCGATCGTGTTCGGATCGGTAATGGTGACGGCTAGATTCAAAGCCGAGCCTGCCACACCCGTCGGCGGCACGAAGATATTAGCGCCGGGATTGCCATTCAAATCGAAGCCTGCCGCGTTTTGAGTGTTCGCGGACGTGGCAATTCCATTCGCCAGCGTGTCCAGGTTACTCACAATCGACGGGATTTCCTGGTCGCGCAGTTGAATATCTGCCGCAAGATCGCCCGACTGGATCGAGCTGGTGATGTCCGCGCCCTGCGCGTAAACATCGTGAAAGCCGGTCGATAAATTGGTCTCCGTCTGCAAGTTAAAACTCTGGTTGCCCACCACCAGCGCCGCACCGCCAGTGGTCGTCAGCGTCAGGCTTCCGCCGTCCGCCGTGATCGACTGCACATCCACGAGTTGCGAAAGCTGGTTGATCAGTTGCCCGCGCTGGTCGATGAACGTATTAGCGTCCTGCCCGCCTCCGGAAGTGGCGGAAATTTGTCCATTCAGCTTGGCGATTTGTGAAGTGAGCTGATTGATCTGCTGCGCGGTTTGCACCACCGCCTGGTCCGCATCCTGCTGTTGCGTCACGAGCGCGGACGCCGTCTGATTAAAACCAGCCGCCAGCGCCTGCGCTGAGCTGATCACGCTCTGCCGCAGCCCGGAATTCGTTGGATCGGCCGAAAGCTGCTGAAAACTGTTGAAGAACTGGCTGATCAAGCTCTGCAATCCCGATCCTGCCGGCTCGTTGAAGAGCGTCTGAATCTGGTTCAGCCCCATGGACAGCGTGTCGAACTTGCCTTGATTCTGCGTTTCCTGATTCAACCGCAACTGCAGCACGTTATCGCGCACGCTCTGTACGCTCTGCAGGTCCACTCCGGTGCCAAACGGCAGTCCGCCGTACATTGCCGGCGGGTTTTCCACCAGGTTGGCCACTTCCCGCGTGTATCCCGGAGTGTTCACGTTGGAGATGTTGTTGCTTACCACGTTCATCGCGCCCTGATCGGTGAGCATGGACTGCACCGCGATCAGCAGGCTGGAACTCAGGCTCATGCCTGCCTCGCCTCCACGGCAGGTGTCCCGCCCTGTGGCGCAGAGTAAAATGGAGAGAAGGTCGTCAGCGCGTTGGCTAGCATTTGGATAGTGCGCCGCGATCCCTCCAGCATCACCGCGTGCGCTCGATGCAAATGCCGCGCCTGTCCTTCGGCCAGCGCCATATCCGTAATCGCGTGGCGCAGCCTCTCGGCCGAGGCTGGATCGATGGTGGCAAACCAGCGGTTCAAGTCGTCTGGCAGAGCGTTTCCTTCAGTCCAAAGTTCCGCCGGTAGAGCCGCACGCAACGCCTGCGAAGCTGCGGCGCGCGCACGATCGGCTTCGCTCAAGCGTTCGCAAAGTTCCGTTTGCGCCGTCACGTGCCCGTAGATCGCTTCCAGGTTCATGGCAATGTACGCGGTGCGCGATTCTTCCATCTCGTTTGCAAGCTTGCGCATCAGGCGTGATTGCGCCTCGATGGCTTCTGCGAGTTGTGCGGTTTCGACTACAGCGCTCATGCCAGGGTATCCAGAGAATGTTTTTCTTGCTCGTCCACATCGTCCGCTGCAGTGAGTTCCGCCAAGTCATCCGGCGACTTCGCCTTAGGACGCCGCTTTTCGCGGCCACGCCGCGAAGCCACGTTGGACTCTGGCTCGTTATACGAAGTTGCCGGCTCAATCCGCGACGTCGGTTCCGCCATACCGCTCGCTCCAGGCGTTAATGCCCCAATGTTATTGGCTCGACGAACTCGTCATCCGGAAATCGCGCAGCATCGATTGCGCGATCTGCTGGTTCTGCGCCGCGTACGTGCCGCTCTGCACCGCCTTGCTCAGTGGCGCAACGCGCTCCTGCCGGACCTGCGGCACGTCGTTCAGTGCCTGGCTCAAATTCGATAGCTGCTGCGCATCCGCGGAGAGGTTCGCCTGATCGCCGCTATCCTGGTTCGAAATTCGCAGTGGCTTCGACGCCGACGAAGGCGCCGCCGTATTCTCCGGGCTCGCCGCCCGTTCCGTTCCCTGGGCTTGTGACGCTCCCAAGTTTGGATCGATCCTCACTTGCACGCCTCCAGAATTACTGTTCGATCTGTGCTCTTAATCGGCCGCGATTAAGAAACCTTTAATCCACGCGGACGCTTTGCCCTCAATTACTCAAATCGGCGAAACTTTGCTTATCTTCATCGATTCGCGCTTGGCTCTCGCTCAACTCGATACGCTCCGCAACTCACTACGCTAATTCGATTTAATGCTCGCCACTGGTGCTTTTGCGACGCTTGCAACCGCTGTCGCTTGGGCGCTTTCGCTCGCTATCTCCCCCTGCAAGCTATGCACCAACATGGACGCGATTCCGATGCCTCCCGCGCCCGCAACCGCAGTGGACATGGCCTGCATTCCCATGTTGTCCAGCGTGCCCTGCCCCGGATCGCTGCTGTCGTCTTCGCTCAGCCCGCTCTCCTTCATGGAGGACCACCATTTCTCCAGCAGCATAGCCTCGAACTGCGTTGCTGCCTTTTTTAGCTTCAGCATTTCGGCCTGTTGCCTCTTGCTGTCCATACTCCTCACAGCATTTCCAGCGGACTTCGCGCCGCCCTTCGCCCATGCTGCCGCGCCCTCCGCCTCGCCGCTCATCTGCGCCAGGCCCGCGCACGCCGCGCCTCCAACACTCATCAAATCACCTCCAAGTCGGCCTGCAGCGCACCCGCTGCCTTGATCGCCTGCAAGATTGCCACGATGTCTCGCGACGTGGCGCCGATGGCCTGCAGCCCGCGCACCAGGTCCTCCACCGTTGCACCCTCCTGCAACTGCACCGCCTGCGCCGGTTGTTCCTTGGCCTGGACGTTCGTCTGGGGCGTCACGGTCGTTTGTCCATTCTGAGAAAACGGTGCTGGCTGCGACACGTTGAAAGTCGTTGTGATGTCCACCGCCAAGCTTCCTTGCAAAATCGAGCACGCGCCCAAGCTCACGTCGCGCCCCAGCACTACGGTTCCAGTCCGCTCGTTGATCACCACTTTCGCCACTGGAGGCACGTCTACCGTCAAATCGCCGATCTTCGCCAGCAAGCCGGGAATTCCCTCCGGCGCGATTCCCGTGGGATTGATTTCAATTCGGCTTCCGTCCACGGCTCGCGCCACGCCCTGCCCCATCACTTTGGCGATTGCTTCCGCGGTTTCGTTCGCCACTTTGAAATCCGGCTGCCGCAGCAACAACGAAATCGTCTTCATGCTTGATAAATCCACGGCCACGTCGCGCTCCACAATCGCTCCGTTGGGAACCCGCCCCACCGTCGGCTGATTCACGGTGGCCGTCGTGCCGTGCCCGCCCGCCGTGTATCCCGCGATTGTCAGGGCGCCTTGCGCTTCCGCGTAAACGTCGCCATTGCTCGCGTGCAACGGCGTCATCAGTAAAATTCCGCCCTCGATACTCTTGGCATCGCCGATCGACGAAACCGTCACGTCAATCCGCATCCCCGGCTCCGCGAACGGCGGCAGCGTCGCCGTCACGAACACCGCCGCCACGTTGCGTATCTGCACCGACGAAACCGGGATCTGCAATCCCATCCGCTGCAAAATATTTGCCAGCGTTTGCGTCGAAAAAATCGTCTGCTGGCTGTCGCCCGTGCGCTTCAATCCCACCACCAAGCCGTAGCCGATCAGCGGATTGTCGCGCACGCCTTCGACCGTCGTGATATCGCGCAGCCGAACGGGCCGCCCTTCCACTTTCCTCTGATCTGCCCGCGCTCCCGCGCCGAAGATCAAAGCAGCCGCGCAAACGCAAACCAGCGCAATCACGCGCGGCTGATTCTCCGCCGCCCCTCTCCGCATCCAGCTCTCGCTTCGCGTCTCCGCCATCATTCGCCTCGTCAGAAACTAAAGAAGTGCAGCAGCGTGCGTACGATCAGCCCTGGCTGCCGCGTCGATTCCGTCAGCACGCCCTTGCCGTCCAGCGTCACTTCCAAATGGCTGATCGACGTCGAAAGCACCACATCGTTTGGCGAGATATCCTGCGGACGCACAATTCCGCGCAGCACCATGGTCTGCCGCTGCTGGCTCACTTCCACTTGCCGCCGAGCCTCGATCACCAGCAGTCCGTTCGGCAGCACCTGCGTGACATTCGCCGCCAGCGTGGTATCGAGGGACGTTGCCAGCGCTGTCTGCCCCTTGCCCGCCAGCGCCTGTGATGAATTGGGCGAGAAAATGTTCTGCGCGGCCGATCCGCCGGCCACCTTGCCGAAAAACGCTCCGATGCTCGACGATGCCGCGAGCGAGCGCGACGTCTGCACGCTTCCCTGCAGCGCCGACGTGGTCGATTCCACCAGTTGAATCGTCATCTGATCTCCCGCGTAACGCGCTTTGGCATCGCTCGCTACATCGCTCAACCGCCCCGTCGGATTCCATAAGCTTCCGGTGGTCGCCACATACGCTCGCTCCGGCGGAAACTGCGCGATATACGCGTTTATCGTGTCTGGTTTCGCCGGTTTGTTTTTGCCTTTCGCGGTCGCGCTTTCCGCGCTCAGTAACATCAGCGCCGCGGCGCATCCCAACGCCGTCGCTCGCAACTTCACTGCCCATTTGCCCGTCACATGCGTCACCGAAAATCTCCTCAGAAACTCACCTGCACGATCTGCTCGCCCACCACCGTGCCCACCAAAACTTTCCCAGACGGTGCCGCGCGCACCCGTACCTCGTCGCCTCTCCTGCCGCGCTCCAGAGGAATCCCCGTTCCCTGAATCCTCATGCCGCCAACTCGCACCACCAATTCCACCGGATCACCGCTCTTCACTAGCACAGCGCCCAGTGCATCGCCGCGGCCCGCACCCGACCGCTTCATGCGTGCACTTACCGGCACAATCGCTATCCGTGCAGCGGGCGCGGTCGCCACTCGCATCGGAGCTTCGACGCCCCCGATCAACTCGCGCCGTCTGCTCACGTCGCCGATTTCGATTCTGCGATCGACTCGCACCCAAAACGGCGGCACGCGCGGCTCCGACGTCACCCACACGAGAACTCGGGTCGTCGCCCCGTCCGGTGCCGCCTGAATCTGCGCCACTTGCAATTGCGGTGCGCTTTCCGTAACGTCCACTTCCGCCGCCAGCTGCACGTCGTCCACTGACAGCGCCTCGCCAGCCCCCTGCCCTTCGCCCGACGCGGACCAATTCGCACGCAGTGTCCGCTCGATCGCCGCCACCACTTCCTCGCGCGTCACGCGTCGCGTCCTCGACTCGTCGCTTCGCGCCACCGCGGCGCCCGCCGCAGCCAGCCCCCATGCGGCCAGCATAGCCAACGCCGCGATCCGCGCCGGGTTTCCCGCCGCTCGTCGCCGTCCGCGCCAAACTTTCTTCGGATCGATACTCATGCTCCACTCCGCGTATCCCGTCACTACGTCTCCAGATTGTTCACCGTCTGAAACATCTCATTGGCCGCCTTGATCACCTGCGAGCTCGCCTCATACGACCTTTGCGCCACAATCATATTTACGAACTCCGTCACCACGTCCACGTTCGACTCTTCCAGCATTCCCTGCTGCACCGTACCAAGGCCCTCCGCACCGCCCGGCGTTCCCACGATTGGATCGCCCGACGCGCCCGTCGTCTCAAACAAATTCGCACCCATGCTGTTCAGCCCGCCCGGATTTTGAAACGTCGCTAGTTGAATCGATCCCACCTGCGCGGGCTGCTGTTGTCCCGGCTCCGTCACGCTCACCGTGCCGTCGTTTCCCACCGTCACCGTCAATGCGTCCGGCGGAATAGTGATCGCCGGCTGCACCGGATTTCCATCCTGCGTCACCAAATTCCCCACGTTATCGACGGTAAAATTCCCCGCGCGCGTGTACGCGATTTCTCCGCTCGGCAGCAGTACTTGAAAATATCCCGCGCCCTGAATTGCCAAGTCGAGCGGATTGCCCGTCGAATCGAAATTGCCTTGCTGCTGAATCACCTCCGTAGCTACTGGGCGCGACCCTAGTCCCACCTGCAATCCCGCCGGTATCACCGTCTGTTGCGTGTTCGGAGCGCCCGGCGTCACCATGTTCTGGTAAATCAAGTCCTCGAAATCCAGCCGCCGCCTGCGAAATCCTGTGCTATTGGCGTTCGACAAGTTGTTGGCGATGTTATCGAGATTCATCTCCTGCGCTTCCATCCCGCTCGCCGCCGTGTACAAAGAACGAAACATGTTCAGCCCCCTTGCAAAATTCTCGCTCGCAGCCTTTAGAATTGCCTCTGATCACGAACATCTTTGCGCCCGGCGCGGCCCACTTCCCATTCGGTTCCATTACGGCGCTTCGAGATCCTTTGTGGGTCGCAGCTTTTAGCTGCGACATGAGTGCGCGCCGCAGCGCGCCTCGTGTCGCGCCGTTTCACCCGCGCGTCAATCCACTGCCAATTCCTGCACCGCCGTGCGATTGAAATCGTCCAGAAAAATCGACAGCGCCTTCTCCATCATGTCCGCATGACGTTGCAGCACCAGCAGCGACACCGTCTCCTGAATCGCATTCAGATTCGACGACTCCAGCATCCCCGAAGCCACCGTCGAGTTCTTCGCCGGCTGAGCCGCGCCCGACGGCGCAATAAAATTCGTGTCGCCTTCCGGCTCCAGTTGCGCGTCCGATGCAAACTCCGACACCTGCACCTGCCCGGCAATCGCGCCGTCCACCGAGACCGTGCCGTCCTGCGCGATCGTTACCGTCCCGAGCGGCACTTGAATCGGCAGATTTTTCGGGTTCAACACCGCGTCGCCCTGCTCGTTCACGATCTCGCCCGCCGCGCTCACATGAAACGCGCCATCGCGCGTGTATCGCACTCCGCCCGCGGTCCGCACCGCGAAAAACCCCGGCCCTTTGATCGCCAAGTCGAGGTTGTTCCCCGTCTGCTGCAAATTTCCCTGCGCGAAATCGATGCTGGTTCCGCCCAGCACGCCATAATCATTAATCGCCACATTCAATGGACTCATCGCCTGCGGCTCCTGGCTCGCCGTTACCGCGTTGTAAAATTCGTTCTGCCCGCGATACCCGGTGGTCGACACGTTCGCCAAATTGTTCGCTACCACGTCCAGCTCGCTCATCCGCGCCGCCAGTCCCGTGTAAGCCGCATAAAATCCGCTACCCATAATTTCCCTCTTCGGCTCTTCTCCAGTGCAAGATCAGAGCCATCGCCGTACTTTCCACATCGCCGGCGCAACTGCTTGCACCGCAACGTCCGCAGCCGCTCGCAGGTCCTCGAATCGCACGCCGCGCAGCATGAGGCATTTTTTGCCGACTCCACAGCCGCCGCGCATGGCACCCTTTGCCGCATACCATCTGGCCCGACGGTCGCACCGCACTCGTAGCAGGAGCAGCGCCGCAGTTCCGGTTTCTGGCAGCGACGGCCCCGGCGATGGCCTGGCGTCAACTTTGCATTACGTGCACCATTCCCCTGGCATGTGTGTGATCTGTCTGCCGGTCCACCGTTTGGGCGTAATCGTTTCATTCATTGCATTCATTGCACTCATTTCGCTCGTTGTCCTCGCTCAGTCGCCGCCTCCTCCCGCAGTGGCCAAAAATCCCATTCGCGTGACCACCAACGAAGTGACCATCCCAGTAACCGTCACCACTCGCCACGGTGAATTGGTCCTCAATCTATCGCAATCCCATTTTCACGTATTCGACAATGGCGTCGAACAGAAACTAGATCACTGGGAACTTGGCGGCGATCCTCTCGCGGTCGCTCTGGTGCTCGACACAAGTTCGCGCTTGCACTCGACGGCGCCGGCGATTCACAGCCTCGGAATCATCTTCGCGGACACGGTTATGGCGCTCGACAGCCAAGCGGCGATGATCACTTACGATTCGACGGTCACCATCCGCCAGCCGTTCACTTCGGATCGCGATGTTTTGGAAAAGGCAATCGAGGGGACGAAATTCGAAACGCCGGAAATGGACCTCCACGACGGCATGGCGGCCGGCGTTCACCTATTGGAAACGCAGCCAAGGAAATGGCGACGCATCATGCTCGTCGTTGGCGAATCGCAGGATAGTGGGAGCAGGGCCACGCTCGGCGAAATCGTGCGAGAAGCCGAACGGGCCGACATCTCAATTTTCGTCGTAGGAGAAAGCAGCGTGGGAGCCGACCTGCGCTCCGGCAAACTGGACCCGACTCCGTTAAAAATCCGCGGACTTCCGCCTATCACAGCCGCGCCGTGCTCCTCGCCCGTTTCCGGCTATGGAGACTCTCAATGCATCGGTTTCGCCATACCATCGCTGTGGCTTCTTGAACGCGGCACCAACGAGATCAAACATCATCAGCTCGAAGTGGCCGCAGCCGCCACCGGCGGTTTCGACTACAGCGGTCTACGCGAATCGGCGCTGCAGAGCGCGCTCGATCGCATCGGCAGCGAACTCCACGCGCAATACATTCTCAGCTTTAGTCCGCCTTCAGACGGTCCTCCCGGCTTTCACATCCTCCGAGTCACCGTCGATCAGCGCGACGTCATCGTCCGCGCCCGCCCCGGCTACTATTTGAAATCTAGGTGACCGAAACACAACGCCCTCAACTTCATCTCAACCTAAGAGCTCCGGGTTAGGTACAGGCCAGATGGACCTGTACCTAATCTGGATGTTCTTTGAAAACTGAATGAAGCTGTAGGAAGAGAGCGGGTGGGTGCCGTGAAGAAGAACGCGTTCGGCAGCTCATGCTTTTCGGGCAGCCGCGCGATTGTCTACCGTCTCTTGCCCTGCTCGTCGCGTTGCCGAAGCGCACCGGGCAGCCGCGGATGGACGGTAGGAATCAGCGCGAGAAAATCCCGCACCAGCATCTCCGTCAACTCGGCAATTTCCGTTCTGTTACTCGCAGCCAAGCAAACAGCGTCGATGGAATCTGCTGTGTCTCCGCTACCGAGTCCCAATAGCCGGACGAAGCAAGCAAGGTAAACCGACTCCGGCGTCCATGCCACGCCCGAGGCAGCAACGTCTTCGCTGGAAACTGGGGCATCGCCGTCCGCTCGCCCTTGCGCCTGCTCGAATGCGGGCCAAGCATGCAACAGAACTCGCAGCCGTTCGGTACCCAGCACAATAGCCGCTTCCTCTACGCTGCTTATCGAGTCCGGCGGCAACAACTGCAGCGATGCCGCAATCCATCTTACGGCAGCGGCGAGCGAAGGCTGCGAGCGGATTTCGTCGCTCACGCTCGTCAGGTCAACTGGATCTTGGGCCAACAGGTCCGCCAAGCGCGCAGCGCGATCGCAAACCTCAGGCACGACTGCCGCGGCTTTGCGCGTCTGCGGCGCTGTGGCTCCGAAAGCGCTCGGCATTCCCGCATGGCACGAAAAACTTGTCTCGTGAATCCCGCTCTGTGTTGCGGTTGGCATACGCTCCCCCGGTTCGCAAAGTCGCCGCAAGGGAGATATCGGCTTGGCGAGCAAGGGGCTTTAGGTTTTCAGCCGGTGAAAAGCTCGTACCGCTTCGGTAGACATTGGGGCCTACGCCGCTCAAAGGCAGCCACACAAAGTGCTCCCGCTGCTCGGTTTCCGCTACTCCAAATTGCCTGGCGGCAGCCGGAACAGAAAATCCCACGACTGCTCGGACGCCCGCAGCCGCACCCACAAAAATCGCCGCGGCCGCGCCAGCATCAGTTCGTCGGCGCCCAATTTCACGGCGTAATCGCGGATCGTGTGAGCCATTTCTCGCGCGTCCCACAGCGTCTCGAACACAATTTCGGTTGGCCGATGCGCCGCGCGCACCTCATCGAGCGCGTGTTCCACCGCCGCTTCAGTAGCCACGCACGGCTCGGTACGGCCGCCCGTCAGTTGCCCGATGGCGTACAGCGCGGTATGGTCGATGTCCTCGGCAAAAGCGACGAATAGCATCTGGCTCGCGGGCAGATAACGCACTGGAATCATGCGCGAGGATTCCAGCAGCGCGTACGGCAGCAAGCCGGCGCACTCCCGATACCGAAAATCGCGCTCCAGCGGAAACGTGGCGCAACCCCACTGCGCTGCCAGCGCCGCGGAAACGTCCGTCGCCGAAGCGACTCCGAGCCGCACCAGCCAATGCCCCAGCCGCTCCACTCCGGAGCTGCGCTGCGCTTCGAGCGCCGATTTCAGTTGGGCATCGGTGATCACGCCGCGCCCAAGCAACAACAGGCCCAGCGGCACGCGATGCAGCCGAGGCAGCGGCTCCTCCGGCAACTTCAGCAGCCCCGCGAAAACATCCGTAATCGCCTGCTCGAAACAGTCGAGGCTGCAATACCAGCGCCCCTGCAACGTGACGCCTTCCCCCTTGCGCCAGGACATCAGCCGCCGCAACGAATTGCGCGATGGACAGCTTGGATTTTCGCACTCCAAGGATTTTCCTCCCGCGAAGCTTGTGCCGACCGAAATACCCCGATAGTCCGCGCGCTGTTAGGTTTCCACGGACTCGAGCCGCTGCTGCGGCTGCACAATATCCGTGATGCGCAGCCCGTAATTACCGTCCACGATCACCACTTCTCCACGCGCGATCACTCGTCCGGAGACAAGCAGTTCCGCCGGTTCCTGCACTTTCCGATCGAGCTCCACCACCGAGCCAGGGCGCAACTCCAAAATTTCGCGCAGCAGCATATCGCGCTGGCCAAATCGCAGCCTCGCGTCCAACTCCACATCAAGCAGTACGTCGAGATTGGCGGGCATCGGCGCAGCGTCTTCGGCGCCCGCGGCGGTTGCGTCTGGCGGCGCGTCAATGGCCCGCGGCTCCATGCGTTGTGAAGGCGCATATTCCGGCATTGCCGGCGGTTCCGGCGACTCCGCAATGGCGGGCGTTGGGGCGGGCGCAACGGGCGCTTCTGGCGCGGCGTTCGCTTGCTGTTTGTCGCTGAAGGAGTCCAGCGAGCTATGAAGATCGGCGTTCAGCAGCAGCGTCCATTGCAACGGCGCGATTTCCGGCGCCGCAAAAAGCCACGCGGCGTATCCGGCGGGCGTCCAAGCCGGCTCGTTTCCCGGCTGCAATTGGAATTGGGCTTCCTCGCCGTATTTCGATTTGCAAGCGGAAGCGGCAACGCCTGCAAATTGCCGAAACGTTTCCTGCAGCGCGTCGGTGTGCGTTTCATTGAACGCGGCGGCGCCATCAAGCGGCTCCCCGGCAAGTAACTGCGCCAGCCGCACGCCATCAGAACGCGTGAACTGAAAAGCGAATTCTCCGGCTACGCTGCCGCTCGCTTGGAAGCGCATCCACAAACTTTCGCCGGAGGCGGCAACGGCTGTTTCGGCTGCGGCGGGAGGGCGCGGCGTGGCCGTAAACTGCTTGGCATGCAGCGACTCGAGAACGCGCGCGGTGGCATCAGCCCAGATTTGCGCGAATTTCTGATCGCCCACGGAAATTTCGGGCAGTGCGCCGGTATTCACGCGTGCTCCTTAAGCAGCAAACCGGGAATGGGAAGCTTGCTCTGAATTAAAGCAGCGCGCGCCGAACCGCAACTGACCGGCGCGCCGCTGAAAATGCGCTCGCCGTTAATGGAAATCGTCATCGACTCTTCTAGTGAATGGCGCAGCGGGAGAACTTGGCCAAGCTCCAGATCGACAATATCGCGGATGCGTAGTGGCACGTGCGCGAGATCGAGGTCCATGGCTACGCTTGCTTCGAGAAGACGTTCGCGAATCCGCGCGGTGCTATCCTCCGAGCGCCGGCGGCGATGGACCAAGCCCTGCTGGGAAAGCTTTCGCAGCAACATGTTGGAAACGATCGCCGGGAAGACGAGATTCAGCACGCCGCGAACATCCGTCAATTGAATTTCAAAGCTCACGTTTAGGACGCGCTCGCCGGAAGGCAGCAAGCTCATCGTTTGCGACGGCTTCAGGCGCGGACCTGCTTGAAACTCGAGCGGCCAGGCGATTTGCCAGGTAGCTTGCAGCTCGCGCCAAAGTACACCGATTACGGTGATGGCAATCTGCTCTTCGATCTCCGTGAGGTCGCGAGGTTCGTCGAGACTGCGCCCGGGACCGCCCAGCAACAAGTCGATCATCGGGAAAATCAGCGATAAATCCATCTGCAGCGCCGCGGTTTCTTCCGTGGGCATCAACAGCGAGGTGGAAAAGTACGTTTGCTCCGGAAGCCGCCCGAGAAATTCACTGTAAGCGAGCTGCTCGACGGCCACCAAACTCATCTGAAACCCGACGCGCAGGTAGGCGCCTAGAGAATTGGAAACGTTGGGAGCGAAATTATCGTGAAGCGAGCTGACCTGGCGAACCTGGTTTTTGCTCAGCTGGCCGGATTGGCGAAAGTCGCACGTCTGCACCGCGCGACGGCGGACTTTGAGCGCGGCGGGCGAGACTTTCGCGCTGCGGAATAAATGGTCGATTTCTTCCTGCTTCAGGATTTTTTCCATACGTTCACCTCCACGGCGGCCTGCCGGCGCGCAAGCGAAGGCACGTGCGCGGGCTGCCTCGAACTCGTCGGCAACAATTCCACCAGTTCGCGCATGCGCACGCGAAGCCTGAGCAGCGCCGCAGTGTGAATCTGCGAGACGCGCGATTCTCCAATCTTGAGCACCGCGCCGACTTCCTTCATGGTGAGTTCCTCGTAGTGGTAAAGAGCGAGGACCTGCCGTTCGCGGTCGGGAAGTTCACCGATGGCACGTTCCAGCAGTCCGTTCATTTCCGACCGCAGCGCCTGCTGGTACGGATCGTTTTCCTCGCCCACCGCGCGCGGTTGCGCCACCTCATCGCCCGATGATTCATTGGCTTCCGATTGCAGGCTGCCAATATCCAGGCCGCGCAAATCGCCAAGCAATTGCTGCAAACGTTCCAGGCTGATGTTGAGTTCCGCGGCAATTTCAGGCTCGCTCGGATCGCGGCCGAGGCGCGCCTTGCAATCCGAGATGGCCTGTTCCATGCGGCGCGCCTGACGGCGCAAAGCTCGCGGGCTCCAATCGACTTGACGGAGGCTATCGAGAATGGCGCCGCGAATGCGAAATTCGGCGTAATGCTTCAACTGTACGTTTTTGCCTGGATCGTACTTTTGCACCGCATCCATCAGGCCAAGAATTCCGGCGTGCACCAGATCTTCGAGCAGCACTTGCGGAGGCAGCCGGTCGTGAATGCGCCGCGCGATGTATTGCACCTGCGGCAAATGCTCGATGAGCAGTTTTTCGCGCTGTCCTTCATCGAGTAACGCGGGCGCCGCGACAGATTGTTGACTCATCTCGTTCACAGGGACCCTTTCAAACCACACCAGGACTTGGCATGGGGCGTCATTGCACTACTCCCAGCGATTGGACGGACACCACCGGGGGAATTTCGGCGGGTGACAGAACGACGATGCGCGGCACAAACGGCTCGAGAAGCCGCCGCAGGTGAAAGCGCGCCGGACTGCTGCAAAGCACGATGGGCGATGCCACTGCAATTTGTTCTCCCGCGACGCGGCGAAGTCCGTCAAGGACTCGGCGCAAAAAGCCGGTTTGCAGGGCCGGAGGACGAGCTGCAGCGGCTGCGGGCTCAAAAGCGCGGTTGATTTCGTCTTCGAGCGCCGGATCGAGCGCCAGCACCTTGAGTTTGCCGTCGTCCTGCAGCAGCGGCTGGACCAGCGCGCGCCCCAACGCCTGGCGAGCCGTTTCAACCAGAGACACGATGCTGCGATTAACGGCGGAGGCGTCGATCAGTGTCTCAAGAATGGTGGGCAGATCGCGGATGGATACTTGTTCCCGCAGAAGCTGCTGGAGGATTTTTTCGACTTCTCCCAGGCTGAGCACGCGCGGCACCAGTTCTTCGACGAGCTTTGGCTGCGACTCGGAAAGCGCGTCGAGCAAACGCTTGGTTTCCTGGCGGGTGAGAACTTCGTGCGCGTGGCGGCGAACCACTTCGGCGAGATGCGTGGCGATCACGGAGGTCTGCTCGACCACTGCGTATCCCGCGCCTAGAGCGGTATCCCGCATGTTCGTGGGAATCCATCGCGCGGGAACACCGAAGGCAGGCTCGCGCGTTTCCACACCTTGAATCGGGGGCGGAGACGATTCCGAACTGATGGCCAGCAGCCAATCCTGGTAGGTTTCGCCGCGTGCGATTTCCACTCCTCGCAGCCGGACTACGTATTCGCGCGGCTTCAGACGCATGTTGTCCGTAATATGGATGGCGGGAACGATGAAACCGAGTTCGGTGGCCAGATGGCGGCGCAGAGCGCGAATGCGCGGCAGCATCTGGCCGCCTTGTTTCTGATCGACTAGAGGAATCAGCCCAAAGCCGACTTCGACGCTGATATCGTCGAGCTTCAACAGAGATTCAAGCTGCTCCTGCGCGTTTGGCTTGCGCTCGATTTCGGCGTCCTTGCCGGCGAGGGGCGCGGCAACCTCCGAATTGCGGTAGCCCAGGTAGGCCACGGAACCGGCGAGCAACAGAAAGGAAAACTTCGGCAGCCCGGGAATCAGAGCGAGGCTGGTCATCACTCCCGCAGCCAGGTAGAGGGTGCGCCGCTTACCAAAAAGCTGCCGGCCGACCTCCGTGCCGATGGGATCGTCGGATGTCGCGCGAGTGACAACGATCCCGCCCGCCACGGATACGAGCAGAGACGGGATCAGAGTCACCAGGCCGTCGCCCACGGTCAAAATGGTGTAAGTACTGAGCGCATCTTGCAGCGTCATGCCGTGCTGAAACACGCCGATCAGGAATCCGGCGATGATGTTGATGGCGGTGATCAGAATGGTGGCCAAGGCGTCGCGCTGGCTGAAGCGCGCGGCGCCGTCCATCGCGCCGTAGAATTCGGCCTCGCGCGCGATCTGCTCGCGGCGGGTGCGGGCGGTGCGCTCGTCAATCGCCCCGGAGTTGAGATCGGCGTCGATAGCCATCTGCTTCCCCGGGAGGGCGTCAAGAGTAAAGCGCGCGGAAACTTCCGCGGTGCGCACCGCGCCGTGATTGATCACCAAGTATTGAATGGCTATCAGCGCGAGGAACACGACGAACCCCACGACATAATTCCCACCCACGACGAACTGACCAAACGATTCGATCACGTGTCCAGCGGCGGAAGTTCCTTCGCTGCCATGAAGCAGAATGCGCCGCGTGCTGGCCAGATTGAGCGACAGGCGAAACAGGGTGAGCAGCAGAAGCAGCGTGGGAAAAACGGAAAACTGCACCGGGCGCAGAATTTGCAACGCGGAGAGCAGCACCAGAACACCGAGGGTGATGCTGGTGGCGAGCAGGATGTCCAAAAGAAATGCTGGAATCGGCACCAGCATCACGAATACGACGGCGACGGCAGCAATCGGCAAAAACCAATCGCGGTTGGATTTGCGTCCTGCGAGCGTATTGGCGGTAGCAGCCATATTCGCGAGTTACCTCTGCGGCCCTTTTCCCGGAACTGATCGCGGCGCGCCGGACGGATTCGCGCGCCGGGCATCAGCTTCGGCGCGCATGCGCGCTTGCGCGCGGTAGATGAATGCCAGCACTTCAGCAACGGCGGTGTAGAGTTTTGCGGGAATCGTGCCGCCGACCTCCACGGTGCGATAGAGCGCTTGCGCCAGCGGGCGATTTTCAACGATGGGAACTTCGTGCCAGCGGGCCTCGCGCTTGATTTTCTGGGCTAACGAGCCTCGCCCTTTGGCCAGCACCAGAGGCGCGGGCATTTTTTCGGGGATGTATTCGAGGGCCACGGCAAACTCGTCCGGGTTGGTAATGACCACCGTAGCGCGCTGAACGTTCTGCATCATCCGGCGGCGACGCAAATCGCGGCGGAGACGGCGAACGCGGCCTCGCGTGGTTGGATTGCCCTCGAGCTCCTTAGACTCGTCGCGGATTTCCTGCTTGCTCATGCGCAGGGAGCGTTCGTAATTTAAGCGCTGCAGTCCGTAATCGACGGCGGACCAAGCCAGCAAGACCATTCCAGCCTTCCAAGAAAATTCGTATAGCAAATTCCCGAGCCAATGCATTTCGGCAGGAAGGCCCATCGACGATGCGTGGATTAGTTGCGGCCAATCGCGGCGAAGAATCGCGAACGCTATGTAGAGCAGAAACGCCGCAGGGATCAGGGACTTCAGCAGCGGGCTTAATCCACCGACGGAAAAAACCCGCGAGAGGTTGCTTGCCGGATTGAAACGCTCCCATTTCGGCTCGAAGGCCAGCGGCGTGACAACAAAACCTCCCTGCGCCGCGAGGCCAAAGGCGGAAATAGCGAATGCGGCGGCCAATGGTGGCCCAGCCCAGAGAATTGTGTCCATCGTGGTCCAGTGCAGCGCCGGCAAAAACGCATTCACGTTTGCGCTCGAAGCCGCGTCCAGAAGATTGCGGAATAACCCTCGCCACGTGGGCAGCCAGTCTCCCTGAGCCCAGCGCAAAAGCACGGCAACTGACAGCAGAGCCAGCGCCGCCGGCAAATCGCGGCTGCGAACGAGCTGGCCTTGCTCGAGGGCCTTTTTTCTCCGGCGAGGAGTGGCTCGTTCTGACTTTTGTTCATCGGCCATCAGGCGACGCTCCTAGCGAGCGATGGACAGTAAGCGTTGGACATCGGCGAGCGCGTGATAGAAATAATGGGCAAGCGCGCCGGGCCAAAATGCGACGGCGCCGACCAACACCGCCAGTCCCACCAGCACCTTGGCGGAAATGCCGAAAAACATGGCCGGAAATTGGGGCGAGGCCTTGGACACGAAACCGACCGTCAAATCGACAAGCATGGTGGCCAGCACGACCGGAAAGGCAATTTCCGCACCGATCAGCCACATCGCGCCGGCCATGCGGAGCAATTCGGCGGCAGCCAACCGCGTGACGACAAAGCCGCCGACTGGAATCATGCGAAAACTGGCGGCAGTGGCGCGCAGCAGCCAGCGCTGAATACCCAGCTCCATGAAAACTAATAAGGCAAAAAGCTCGTGGAACGAGCCGAGTACGGTGGTTTGCACCTGAGTGTTGGGGTCGATGATGTTGACCAGCGAAAATCCGAATTGGAAACCGATGATTTGCCCGGCGAGCTCCATGCCGTCGAAGACGAACTGGGTGGTGAAACCGATCATCAAGCCGATCGCCGCTTCGCTGAGCGCCATGGCGGCCCACTGGCCGATGCTGTGCGCCGCGGGCGCATTCCCCGGCGCGTACACGGGCAGCAGGAGCACGGTGAGAACCAGCGTGAGTCCCGCTTTCACCTGATTGGGCAGCGATGCATTGCCGAAAAAGGGCGCGAAGGTCATCAGACCTCCGACGCGGACGGCGACCAGCAGCGCGCGGCTGAGAAACGCTCCGATCAAAACTTTCTCCTGAAAGGTTCATTGCACGAAGTGGCGGAAATTGCCGAAAAGCGTCACGGTAAACGTCACCAGGCGGTGCATCATCCACGGCGTAAGCCAAAAAGCGAACGCGCCCACTGCCGCGATGCGCGGCACGGTGGAAAGCGTGGCATCCTGCATCGAAGTGAGCACCTGACCCACGCTGATCAGCGCGCTCACCAGCATGGCCGCGGCTAAGATCGGCGCGCTGACGAGAAACGATATCTCCAGCGTGGAACGCGTGATTTGAACCACCTGAGCCATGGACATGAATGCGCCTCACGAAAAAGTTTTCAGCAGCGAGCCGACCACCAGGTTCCATCCGTCGGCCACCACGAACAGCAAAATTTTCAGCGGCGTGGAGATGATCACGGGTGGAAGTTGCAGCATTCCGACCGACGTGGTGATGGCCGCAACCACCATGTCCACCACCATGAAAGGCAAGAACAACACCGCCCCAATCTGAAATCCCGCTTTCATTTCGGACAATATGTACGCAGGAATCACCACGCGCATGGGCAGGTCGGAAGGCTCGCGTGGGCGCGGAATCTGCGCCATGTCGGTAAGCAGGGCGAGATCCTTCTCGCGCGTAAACCGGAGCATGAAATCGCGTAACGGAACGGAGCCCCGATCGAGCGCCTGCATGGCGGTGATGCGATGCGCTTCGAGCGGCGCGATAGCCACGCGATTGATTTGCACGCCCACGGGCTGCATCACGAAATACGTCAGAAACAGCGCCAGGCCGATGAGCGTCTGGTTGCTGGGCGTGTCCTGCGTGCCGAGCGCCTGACGCAGAAAGTGAAACACGATCAGGATGCGCACGAATGGCGTCATGGAAAGCAACAGCGCCGGCAACACCGTGAGCAGTGTGAGGACCACGACGATGGTCCATGTGGAACTGTCAGAAATGGGCGGAAGGCGCAGCGGAAGCGCGGGCAGCGATTGCGTCTGCGCCCAGGCGGACACGGGCCACGCGACGAAAGCCGCGGTGGCGATAGAAAGGCGTGTGATCAGCGCGGAACATTTCATGGGCCCGCGAGCCGGCGGCTGCGCATCAGCGCGTCGGATCGTCGTCCTCCAGACTCTTCTGCTCTGCCTCGGACGCAGTGGAGAGCTGCGCCAGCAGCGCAATCGAATTTGTGGTGCCGCCGACGAGAAACTCCTGCCGCCGGTAACTGACCACGGCGATGTAGCCGCGATTCCCGAGAGAAAGCGTCTCGCAAACGCGCAAGCCGCGCGCGTTACGCCGCCACACGCGGCTGATGCCAAGGCTGGAGAGCCGCGCGAACACCGAGCGCAACAGATCGAAAGCGGAGGCCCGCGAAATGGGAACGCTTTGCGGTTCCATTGCGATTTTTGCTTTTAGCGTCATGGACGATACTCAGGCCAACTCCGCTACGCGCACGGCCAGCTTTTCTCCGACAACCTGAAACTCGCCCCATCCAATCAGCGATCCACCGGCTCTCAAAGGCACGTTCGATTCAACCAGTTGCGCGGTGGCGACGATCGAACCTCTCTCCAGGCGAAACAGTTCGCGAACCGTCAAGCCGACGATGGTCGCGTCGACAGCGACGATCATCGAAACGTGCAGAAAACCAGCCCAGGGATCGGAAGCTGTCGCGGCGGGCGTCGGCGGCGCAGCGTGCACGGGCGGGGCGGGGTGCACAGATGGTTCGACGACAGCTGTGGTAGTGGACGGCGCCATGGCTTAGTGCTGCACCAGAAATTCGGTGAAATAAACGTCGCGGCACTGGATGTCGGGAAGCCGCTGTTGAATGGCCGCAAGGATCTGGTCTTTCAGTTTTGCCTTGCCCGCGGGCGTCAACAGGTCGCCCACATTCTGAGTTCCCAAAACGGTAAGAATGGTGTCGCGCAAAGGCGCGATCACGTCTTTTTCGCCATCGCCCTGCGCGGCGACGCCCAATCCCAGATCGATGCCCACGCGGAGATAACCGGTGTCCGAATCACCGCCTTGCAAGTTCACAACGAAGCTTTCGAGGTGCAGAACGGATTTCACCGCGCTGACGTTTGCGTCCGCAGGTTTGTTCCGCGATGAGGCGGAACCGTGCCAGAGCCACCCACCGGCGGCGAGTCCGGCGCAAAGCAGCACCACAACCACCAGCAACATTTTCTTGCCGCGAGGCTTTTTCTTCGACTTCTTCGGCGCTTCGGGCGCTGCAACAGGGGCTTGGGCCATGGCTTCGCCGAGGGATATGCAATTGGCAAACCGAAGGGCCGGTGCACCCGAAAATCTTTGCCGCCGCGCGAAACAACGCGCAACCGCCGTTACTGCCGGGGTTTATGCAAGATGTCGCACGCAAGACGGCGCGGAGATTTGACGGCACCGCACCTTCTCACGCGTCAGCTAAAAAGAATCTAATGAAGAGAATCTCGCGATCGCCGTATACGCGCGAGCTTTGATTCGCGCGAATGCGAGCGCGCAGCTTTTTGCCTTTTACTGGATCATGTTGATCGTATCTTGCGTGATCGTGTCCAGAGTTGTTACCACCTTTGCATTGGCCTGGAATCCGCTTTGAGCCAGGATCAGGTTGGCAAACTCGGTGGAAATGTCCACGTTGGATTGCTCGAGCGCGCCACCTGAAAGCGTGCCGCGGCCTCCCGTCCCGGGCGCGCCTACGCTTGGCGCACCGGAAGCCAAATTGGCGACGAACTCATTTGCGCCGACGCGGCTCAAACCCTGTTCATCGGCAAACGTGGCAAGCAGAATTTGCCCGAGCGCCTGCGTTTGGCCGTTGCTGAAGGTGCCTTGAATGGTGCCATCGGAGCCGATGCTGAAGCTCACCAGCGAGCCGCTGGCAAAGCCGTCCTGCTGCGTGGCGGAAGTTGACGATGGCCCGGAAACCTGGGTGAGCAGGCCGTTGCCATTGGCATCGCTTAAATCCCACTTGAACGCGAGCGTATTAGCACCGTCGGCGAGGTTCGCTGCCGACATGGATATAGGTCCGGCCGGGGCAGTAAGCTGGCCCGCGCCGTTGAACGTCAAACCGGTGGCGCCAGTTCCACTAGCGATCACCACCGGAGCCGCGGATCCAGTTACATCCGCCGCCGGAATGGTGGCCGAATAGCTCCAGGCATTAGCGGCGGTTTTCGTGAATGTGAATGTGACCACGTGTGACGCGCCGAGCGAGTCATAAACGGTGAGAGGCGTGCTGAACGTGCCGCCCACGGCCGTACCCGAATCTAAATTGACGCTGAGCTGCGCGTTGGCGCTCGCTTTAGGCGGATTGATTAAGCCCGTCGCAATAGTCAGAGGTCCGGGAGTCTGGCTGGGACTGATGGCACCGTTCACGGCTGAGAAGCCTTGGATCTCAGAGCCGTCCGGCGTTACCAGCAGTCCATCGGCCGTGAGAGACAAATTCCCCGCGCGCGTGTAAACCTCCTGGCCATTGTTGACGCCGATCAGGAAGCCATCGCCTTGAATCGCCAAGTCCGTGGGAACGCCCGTGGACTCGGTGTTGCCCTGCGTGAAGTTGGCCGGCACTGAACCGACCTGCGTTCCAGCGCCGACCTCGAGCGGGTTGCCGTCGCCGCTGCTCCCTATCTGCTGGTAAAACAAATCCTGAAACGAAGCGGCGGCGCTTTTGAATGCCGTGGTATTCAGGTTCGCCAGGTTATTCGAAATCACTGAAAGATCCTGAGAATCGGCGTTCAGTCCGGACAAGGCTGTCGCAAAAGATGGCATGTTCTATCTCCTATAGGATTGAAGTTCCAGCTGGCTGCCGTGACGTCACGTTTGCCGCCGAGCTAGTGGGTTGAGTTTGGTCTGTGGCCGCAGGCTGCGCAGACTGCGACAAAGTTTGATTGATGTCGATCAGCTGTTCGAGTTGGTTGAACTGCACCAGCTGTGTGACGAAAGTGGTCGGATCAGTCGGGTTCAACGGATCCTGGGCCTGAAGCTGCGCGGTCAAAAGTTGAATGAAGGAGTCGCCCGTCAATTCATTGCTGGATGACGACGAATTCGATGAATTGGTCGAGTTGCTCGTGGCGTCCGCCGCCTGCGGCTGGAATGGATTCACCGCACCGATTGATGACATCGCTTTTCTCCTTTGCTCGCAATTCGCTACACGTGAATGCTCAAGCGCCCCTCGGCATAGTTCCCTGCCGAGACGGCGATTGTGGAGCTCCCTACAGATCTCGCGACGATCGAGTCGCCTTCGTAACCTGGCGCACTTGACGGCGTGAGTGGCGATTGCCAACTGCGCTGGTTTTGCGGAGACTGCCTGCCCATATCCATTTGGTTTCCGGTAGAACCGCCGAAAACGGATATCTGCTCGACATGCAGACTATGTTCGGAAAGCGCGTGCTGCAGCGATGGCAGATCGCTCGCCAACAGCGACTGCACCTCGGGGCGTTGCACACCGATCGTTGCCGAAACGGTGCTCTGGCGCACCACAGCGTGGACGTCCACCGCGCCGAGCAAGTCCGTGCTCATGACGATGTGCATTTCGGCGCCGCCGACATGTTGATACAGCTGGCTCGCTTGCACGGCGTCGTTCAACGACGAAGGCGCAGCGGGCGGCAGCGGCGCAGGCCGCGAGGCAATCGACACCAATGAATTCGAGGGAGTAAGAGCCGACGGCGAAGCCGTCGCCGCTGATGGGCTGGCCGGCACTTCCGTCGAAACGGAGGGGCCGGCCGGCGCATGCAGTGGTCCGCCAACAGCCGTTTGCGCAAGCCCGGCGGTCTGCGCGGCGGCTGAATTGGAATCCGAAGATTTTGGATCGCTGGACTGACCGTCTGAGCCTGTATGGCTTGAGCCCGAAGCATCTGCGGGCGCGGAAACCGTCTTTGCCGAATCGGATGCCGTCAATTGCAACGTGCCGTGGCTGGACGATGAAACACTGACGCCTTGGTTCTGCAGTACGGTCGATGCATCAAGCGGCACGAATTGTAAACGAGGCGCGTTCGACGTGACCGCTGTGCTCGCTGCGTTCGTGGGATTGCTTTTCGAATCTTCGGCGCGCGCTGATTGCGAATTCTGGACATCTGTTGCCCCCGCATTGATTCCGGAAGCCTGTGGCTCGAGACCTGCCGAATTCGCGTGCGAGGTCGTAATTCCTGACGCATCCGGTGCGCGTCCAGCGGCACTCGATGACGCTTCGGCGCGCCCGGAAGTTGCGGTCGCGCAAAGCACCGTTTGTGAATCGACTGCCGGGCCCGCCGGAAGATCTTGAGTGAAAAGCTGTCCGTCGGTGATCGCGGAATTCTGCGATGCAACCAGCAGCGCCGAATCCGGCGCAACCGATGCAGGTGCAGATTGCGTCTGCGAATCTCGTGCAGGATCAGACGAGTGCGATTTCATTGGATCGGATGATTGAGAATCTGGGGACTCGAGAGCGCTTGATTGCGCTGCAAGCGCGGCCTGCGGCTCGTCCAAGCCACCGATCCAAGCAGACGCTGACGCACCTGCTGACGGCGATTCGACCAGCTTTTCACTTTCGGCGGAAATTGGCGTGCTTCCGTCGACCGAATCGGCGCCGGTCGAAGCGTTCTTTGGCGAGGCCTGAACCACCGCCTCTGGTTGTGCCGGAGCGGCGATTGCCGGGTTTGTTTGGGTCGCGGATGCTGCCGACGCCGGTCCGTGAGGCTTGTCATGCGAAGGCGTCGCTCGATTGCCATTCGGGATGGACGAGGATCCCTTGGGCGAGGAGGATGCCGCGCTTTCATGCGCCGCTGTTTTTGACGAAAGCACTGAATCGAACGAGCCGGGCTGCGCGGGCGCCGCAGATCGAGCGCCAAACGACGGCGCCGCGGCGGCATCTTGGGGCGCGGCTTGAGCGGCGATAGTCAGCATGGGCGATCCATCGGTCATCGGACCCGATGCAAGGCCCAGGCCGAACTCGCACTACCGAGCCGGAAGTACCGATTGTGGTTCGATGTTGTTGTAATCGCGGGTCTTGAGGCCACTGAGGCCGTGCGAAACACTTCGGACGCTCAGGAAAGGAACGACGAAGCGGCAAGAATTGCCGACGTGGCCCGGCAAACTTTATTCAGCGAGTGGATTACCGTGGCGCAGAAGATACAGTTCGTCCTGCACGCGCTGTTCGCGCCGGGCCTGCTCGCGAAGATATTCGTGGAACTGCCGCTCGCGCAGATTTTCCAGAATTTCGCGCTTTTGGCGTGCGTTTCGGTAGGCAACTTTTTGCGCTTGGTGTTTCCCGCGAAGAATCGCCAAACGCGCATCGAGCGTGCGGCGATAATTCAATCGCGCCGCTTCACACGCAGCCTCGAATTGAATTTCCACACCGGAGGAGCCCCTGGCCAATCGCTCGCGCAATCTTTGCCGCGCCGCCTCCGACTCGCGAACCAACGCGCCAATTTCATTTTGCACTTGCACGATGGCCGCCGCGATCTGCAGCAAGCGCAACCGCTCGATTCGTTCCAAACTCGCCCGGAGCCGCCACACAGGCTGCAGCGTAAATTGAAATGGCATGGTTATGCGGGGATGGCAAGAAGCGCCGCTCGGGATTCTTCGAACGTGCAGAGATCGGACTTTTTCTGGCAGAGGAAACGGTTGATTGCCGGCATCGCTTCCAGAGCTTTGTCGAGCGTAGCGTCCGTGCCCCTTTGATAGGCGCCCACGCGGATTAGATCCTCCGAAGCCGCGTAAGCAGCCATCAACTGCCGCACCCGCTGAATTTTGTTGAGCTGCTCCGGAGTGCACACAGCGTCGAGCAGGCGGCTGAGACTATCGAGCACGGAGATGGGCGGGTAGTGATTTCGCGCCGCCAATCGCCGGTCGAGAACGATGTGGCCGTCGAGCAGCGCGCGTACGGCATCGACGAGCGGGTCCTGCTGATCGTCACCTTCCATCAGTAAGCTGTAAAACGCGGTGATGCTACCGGACCCGAAGTGCCCCGCGCGTTCCACGAGTTGCGCTAACAGGGAAAAAACGGAAGGCGTATAGGCTTTCGCCGTCGGAGGCTCACCAGCGGCCAGGCCCACTTCGCGCTGTGCCATGGCAAATCGGGTGAGCGAATCGACCACCAACAGCACATGCCGCCCGCGCGCCGCGAAATATTCCGAAACGGCGGTCGCCACAAGCGCGGCGCGCAATCGCAGCAACGGCGATTGATCTGAAGTGGCGACCACCACAACCGACCGCTTGCGTCCTTCGGCGCCCAGTGAGTCCTCTAAAAACTCTCGCACCTCGCGCCCCCGCTCGCCCACTAGCGCGACGACCGTTAGGTCTGCCGAAGTGCCGCGCGCCATCATGCCCACGAGCGTGCTTTTCCCTACTCCGCTGCCGCCGAAGATTCCGATGCGCTGGCCGCGTCCGCAGGAAAGCATTCCGTCAATCGCGCGAATGCCACATCCCAGCGGCTCGTGAATCGGCGTGCGGTCAAGTGGCTGGGGGGCCGCGCCATGCAGCGCGCGATAATCGGGGGCGCGATATCCGCCGAGGGAATCAAGCGGACGGCCCATCGCGTCGATCACGCGTCCGAGAAGTTCATCACCAACCGGAAGCACCGGATGAATTCCATGCGTGATCACCCGGTCGCCGAAGCGAATTCCTTCCGGTCGTTCGAGCGGCATCGAGAGCACCGTGCGTCCGCGAAATCCAACCACTTCGCCTTCTCGTGGGTGGCCGTCCGCGCCTACGATTTCGCAGCATTCGCCCACGGAACAGCACGGCCCCTCCGATTCAACCAGAAAACCGACAGCTTTGTTGATACGGCCCGTGGAGCGCCAAACGGAAACCTGATCGAGCCGGCGAAAAAATGGATCGAGGAGCGGAGCGGATTGCGTCATTTGGGCGTGGGCCTTTGCGCCAGTAGGTCGAAGAGACCTTGCTCGATTTCCTTGAGATGCGTTTCGAGATTCAGTTCCGTCACGCCCATTTCCGTCTCGATCTGGCACTGATTCGGTTCGAGCGTCGCGTCTCCGGATAGTTCCGGTTCGATGCCCAGATCCCCAAGCGCCGCGAGGTGTTCACGCCACGCATCGATTTGCGACGGGTGTACGCGCAAGCGGACGTTCTGGCTCGCGGCCGTTTTTTCGAGAGCCACGCGAACCATTCCTGAGAGCAGCAGCGGATCGATTTGCGCCTCGCGCCGCAGCACCTTGCGCGCAATCGCCAGGGCCAGGCCCACCACTTCCGCTTCCACGCGGCGAAAGTACTCTCCGCGTTGTTGTGCGAACCCGCGCAGAGCTTCGGCCACGGCATCACGTTGTTTTGTAGATTCGACGTCGGATTCCGCGCGAGCCTTCGCCGCGCCCTCCTGGAATCCGCGCTCCCACGCTTGCTTTTCCCGTGCGCGACTCTGCTCTTCTGCGCTAGGCGCGTTGGGCGCGGGCTGGGCGGAGAGTACCGCGGCGCCTGAAGCCGTCAAGATTGCTATTGCTGCGGCCGGATCTTCGCGCGGCGGCTTCCATCCCGGCGCCGGGTGATAGACGAACGGCGCGGCTGGATCGGCGCCTCGTACCTCAGACGATGTACGCTTCCTGCTGGTCATTATTCAGCACCAGTTTTCCCTCGGCTTCCAAGCTGCGCGCCGATTGCACGATCTCCTGCTGCGCTTGCACCACGCTCTGTGCGCGCACCGGCCCTAGCGCTTCCATGTCTTCCTTCAGCATTTCCACGGCGCGCGACGACATGGTCTTGAAAATATGGTTCTTCAAATCTTCTGGAGCGCCTTTCAACGACGTCGCCAGCGTTTTCTTATCGACGCTCGACAGCAAATCCCGAATCCCATTTTCCGGCACGCTCAGCAGATCCTCGAACGTGAACATGCTGTTGCGAATGTTGAGCGCCAACTTGGCGTCTTCCGATTCCACGTTTTCCAGAATCGATTTGCTGACGGTAGGATCGATGCGATTCAGCATCTCCGCCGCGATTTTCACTCCGCCATAGGAACGCCGCACCTGATCGCCGAGCGACTCCACTTTGCGGTGCAGCACCTGCGATATTTTCTGCGCCATCTCCGGGGAAAAGGCCTGCATCTCGGCCAGCCGCTTCACTACGTGTCCGCGCAGCTTTTCCGGCAGCAGGACCAGCAGCGATGACGCTGTTTTCGTCCCCATGTGCGCCAGCACCATGGCGATCGTCTGCGGGTGCTCCGACTCCACGAACTTTACCAGCTGCTGCGGGTCGGTTTTTTGTAGCGAGTCGAAAAGCTGCGTGGTTTCCTCGTGCGCCGCGACCACTTGCTCCAGCAGAGCCTTCGCCGCCGGCTCGCCAAACGCTTGCGTTAGCATCTTCGACGCCACTTCGATTCCGCCTGCGGCAATGGATTCTTGCGTAAGTGTCAATCGGTGAAATTCCGTGAGCACCTCGCTGGCGATTTCCGGCGGCACGGACTGCAGCGACGCGATCTGTTTGGTAATCTGCTGCAGTTCGGTTTCGTTCAGGTGACGGTAGATGGCCGTGGCCGCGTCCTCACCCAAGAGGATCAGTAAAATGGCGGCCTTCTGCAGTCCTGATACTTCCGCTTCGGACGCGGCCATCAGTGGTCCCTCTTCTGATTAATCCATGTGCGCACCAACTGGCTCGCGGCCACAGGTTCTTGTTTCACGCGGTCAGTTAAGTGTTTCTTCATGCGCACCACGCGATCCACGTCCGAATTGCTCTGGCTTAGCTCCCGGTCCAGTTCGGACCCTCCAAACGCCGCGGTGCTCTCGCTCAAACCCGACACGAGTTCGCCCCCACCGGCGCCAGCCAGCGCTGGAACGCCTGCGCGCCCGCCTTGCCGCAGCGCCTCGATCAACTGGTTCGTCACCGGACGCAGTACCAGCAAATATAACAAGCCGAACAAGAGCAGCAGCACGATGTAGCGCACCAGCCAAATCCACTGCTCGGCCAAAATGCGCACCCGCTGCACGATCGGCAGCGGCGTAGGCGTCTCTACCGGGGGCGTAACGAATGGGACGTTCTCGACGGATAGGACGTCGCCACGCGCCGCATCAAAGCCCACCGCCGCGCGCGCTAAATCCTCGATCTGTTTCATTTCTTCCGGAGTCCGCGCCCGCCGCACCTCGTGCATCTGCCCCTTGGCGTCTTTCTGCTGCTCAATCACGTCGTCCACCAGCACGGCCGCGTCCACGTTGTCGATTCGGCCCGGCGGGTCAATCGTATGCCGCATTGTTTTACTCACTGCGTACGTGCGGCTGTCGCTGCGCTGGCCCTCGGATTCGGATGAGGCCGCTATCATCGGGTTTGCCGGATTCGCCTTTTCGACTGGTCTGCTATTCGTCGAAGGGCTTTTGCTTGCGCCATTTCCGTTCTTATTTGGGGCGGCGGAATTTCCAGGCGAGCTCGGGACGTTGCTCGTCGTTCCCGGAATTCCCTCCGGTGGGTGCCCGCCAAAGTTTTCTTCCTGCACTTGCTCGGAAACGAGCACCGGATTGGCAGGATCGTACGTTTCCTGCGTGGTGTCGCCCGAACTCGGATCGTATGCCACCGTCACGCTAGCCTTCACGTGGCCTTGTCCCACCACCGGGGTGAGCGTGGCCACTACCTTTTCCGCGAGCGCCGCCTCCAGATCCATCGACGAATCCATGCCGTGAATTCCGTCGTGCCCTTTGGCTACGATTGGCGTCATGCCGTCGGCACTGATCAGTGTGACGTTGTCCGGCGTCAGCCCGTCCACCGCGCTCGCCACCAAGTGGGTGACGGCATTCACCTCCTGATCCGTCAATCCGCCGCCGCGAAGCTTCATTACCACGGCCGCTTTAGCCGGACGCTCCCGGTCGCTAAACAGCGAATCGTGCGGCAGGACCAGATGCACGCGCACCGATTGCACATCCCCGAGCGTCTGAATGGTGCGCTCCAATTCCCCTTCGAGAGCTCGCTGGTAATCGACCTGCTCGGTGAAATCGCTTTCCGTCCAATTCTGCTTATCGAAAATTTCAAACCCTAGCCGGCCGGACTGCGGTAAGCCTTCGGCGGCGAGTTCGAGTCGCGCTTTGTCGAGTTCGTCCGCCGGCACGCTCACACTGGTGCCGTCAGGAGATACCTGGTAGGAAATACTTTTGGAGGCCAGGCTCTGCACCACTGATTGCTCGTCCGATGGTTGCAATCCGGCGTAGAGCGGCTTGAACTCGGCGGTTTGACTGAGCCGTGCGAAAACGCCCAGCACGATCAGCACGGCCGCCGCGCCCGCAGCCAATAACATCTTCTGTCGCGGCGTCATCCCGCGCAGGAACGCTGTCAATTGTTTTAGAAACTTGTCCACGGTGCCTGGTTCGCCCGGCTGTTTCGATTCGGACAGTTCGGGAAAACCCTGCCGCGTGTGCTAGTGGCTGCTCGTCTGGTTCCGACGGCGCCGGTCGCGACGGAATCCTAACGAAAGCCTTCTGAATTGATTTCGCGGCGCCGATCCTCAGAACGGCATCTGCGAAATCGTCTGGTAAGCCTGAATGATTTTGTTGCGCACCTGCATCATCAATTGAAACGACAAATCCGCCTTTTCAACCGCGATCATTGCCGAATGCACGTCCTGCCCGTTTCCCTGCAGCAGGTCCACTACCTGGGCCTGCGCGCTGGTCTGCATGTCGGCCACTTGGCTCATCATTCCGTCGAGCGTTTGCGAGAAATCCGGACCATCTCCGGGACCGCCAACACCGCTGATGGTATTGCCGGCCGCTGCGCCTCCGGGTCCGTTCACCAGCGGCATGGACGAAAATCCTGGGATGGGGTTCGTCATCGTTCACCTCACCTATGAATCCTTTGCGGCGTGGCAATCACGCCAGAATCTCCAGCGCCGACGCGATCATGTTTTTCGTCGCTTGCACCGCTGAAATATTCGCCTGATACGAACGCGCCGCGCTCATCAAGTTCACTTCCTCCTCGACGGGATTAATAGCAGGCATCTCCACATATCCCTGAGCGTCCGCGTCCGGATGCCCCGGCTCGTAGCGCCGAATCGGCGGCGCGGCATCGGGCACTACTCCAGCTACCTGCACTCCGCGCGCGCTGAAATCCACCATGGACGCAAGCTGCACACCGAACGGCATGCCCATTGGCCGCATCGCCGCAAACACCACATGCTCGCGCTGATAGGGTCCGCCTGCCGGCGTGCGCGTGGTTTCGACGTTAGCCAGGTTGCTGGCCACGATTTCCGCGCGCTCGCGTTCGGCCAGCAGTGCCGTGCCGCTGATGGTCATCACTCCAAAAAGGTTCATGATTCATTCCCGTCGTTGATCGCGCCCAGAATCCGGCGAAACTGCGCGCGGATCAGCTCGATCGCGGTCTTGTATTCAAGCTGCGTCTGAGCCAGCAGCATGCCTTCTCGATCCAGGCTCACGTTGTTTCCGTCCGGCCGCTCGATCAGCCCGTACACCGGCCGCACCACCGGGCGCAACGGTCTGGAAAAATCTTCCGTGCTGGCCCAAGCAAGCTCGCTCTGAAACGAGACGTCCATCGTCTGGTACCCCGGCGTGTCGATGTTCGCCAGGTTGGCCGAGACCAGCGTTTCGCGAAACGACGCTAGATCTAAATAGCGCTCGAGAAATGGAACGTACGGCGTGTCAATTAAGCTCATGCGCGTTTCCCTCCAGAGCGGAAGACAACCTATCGCTCGCGCGTTGGTACGTTCGCGGTGGCAATCCGTATTCCCGGATTTTGTTGCGCATCGTGCGCGGACAAATTCCCAGAGCGCGGGCCGCCCGTGTGCGGTTTCCGCCCTCGGCTTTGAGTGTGGCGACCAATAACTGCCGCTCCATGTCGCGCAATGATCCTGCTGACTCTGCACGCAAGCTGTCAGGACGGGCGGGCGTCGCCTCGCGCGGCTCACCCGTTCTTGGTGACACGGAATTGAAGAACTCCGATCCCACTTCCCCTCCCGAATGCAACGCAATCGCTCGCCGCACCAGATTTTCCAGTTCGCGAACGTTCCCCGGCCAGTCGTGCGCCTCCCACTGCTCCATCAATGCGGGAGAAAAACGAGGCGCCTCGGCGCGCCCGTCTGCGGCGTATTTTCGCAGGAAATGCTCGACCAGCAGCGGCACGTCGCCGTGCCGTTCGCGCAGCGGTGGAATGGTGAACGGGACTACGTTGAGCCGGTAAAAAAGATCGGCGCGAAACTTACCTTCCTCAACCAACCGCGCCAGCGGCTGGTTCGTGGTCGCGATCACGCGCACGTCCACGCGCACAGTGCGCGTCTCGCCCAACCTGTCCACTTCCCGCTCCTGCAAGACCCGCAGCAATTTCGGCTGCAGCGGCAACGGCATTTCACCAATCTCATCGAGCAGCAAAGTTCCACCGTGCGCCAACTCGAATTTTCCGGGCTTGCCGGTCACCGCGCCCGTGAACGCACCGCGAGCGTATCCGAAAAGTTCGCTCTCGAGCAGCGATTCTGGAAAAGCCGCGCAGTTTACCGCCACGAACGCGCGGTTCCGGCGGTCGCTCGCCTGATGTATCAGCCGCGCCAGTAGCTCCTTCCCGGTGCCACTTTCGGCTGAGATCAGGACGTCCATATCCGTACGAGCGACCTGCCGTGCCCGCTCCAGCAACTCTTTCAGCGCCGGCGAACTCCCAACCAGCGCGCTTTCTGCGGCTTCCTTCGACGCCGGCGTAGAACGCGCCAGCACCCGCCGCGTTGCTTCCTTCAGCTGCTCGAAACACACCGGCTTCACCAAATAGTCGCAAGCGCCTTCGCGCATCGCGCGCACCGCATCCGGCACGGACCCATAGGCAGTCAAAAACACAACACCCACTTGCGGCGCCACTTCGCGCATCCCGCGCATCACGCCTAGCCCATCGCCATCGGGCATGCGCATGTCGCTAATCACTAGCGGACAAGGAGCGCGCCGGAACTTTTCCAGTGCGTCGCGCGCGCCGTACGCCGTGGTCACGTCCCAACCATCGCGAGCGAAATGCGCCTCCAGCGCGGTGCGCATCGGTGCTTCGTCATCAACAACTAGAACGCGGCTCATGCGCTTCTCCCGACGCTCAGTCCCTCGCTCAGCAAACCTCGGCTCGTTTGGGAAGCCACCACCACTCGCGGCACGATCACGCAGAAAGTGGCGCCTTTGCCCACCTCGCTCGTTGCCGAGATTGTCCCGTGATGCTGCTCCACGACCGTGCGGCATACCGAAAGCCCGATGCCTGGATTGCCAGGTTGCGTGGAGAAACCAGCCTCGAATATTTTTGCCAGGTGTTCCGGAGCGATCCCGCGACCGGTGTCTTCAAACGAAATACGCACTTCATTGAGCTGCTCAAAGTTTGCCCACTGCAGCCGTATCGAAAGCGTTCCTCCCACGGACATGGCACGAAACGCATTGAGCGCCAGATTGAAAAACACTTGCTGCAATCGGTGGGCGTCCGCCGGAATTTCCAATTCCCCGAGCGAGTTTTGCAGGTCAATTTTTAGCCCGGCTTGCCGCGCCAGGGGCCGCAGAAACTCGACGGATTCGCGCATTAGGCGGCCTAAATTCACGTCGGTCAATTGCGCATCAGGCTGGCTGTGAAACTGAAGGACGTTGTTGACGGTTGCAGAGAGACCGCGAAGTCCCGCTTGGATGTGGTCCGTCCAACGCCGCAGATCCGGCTGCGTGGCAGCCGCGTCAGCCAAAAGTCCGGCGAACAGTTCCAGGCTGCCAAGAGGGTTGCGAATTTCGTGGGCCAGCAAAGTGGCCATTTCCGCCAGGGACTCCTTGCGTCGCGCTGATTCGCGCTCGGCTGCTTGCTTTCGCTCCTCGGTCACATCGCGAAGCAGCAGCACCGATTCGCCGCTCAGTCCTTCTCCGTCGGCATCGCCCAGCACAGCGCAAACGAGACCAACGATCCGCTCGCCTGAAGCCGCCAGAATCGCGTATTCCAAAGTGGCGGGCGTCGACGATTTTCGGCACAAGTCGAGGGCCTGCTGGACAATTTCCTGCGGCAGCGCCAGCCCAGCCGCGTCATCTGCTGGATGGCCGGAAGTAAGCGAAAGCAGCCGCCGCGCTTCGGGATTGGCCATGCGCACTTCGCCATCGGTTGTAACTACCAGCACTCCGCATGGCAGGCTTTCTAGAACCTGGCCGAGATACCGGCGCATGCGCGCGTTCTCTTCTACGCTCGACGCCAAGTCGCGGTTCGTGCGCTCCAGATCGAAGCGCAGCCGCAGCACTTCACCCTGCAACTGTGCGTAGGATTTTTGTAGCGAGTCGGCGGCGTGCGTGAAATTCTGGAACGCGCGCTCGAGCGTCCTTCTCGTTGCAATTTTCTGCCGCGGCGTTCGGCGCGCTTGCTTCTCCCGGCGGACCGGGCTGTTGCGAATTGCGGATTCCGGCATGGCGCATAGACCCATGCAAAATTGGGTCCATGCAGGCCGCGCGGGCCTTAGAAATTTATAACTATTAGGCGGAAGCCGCCGGCATGCTGAAGTCTTCGGCTCGAATCTGCGCGTGGCCATCGGCCAGCACGAACGCACGCTCGATCGAGTGCTGCAACTCGCGTACGTTGCCCGGCCAGCAATGCGCGCGCAGCAGCCGCGACGCTTCGAGGCTCAGACTTTTTCGCGGCAGCGCGCTCTGCTGGCTCAGCGTTTCCAAAAAGTGTTCCGCAAGCGGCAAGATGTCTTCCGTTCGATTGCGCAGGGGCGGCAGATTCAGCGGAAAAATCGAGAGCCGGTAATACAGATCTTCGCGAAATTGTTTTTCGCGGACCCGCTGCAGCAAGTCCGCGTTGGTGGCCGCGATCAGCCGCGCATCCACGCGGAACAAGTCCGCGCTTCCCAGCCGCTGTACTTCGCCTTCCTGCACGAACCGCAGAAGTTTCGCCTGCATGCTCAGCGGCAACTCGCCGACTTCATCGAGCAATAGCGTTCCGCCATGCGCCGCGTGGATGCGGCCCAGCCGCGATTGGAATGCGCCGGTGAACGCGCCGCGCGTGAATCCAAAAAGTTCCGCCTCCAGCAAACTCTCGGGGATCGCCGCGCAATTGACCACCACGAACGGACCGCGGCTACGGCGGCTGAGCGCGTGAATGCCGCGAGCTACTAGTTCCTTGCCCGTGCCGGTGGCGCCCACAATCAGTACGGCGGTGCTGCGGGGCGCGACCAAACGCGCCAACCTGCAGATCTGCTGCATCGTGCGGCTGGTCCCGATCATGTCCGGCAAGGGCTCGCTGAGCGCGGATTCATGTCGTTCAGGCTGCTGTGCTTCCTCCGGCAAATACGAGCAAACCGGTAAAGCGTCGGAAACAATCGCCGCATCCACGTTTTCAGATTGCCTCGGCTCCGTTTCTTGCGTCGACTGTTCAGCTGCGGAATTGCCTGCCAGATCAAACGTCAATTGCTCATTGTGCGATTCACGGTCGAGTACCACCACGTTGACCGCGGGATGGCGCGAATGAATCGTTTCCACCAGTTCGTTGACGTCCAAGTCGTCTAGCCGCGGATCGAGCAGCAGCGTACGAAAATCCTGTTCGCTGAGCTTGAGCAAGGCGTCCGCGCCACCCGCTGCCTCTTCCGCTCCGCACGTGGCCGGCGGAAGGGATTTCAGGACGTCCTTGCGAAATTCCGCGCGCGGACTGGCCACCAAAACTCGGCTGGCGCTTCTGCTTGCAATTGCTTGGCTGGCTGCTGACATTCAATCCTCCTCAACCTAAGCGACAATTCCTGGGCCTTTAATTGGAAGCGATCGGCGCAGCCGCGTGCGGTGCTACGGGCGCGCTCGCCGCAATCGGAGAGCGCAGTTGATATCCGACGCCGCGGATCGTGTAAATCAGCTTGTGTCCGGCCGACGCGTCCACCTTTTTGCGAACGTAATTGATGTACACGTCGACCACGTTGGTCATGGTGTCAAAGTTCAGGTTCCAGACGTGCTCGATGATTTCCGCGCGGGTCACGCGCCGCCCGCAATTGCGCATTAGATACTCCAGCAGCGCGAATTCCTTGGGCGTTAGCTCGATCTTCTTTTGCGCGCGCTTCACGCAGTGCTCCACGCGATTTAGTTCCAGGTCGTCCACGCGTAGCACTACATCCGGAGCGCGTCCACCGCGGCGCAAGAGGGCCCTTACCCGCGCCGAAAGCTCTGAAAAGGCGAAGGGCTTCAAAAGCAGATCGTCCGCGCCAAGATCGAGAACCTGCGCACGCTCTTCCGGGCGAGCCTGATTGGCGAGGATCAGGATGGGCAAATCCTGGCAGTTGACGCGAATGCTCCGCAGCACATCGAGACCTTCGGACTGCGCAAAGTTCAGGTCCAGGATTGCGGCGTCGTACTTGTGCGCGAGGGCGCGATTTGTGGCTTGCTCGGCGTCTACCGCAAGATCGACGGCGTAGTGCTCGGCATTGAATCCGCGCTCGAGATATGTGCCGAGCGCCGGGTCGTTTTCCGCAACGAGTATAAGCATAAGAACTCCTGCGGAAGGGGGAAAGTGCGAGAGGTTCCCAAAGGGAATGCGAATTTAATGAAGAGGTGCGCGCGAGTCAAAGGGATTTTTCATACTCGCGAGGCACATGTGCGAGAAATAAGAATCGTCAATTCGTCGAGCACTCAAAGTGATACGTCGCGCACAAATATTCCTAGATATGTGCCGGAATGAAACAGGCAAGGCGTTTACGAAACATTTCCTGGCTTGGTCATTTTTTCCGCGCGCACAATTTGGTCAAATTCTTGCTCCGAGATATAGCCGAGCTCGCGACTAGCGTCGCGAAGGCTCGTGTGTTCGTGATGCGCTTTCTTAGCGATCGCGGCGGCTTTCTCATATCCAATTTTGGGAGCTAGCGCGGTAACGAGCATTAGAGTGTTCTTCACATACTGCTCGATGCGCTGCGTATCCACTTCCATGCCCTGCACGCAATGATCGGTAAAAGAGCGGCAGGCGTCGGTGAGCAAGCGGACTGAGTGCAGGAAGTTATAGATCATCACCGGCTTGAATACGTTCAGCTCGAAATTGCCCTGCGATCCGGCAAACCCGATGGCGGCGTCGTTGCCGAAGACCTGCACGGCAACCATGGTCATAGCCTCGGACTGCGTCGGATTCACTTTGCCGGGCATGATCGACGAGCCGGGCTCGTTTTCTGGAAGAATAAGTTCGCCGAGTCCCGCGCGCGGGCCGGAAGCGAGCCAACGGACGTCGTTGGCGATCTTCATTAGAGAGGCGGCAAGGGTTTTCAGCGCGCCGCTGGCAAAGACGATTTCATCGTGCGCGGAAAGCGCGGCGAATTTATTGGGATGCGAGCGGAACGGCAGGCCGGTGAGCTCGACAATCTTCCTGGCGGCGCGGTCCGCGAATTCCGGGTGCGCGTTGAGGCCCGTGCCGACGGCGGTACCACCGATCGCGAGGTCGTAGAGGCCCGAGAGCACTTCGCGCAGACGCGCAACATCGCGTTCCAGCAGGCTAGCCCAGCCGGACATTTCTTGACCGACGGTGAGCGGCGTGGCATCCATTAAATGCGTGCGGCCTATCTTTACGATATTCGCGAACGTTTTGGCTTTGGCATCGAGAGCGTCGTGCAGACGTTCGACCGACGGAATCAGCGCTTCGGCGACGCGCGAAGCGGCGGCGATATGCATGGCCGTCGGAAACGTATCGTTCGAGGACTGCGACATATTCACGTCGTCATTCGGATGAATCGGCTTTTTGCTGCCCATCACGCCGCCGGCGATCTCGATGGCGCGATTGGAGATCACCTCGTTGGCATTCATATTGGTTTGAGTGCCGCTGCCGGTTTGCCAAATGCGGAGAGGAAAATGCGCGTCGAGCTTTCCGGCGATCACTTCGTCGGCGACTTGAGCGATCAGCTTGGCTTTTTCTGAGGGAAGCTTGCCCAGATCCTGATTCACGAGCGCGGCGGCTTTTTTCAGGATGCCGAAGGCGCGGATGAGCTCGGGCGGCATCGTGTCGTCGCCGATGTGGAAATGGATCAGCGAGCGGGCCGTTTGCGCACCATAGTAGCGGTCGGCGGGGACCTCAATCTTCCCCATGCTGTCCGATTCAATCCGCGTGGGCATGGGTTTCGATTCTGGCGGCGCTTGGGTGGCCACTAGCGGGCTCCTCGGATTACCTCAGTCCAATTGCCACAAGTCCCAGAAAGTTCGCGATTAGAAAAATGGAAGTTGCTGGATTGACGGGTAGTTAGCTCGCGTTCTACTCGACGCGGGTTCGCTATTAACTTTCGCTTGGCGTTCGCTGAGGAGCCTAGCGGAGACCAGCGGGCGCAATCGACGCGCGCGAGCCACAGGGACGTACGATGGCGCGCGGGGTGGCCCGGCTGCGTTACGCTCCAAGTGGTCGCGCCTTGATTCAATGGTGACACCCCATTCGGCGGCTGCGGCACCGCTTGCGATTGCCACCGCTCCCAGCCACAACTTCACAGATTTAGCGTGCTCTAATTTAAGCAAAGATACAACAGGTTTCGGCTGCGTCCCGCAAAGATTCAGGATTTTACTCTCGGACACCTACTACAGTATAGTAGATTTAGACGCGACATAGTAGGAGGCCCATGGCCCGCCAGAAACTAACCAAGCTCGAACTCCAAATCCTGGAGGCCCTGTGGACGAATGGGAGGGCATCCATTCGCGAGATCCAGGAGTCGTTTCCGGAACCTCGCCCTGCTTACACCACCGTCCAGACCACCGTGTACAGGTTGGAGGGTAAGAAAGCGGTTCGCCGAGTACGGAAGATCAGCAACGCGCATATTTTTGAGCCGATCGTGCCGAGGGACGTCGCGCGCCACCGGTTGCTCGACGAGATTTTGAGTTTCTTTGGGGGGCGAGCTCAGCCCATGATGGCCGAACTGGCCCAAGCCGGAAAGCTTACACTCGATGACGTTCGAGAGTTGGAGAAGACGATCAAGAAGCTTGAGCTCGAACACAAGCAGAAAGGACGCGTAAGCCGAAATGATCGCTGAAGTGGTGAACCATTTGTGGCAATCAACGGTGTTTGTGGTTGCAGTGGGCCTATTGACGCTGGCCTTCCGCAAAAATCGAGCCCAGGTTCGCTACTGGCTTTGGCTTAGCGCCTCGGTCAAGTTCCTAATTCCATTTTCGCTGTTGGTGAGCCTCGGTCACCACTTGTGGGGTTCGCTGGCAGCCGGGAACATTGCCTCGGAGATCGCCTCGCCGGCTGTCTCAGACACGATTGTGCGGATCACTCAGCCATTCCCCAGACACGATCACTCTAGCGCCCGCAGCGAGGCACGCAATCGATTGGGTTACGGTCGTGGTTCTCGCCGTTTGGGCATGTGGATTTGCGGCCGTCGCCTTGATGCGCCTGCGCGACTGGCTCCGCGTTCGTGCTCCTCTCCGCGCCAGCACGCCGATCGACATTCCAGCAACGCTTGCCGTTCGCTCTTCTCCCGGACTGCTCGAACCCGGCGTGATCGGATTCTTTCGGCCAACAGTGCTCTTGCCTGAAGGCATCTTCAAGACCCTTGAGCGCCCTCAACTAGAGGCGATTCTCGCGCATGAGCTAAGCCATATTCGAATACGCGATAACTTGACGGCGGCGATCCACATGATCGTTGAAGCGGTCTTCTGGTTCTATCCGCTGGTCTGGTGGATTGGAGCGAGGCTGGTCGAAGAACGTGAGCGTGCCTGCGATGAATCCGTGCTGGCGCAGGGCAGAGAGCCGCGCGAGTACGCCGACGCGATTCTCAATGTCTGCAAGCACTGCGTCAAATCGCCGGTTGTTTGCGTATCGGGAATCATCGGCTCAGACCTGAAGAGGCGGATCGTTCACATCATGGCCCGGCACATCGGCCAGAGGCTGACACCGGGGAGAAAATTGCTGCTGGGCGGGGCTGCGGCTGTGGCAATTGCGGTACCGCTTGCCTTGGGCATGACGGGTTTTGCATCACAAGGTGGAACCCAGGGCGCAGAAGCGGGCAACGCGCGATTGCCTTCGTTTGAGACCGCGTCAATCAAACCGGATCAGCTACAAACACCGCTGGTGGCAGGCAATCTCCTGCCAGGCATGCCGCTCGCGGGCGTTCGACTATCTCGTGGCAATTTCAGTGCGAGCACGATCGTGGCGGCGTTAATTATGGATGCGTACGGCCAGCCGCACGTAAGGCCGCTGAGCCCGACCCAGGTATTGGGAGGTCCGTCGTGGATAAGGACCGATTTCTACCAGATCAACGCCAAGGTGAGCGATTCCATCGTCAATGGCAAATGGAAGAATCTCTCGCTTTATGAACGATCAGATCAAGCCATGCTGATGCTTCGCTCTCTGCTGATCAATCGGTTCAAGCTGCGAGTAAAGCACGAGACCAAGGTGCTTCCCATCTTTGAGCTGGTTTTGACTAAAAATGGCCCGAAGATCACCGAAGATAAGACCGGTAACCGGCCTTGCCGAATAACTGGACCTCCAGGGTACGGTCCGCGAAAGCGCGGGTTCTACATGAAGTCCTGCTCTTTGAATGACTTCCTTGGGATCGTTGAGCTTCTCCCGGGGGGAAGCAGCCGGCCGCTCGTGGACCAGACCGGCCTTCATGGCCGCTACAGCTTCAAGTTGCATTGGACGCCGAGATCTCCCGGAATGCCAAAGCCCGCCGACCCCTCAAACGCACCGTTTCTCGTTGCTCTACGCAAGCAACTCGGGCTGAACATCGTATCGGCAAAAGCTCCCGTGGATGTCCTCGTCATCGAGCACGTCGAACGGCCAAGCGGAAACTGAGGAGAACCGCGTGGCGGCCAGGAATCTTCGCCGGGAAAGGCTAGGGCACATGGCCGCCTCGTGATCGACCACGTTGAGCCGCCTTCGGCGAACTGACGGATTAGCCGGAGGGGGTGACGGCGGGGACGTCAGTTTTTAGGTGGATGGCGGGGCCTTCGGGAGTTTGGAGCTTGGTGTCGCGTTCGAGGGCGTTGAGAAGTTCACGGGAGACGCGCGCGTCGATATCGGAGGCGTGCTGGAGATCGACGGGATAGCGGATGGTGGCGTCGATACCCGCAGGCGTGAGATGCAGCTCCAGCTTGGGACGCAGGCCTCGATCGGACATCACGATTCCCGTTTTCTCCATGTGGTGATAAACGGTTTCGATATCGGTGTGGTAATCGCGGAGGACATCCTCGACGGCACCGAGGAGATTCTTTTTGATGGCGCCGAAATCGGCGCTGCGCGGGACGGTGAGCGTCACCTGATGCCAAGCGAACGAGGCGCCGGGGATCTGCTTGAAAAGTCCCGCAGTGGGCTGGAACACGATGGAGTTCGAGAAGGCGACGACGCGGCCGGTGGGCGTGGCACCGTCGCCGAGTTCCATCAGATGAAAACGCACCAGGCCGATCTCGATCACTTCCCCGTGGACGCCGCTGACTTGGATGCGATCGCCCACACGGATTCCGAACTTACCGATCAAGAAGAAATAGCCGACCACGGAAACGAGCACGTTCTGGAGGGCAACGGCGAGACCGGCGGTCAGCAAACCAGCAAAAGTGACGAACGAGCCGAGCTTACTGGCGAAGGTGAGAATCACGATCACGGCAACGACAAACCAGAAGGTGAGCTTACGAATCAGCAGGAATTGATGGCGGCGGCGCGGCTCGCGGACATAGCGGTAGACGGCGCGGCGCCAAAGTTCGGAGAGCCCCCAAACAATCGCGAAGACAACGGCCAACGCGCCCAGGCGAATACCGAGACTGCGCGCATCCGATTTATAACGTCCGTAGACGGTATCGCGCCAACTGACGAGATTTTTCTGGTAAAGGCCCAACAAGACGCGCTGCTTGCTGAGAGGAATAACGCCTGTGGCTAACTGCCTGAATTGAGCGGCGATGGCATCGAGCTGCTGGCGCTCCTGCGCGAGATGCGAAAGGTCGGCGGTGTCCGCCTGGGCGGCGAGCGTGTCTCCCTGCTTCGAAAGATCGCGCAACCGCGCGAGGAAAGGTGCACGAAGGCTATCGGAAGTTTTCAGCAGCGCGTTGGTATCCGCGAGCATGGAGTTTACGGTGCGCAGCTTGGAAGAAAGGCCAAAAAGATCGGCGAAGAGATCCCAGATATTGGAGGGCGCGCTCTTGCCATCGGTGAGGGAGAAAGGCTCGGTGGAACGTGCCTTGCCGGAAGCAACCGATGCGGAGCTGGCTGAGGGAACGGACGAAGCGAGAGCGTCGATTTGCGCACGAAGTCCGCTGGCGCTGAGCGCATTGTTGGCGGAACTCCCGACGAATTCGAGCATGTTGCGAACAGCGTCGCGGCGGGCCCGAGCCAGGGCAATTTCGCCCTGCAACTCTGCAATTGTGGATTTCAACTGGGCGCGTTTGGCGCCGGTAACGGTAGCGAGTTTCTGGGTGTCGGCGTCGGATTCGTCTTGGGTTTCCTGAAGATTTTTTTCGATGGACGCAAGCATTTGCCGCAGCGAGTTGTACTGCGGCGAACCAGCGGAAGCTTTGGCGACCAGAGAGGACGCGGGCTCGGCGGACATGACGTCCAATTGAGCGCGCGCGAACTGGAAAGCTAGCTGGACGGATTGATCGGCCAGTTGGCGATTGTCGTAGAGGAGCAGTTGTTCCTGAGGTTCAGTGGCGATGTGCTGCTGAATGGCGGTCTGGTGATAGAGGTCGATGGACTGGTTGAGATATTGGATGAGCTGCTCGGGAGGTACGCTGACGCTCGAGATATTCGAGGAAGGAGTGGAAGGCGACAAAGACTTCGAAGGCGGCGCGGCGAGCGCCGGCGAGACGGCAAGGAGGGTTAGCAAAAGGCCAGTGGCTCCGGCAAGGGGCCGTGAAGAAAAGATGGCGGACCAACGTCTGATGTTCGATTGCACCTGAAAAATTCCTTAGACCGCAAATTCGATTTGTGGCGGACATTTGAGCGCCGGCACGCTCGAAATTTGAGCGCGAAACATCCGGCGCATATGAGTGGCTAGGAACGACGATTCTATACCCGATTGACGCGGCGGAAACGGCGAAAAGTCCGAGAGGTTCTTGATGCGGGACGTTCCGGGTGGACGGGTGTCCGGCCGTTTGTTTTCTGCGACTTACGTGTGCTTCGACTCGATTGACTGTTCCGGTCGCAAAGAGTGATTGGTGACTGGTGAGTGGTGACTGGTGAAGGCAGAAACCAGGCGCGTCGCGCGGGTGAACCGGCGCGAAAGGTAGAGCCTGGTGGGAGGCGGGTTTTCGGCAGGGCTGAAGCTTCGCCCTGTCACCCTAGCCTCGCGGGCGCGGGACGGGCTCGGCGCTGGTGCAGTTGCGCTCGTCGTCGCGTTCATCGCGTTCCCGCCTCCTGTTCTGTCCAGCTTTGCCTGACTGCGCTCAGCCGCTTCGCGCAAGCAACTAAAAACAAGCAGCGGTAGCATGGGCATGGGGTAGCGTCGAGGTTCAATCTGGCGGCAGTACCAACTTCCCGTTTTGGGAATTTAGTGCCAGGTGGAAAGGAATTGAAGACTTTGCGCGGGTGAAGCAGCGCGAAAGGTAGAAAGGTGACGCGCCTCTTTCCGGCGAGGTCAAAAGGCCGCCCTTGCACCCAAGGCAAGCTCGGGCGGCTGCGCGGCGTGCCGCGGGCCGTCAGCTCTGTTCTGTGGGTCGTCTTTTGCGGCTCTGGCACAACGCCACGATGCCCCATATTGGCATGCCGATGAATATAAATCCGAGGCCGAGAATCGCGAGAGTGCTCAGTATTTGGTACGTGACGTTGTTCATGTTGTTTTATCCCTTCCAAATCACCCGTCGCATCGCGGACAAGAGATTGCCACCCGCCCTTCACGCAAGCAAACAAAAAACGAGCGACGGTGAATGGGTGTGGCGCCGAGGTTCAATGTGGCGTTGTACGAACTTTTTCGCCTTGGGAATCTAGCGGAGAACCGAGTCGTTCCCACGAAGCGAAAATCCGCACCCTTCGCAAAGGCCGCGAAGGATGCGGTACCCTCAGACGATTTTACGCAGGCGATGTTGCTGGCGTGTTGTGCGGTATCGCCGCGCTCGGCTTCGACCGCGATGGGTTCGCCACCCGCCGATAAAAAAGGCACGAACGTTCGACGTTTTTCAGTGGCTCCGATTGCGAAAGACCCGGTGGATCCGTTCTCGAATTTTGAAAATGACGCCGACTGATTCGGGGTTCACAGCCAATCGGAAAAGCCGATGTCCATTCTTCACATCCCAATCGCACTTCTCTTCTCCAAAAGCCCTGCTGAGTAACTTGTTCGTTTCAAGTTTCTCTCGTTCGTTCTTGAAGGTCTTGCTGGCCATAGCGTCTCTTATTTTTTCAAGAGACAGAAGCGCCTCCAACACTTCCAAATTTGTCTTTTGATCGTCAGCAGTAGAGAGTGCGCCCGCGTGCGCAAGCCTCCAAATGTCATCAATCTGATGAGCCGGAATTTTTTCGGTACCGATGCCCTGACCCCAACGGATTTCCAGATATTCTGGCGTGTGAGCGAGCACAAAACCGACCGCTTTGAAGCCTCGTGTACACAGGTCACCCCGCTTCCATGGGCTTCTCCGTGGATCAAGTGGCTGTGACAACGTCACGGCCTGACCACACTGCGTGCAGAACCGCGAGTCATCGGCAAGTTCTTTTCCGCATTTGGGACAAAGCATACAGCGCACCTTTTGAGTGTCCTTGTAAAACACTAGCACAAAACCGATCTTGCGCCGTTAACGCCATTTCGGCCGTTGCACGCTTCGATATTGGAAGGGGGCGCCTAAGGATGCCGGACCGACGGAGAAAATTTGCCGTTCCTTTGGAGCGGAACCGCTACAGAAACCCCAGCCAGTCGGCTCACTCCCATTGCTGTTTAGCTTTTTCAAGAAGTTCGATTGCCGCTTTAGCATCGGGGTCGTCCCAGTCTGCGGCCTCAAAGTTCAATGGCTTGTGCGTCGGGCTTGCGCATATGAAATTCCACCGCTCGCGTTTGACGAAATGGTTGTTTTTGCAAGTCGGACATTTAGGTATGTCAGGCCGAGTTTGTTCCTCAGCTACCCCTTGCGCTGCGTTTAACAGCTTCTTCAAGGCGAAGATCTGAAGGAGCATCGTGTATACCCTCGACGCAGCTTTATTCGCTTTCTGTGTCAGCGCCTCTATGGACTTTGTATCGGTGTGTAAACCGTGGCAATGGTACTCCTGCTGGTTAGACAACAGTGGCGGATTAGTCCTGTGCGCTGTTGAAGCTCCATCCGTCGGCACGCAGGGATTGAAGCAAGAGGAGGATGTGTGAATCGGCGGGCTGTGGGTTGTCCAGCGGTGCGGTGCTCCCGTCCAGCAGTTTACGAATGTCTGGATCAGACGAGACGAACTTAACGTCGCCAATTTCGTCTGCGCGGCCCATTAGTTTCAAATTGCCAAAGTCTATGAGCCTTTGGCGCAGTGCCTCACGCTCATTTTGTTCACACGTTAGGTCAACGGATCGGTTGAACATGGCCCCCAGTGTGTCGCACCGGGGCGCGCACAGCAACCCCGCGCAGATATCGCATGTACCCTATTCGGCAACTGAGCCGGGTGTTCTGAAAGGAGTGCGGCGGTCTTGATCTTTTCCGTTTATCCTCGGGCGCGGAGAAATGCTGCCGGGCTAAAGAACCCGGCGCTACGTTTAGACCTTACATCGCCGCGCGCGAACATGCGGCGCGATTGCGCCTGCTACGGGGCGGGGGTATAGTGGCGGCCAGATTGGCGGCATGGAGGTACAGGCATGAATCGGCGAAAGATGTTGTCGTTGCTGGGGATTTCACCGGCGCTGCTGGCGGGCGCGAAGGTTGACGCGCGGACGCTGCGCGATGGCGGCGCACGTGGCGCCGCGGGGGCTCTCAATGGCGGCGCAAATGGCGCGGCTGAAGGCTGCGACAGTTCACAGGTGAAATTGACCGGGATGAATCCGAAGGGCACGCCGCCTGCGATTCAACTGTTTCCGATGGCGCCGCGGCTTTCGACGCTCGATGGAAAGACCATCTACCTGGTGGACACGGGATTCCAAGGCGGCGATATCCTGCTGAAAGAGATGCAGATCTGGTTCCAGAAAAATATGCCCACGGTGAAGACGGTGTACCGGCGCAAGGCGGGCGTCTATTTCGAGGACGATCCGCCGCTGTGGCAGGAGATCAAAGCACATGGAAATGCCGCGATTATGGCGATCGGACATTGAAGCACGTGCACGCCAGCGACCGTCGGTCACTGCATAACGGTTGAGAAGCTGGGAATTCCCACCGTTCCGCTGGTTACAGAGGCGTTCGTGCAACTGGCGACCCTGAACGCCGCCAAACGCGGCATGCCGCACATTCGCATCGTGTTCACGCCGCATCCGGTGGCGGGGAAAACGGCGGCGCAATTGTGGGCGTACGTGGAGGGGCCGGACCCGGTAACGGGAAAACCGTTGATGAAAGATATTGTGGATGCGCTGACGAGGCCGCTTACCGCAGAGGACACGAAGACCGGCAGGATCACTCCGGACATCGGGCCAGCGACGTATACGGAGACCGCCGACGGCTTGCAGGAACTTTATCTGAACAATGGAATGACGGATTTTCTGCCGATCATCGCGCCGACCGAAGCGCGCGTCGATGCGATGCTGAAAGGCACCGGCCATCAGCCGGACGAGTTGGTGGGCAAGATGGCGGGCGGGGCGTACGAGGGCTGGACGTACAACGTGCGGCAGGTGGCGATCAACGCGGTGATGGCGGGATGCCGCCCGGAATATTTGCCGACGGTGCTGGCAATCGCTTCGACGGGAACGCCGGCGCTGATGAGCTCGACGAACTCGTTTGCATACTGCGCGGTGATCAACGGGCCGATCCGCGACAAGCTGAACATGAATTACGGCATCGGGGCGATGGGACCGTTCGCGCAGGCGAACGCGGCGATCGGGCGAGCATGGACCGTCCTATCGAAAAACCTGGCGAACGCCGGCATTCCCGGAGACACGTACCTGGGATCGCAGGGCAACAATTTGAATTACAACAACCTGATCATCGCGGAGAACGAGCAGGCTAGTCCGTGGACGCCGCTGCACGTGCAGAAGGGATTCAAGGCGGAAGAGAACGTGGTGAGCTTGTTCCGCGGGCTGGGGATGGTGCCGGGACAAGGCGCGAGAGGAACGGAAGCTCCCGTACCGAAACACGAGGAATGCTTCTGCGACCTCTTCAGCGTGTTCACCGGATTTTTCGGCGCGCTGGTGGTGGCCGATCCGATCATCGCGACGGATTTGAAGTCGCGCGGGTACGAAACGAAGGAACAGCTGATCGAATGGCTGTACAAGAACACCAACCAGTCGGTAAAGGATTATAAAAACCGCGATTTCGCGGTCGGATTCGACTATCCGCGCGCGCTGAAGGGGCTGGAGCCTTACGCTACCTGGTACAAGATGCCGGACGACGCCATGATCCCGCGATGGCCGCACGTGAACGACATCAACATTGTGGTGGCCGGCGGACAGACCAATGCGTTTTTCCAGGCAGGCACGCTGAGCTACACGGTGAGCGCGTCGATTGATAAGTGGGCGTAGCGGCTAGGGCTTGTCTTCCCAGGTGTTGCGCTCGGTTTCGCGTGGATCAGTGCGCCATTGCGAAGCGCCCTCGTCGGACAAATCTCCGCGCTGGCTGCCGCCAGCGTTCGAGCCGCTTGCTTCGGTACGGCCGCGATTTTCCGTGGCAGCGTCGCGTTCGGCAACTCCTTCCTCTTCACGTTCTTCAGCAGAAGTGATCACCGGTTCGACTAACATTTCGCAATGCGGGCAGTAAAACTTCTGTGTGATTGCGGATTCTGTTGGACGCGCACCGGGCGGAGCAGCCATGTCTTCGAATAGCACGTTTCCATGGCAAATCGGGCACGAATACATTCGATCTTCCATTTCAAGCTCCTGCAGAAGCACC
>JBOGMW010000101.1:0-50376 GCA_050746805.1 Candidatus Acidiferrales bacterium | reverse complement strand
AGATATTCCTCGGTGTAGCGGCGGACGTATTCGTCGGCATCCCGCTGAGTTTCGCCTTGCACAACGGAAGCGTTGGTCCAAAGCTGGATTTCGCGCCCGAATTCCTGACGCGCCACGCTCTTGTAGTTTTCGATCTGTGGTTTCCATTCTTCCGGCGTCTCGCCCTGCAAGCTGATCAAGCCGATGTCGGAATTTTTCGCCGAGAAGCTAATGCCGGCGGGCGACTGCGCCGCGTTCATGATGGGAATACCGCCGTCTTGCAACGGATGCGGGCGAGAGATTGCTTTCTTCATGCGAAAATATTTGGATTCGTAATCGAACTCGCCGGGATCGGTCCACAGGCGGCGGAGCAAATGCAGCCATTCCTCAAGATAAACGTAACGTTGATCGTGCTCCATCAGGTCGATGCCGAACATGTCGAATTCGCGTCGATTCCATCCGCCGACGACGTTGAGCGAGCAGCGGCCGCCGGAAATTGCGTCAATGGTGGCGCACTGCTTGGCCACCAGCACCGGATGCATATTCGGCGCGTGCGACGTGGCAAACACAGAAGAATATTTCGTGGCCTGCGCGATACCGGCCGCCCAGGTGAACACATCGAAAACGACGTTCGAGTAGTGATCGGGTTTGTCGTCGAGGTAGCCTTTCCAACGCGCGATGGGAACGACGGCCTCGAGGCCGGCCGCGTCGGCAATCCGCGCGCCCGCGACGCAGGCATCCCATGTGGTATCGCGGCGCTCGGGAATGAACGTCATGTACGGCACCGTATTGGTGCAAAAGGTGCCGAGTTTCAGTTTGTTGGAATTGAAAATAGGGTTCGTCGGTCGGTTGGTCACGGCAGATATTTTGCCAGAGTTACTCTGAATTACCAGAGTGGATTTGGTGGAAGAACTATTCGAAGCGGAGAAGAACGATTTCAGGCGTGGTGCCGACGCGGAAAGGCGGCCCCCAGGTGCCCGCTCCATAAGACGTGTAAACGAGCAGATTTCCCAGCCGGTTGAGCCCATACACGAACGGGCCGTAAATGCGCGAAGTGAACCACGTGAAGGGGAAAAACTGGCCGCCATGAGTGTGGCCGGAAAGTTGGAGGTCGATTTTTTCATCGGCGGCGATGCCGAGCAGGTTGGGCTCGTGCGTGAGCAGGATGCTGGGGGCATCGGGATCGAGATCGGCATTCTTCAAAATAGCGCGGAACCGCTCTGGATGAGCCGAATCGCGGTCGTGAATGCCGACGAGCTGCAGGCCATCTAGCACGACTTTCTCGTTGTTCAGCACGCGCACACCGGCGTGCTGCACCGCGTCGATGTATTCGGCGCGGTGGTGAAATTCTTCGTGGTTTCCGGTGATGAAGTACGCTCCAAAGGGAGCGGACAGTTTGCGCAGCGGCTCGGCCAGGAGGCGGGTATCGGCTGCCGTTCCGTCGTACAAATCGCCGCCGATCAATACGAGATCAGGGTGCAAAAGCGAGAGCCTCGAAACGAGGCGCCTGGCGAAACCAACGCCGCGGATATGGCCCAGATGCGCGTCGGTGACCAGCGCGGCAACCCGGCCGCGCCACGAAGCCGGGAGATTCGGAAGCTTCACGGAAACCCGACGAACGCGAACGAAAGCGGAGTTGATAATGCCGTAGAGCCCCGCGGCAAAACCGAGACCAAAAGTGGCGTAGAGAATGAGATTCGAGGGCCAGCTAGGCGCGATGAAATGCGCGATCGCGAAAACAATCCACGCAAGGCATGACGCGAAGAAAAAGTAGCTGAAAAAGCCAAGCCACACGGACGCAATAATGTAGTAGACGCGCACCGCCATATTCGAATACCGCCAGGCGAGCACCGACGCCGTCAGAAATGTTATCGAAAGGATGCCAATGATGACCGCCAGCCAGGAAATACCGGGAGGATCGGGCGCCCGACGCAGCACCGTCCAAGTCTCATAGACGAACCAATGAGTGACGAAAAGCATCACTTGCACAACGGCTGCGAATTTAAGGATTCGCATGCGCAACTACACAAACCCCCTTAAATTAGACGACACGGGATCACGATAGGACTCAATTGAATGGGCCTCAGAGCGCCTGTAGACCGCTTCCATGGCTGGCCCGCTACCTCGCAGAGCCGGATCAGCCAAATATTAAAGAAATCTGGCAACCGGACTGAGATCCCCACCATTGCATGCCACGCGCGGGAGACGATTTCGGCCGAATCTCCGCGCGACTATTTGCGCAGCTCGGTGGAGATTTGGCCGTTTTCGATCGGATTGCGATTGTTTTCCTCGCAGATGTATTCGATTTGATCCCAATCGCGGTGGCGAGTGAACGTGTGGGCTTCGTGCCAAGGTTTGGCCAAAACATCCGGATCGATGAGCGTCATGTCGTCTTCCATTTTGTTCGGGCCGATCAGATGGATGCGTTCGATCACGTGCAGATGCCGCCCGTGCATTAGTTCGTGATAGCCGAGCGGAGTGCGATGTCCAAGTCCGACCGTGTCGATCACGAGCGTGCCGCCTTCCCAATTGCCGATCGAGTGGCCGTTGAATGTGGGATCGAGGTTCGCCGGATGGCCGCGGCCGTCCGTGAAAACGCGCCGAACCTGCATGTAGGCCTCTTGAATTATAGTGACCCGGCCGGGAGTAAACAAAAACTCTACGTCGTATGGCTGGAACATAATGGTCGGCATGCCCGGCGGCAGGCAATTCGCGCTTTCGGAGGGCGGTGGAGCATTTTTCGCTTCGTCGGCGAGATTGATTTTTAGCTGCGCCTCAGCAGATGGTGTTAGCACCGGAGCTTCTTCGGCGACACCGGGAACGGGCCCAAAATCGAGCACCCAGATGCCAGCCCAATCTGGCAGCTTTGCAACGGCCGCATACTGAGCCGCGCGCAGCACGGGTGATGGCGCAGCATTGTCCGTAGGCGGTGGCGTTTGCGCGCGGCTAATCGATGCGCAGAGCGCCGCAATAAGAAGAAAAATCGCTGGAGCCAAGAACGCAGCCGAAAATTTCTTCATGAGAGTCACCCCCGCACGCTGTTCTAACCTGCTTGTGCCGAGAGCATATCAAAGATCGCGGCTCCAGGTATCGTTCAATAAACAACGCTGGCCGTGGACCGCTGAATTGTGGTATTAGACGAATACGCAGACAGATGGAAGGGGGTGGACTCGCCACGTCTGATAGCCATAGTCGCGGACTAATTTCAAGGACGCTGCCGATGCTGGCGATTCTTGCCACGCTGCTGGTCACGGTGGCTACTCCCGCGCTCGCGCACCACTCATTCGCGATGTTCGATCGCAATAAAGAGACGGTATTGGTGGGCACGGTGCACGACTTTCAGTGGACAAATCCTCATAGCTGGATCGAGCTGGACGTGCCGAATGCCAGCGGCGGGATCGACAAGTGGGGCTTGGAGTGCAATAGCCCAAACAACCTGACGCGGCAGGGTTGGCATTCAAATAGCCTGAAGCCGGGCGACAAGATTTCGGTGGTGGTCTGGCCGCTGCGGAACGGGAAAAAAGGCGGTCTATTCATATCTCTAAAATTTCCGGATGGGCGCACGCTGGACGAGGCGGCTTTCCGGCACCTTACCAAGCTCCCGCCGGGCGGGAAGTGAGCTCGCAAGAACTGGAATTCGCAGTGTGCGCATTGAGGCTGGCCCAGCACGTGCCAATTGAATCGATGGGTGGAGGCAATCATGAAGAGTTCTCGATTCGCCTGCGTTAGCGCGCTAATCCTGGCTGTTTTTCTACTGACCGCCGTACCAGCGGTGGCTCACCACTCTGCAGCGATGTTCGACCATACGAAGACGGTCAAGCTGGTCGGATCCGTGGTGCAGTTTGGGTGGACGAATCCGCACAGCTGGATTTCCGTCGACGTTCCTAATGCGACCGGAAAAATGGAACGGTGGAGCGTGGAATGCAACAGCCCGAATAATCTGGCGCGCATGGGCTGGAAATCGACCAGCCTAAAGCCGGGTGATAAAGTCACGATACTGATTCACCCGTTGCGCAATGGCGACAAGGGCGGCAGCTTCATGTCCGCAACTCTCGCGGACGGAACCGTCCTGAACGACCCCACATATAAGGCCGGGCCGAAGTATTAGCTCGGGCCCTAGCTTTCGTAGTCCCGCAGTTTAGTGCAGTTCGTCCTGCGTACTCAGCAGGTGCGTGTTCAGGTCCGGCGTGCACTCCACTTCGGTGATGTCCGTATCGTCTTGCCGTTGCCACTTTTTGGTGCTGGACCATTCACCGTCCCAATTCTTCGGGTCCGTCATGATGTATTTGATCTCGAGGGTTTTTCCGTCATTGACCAACCGGATGCGCTCGATGATGTGAAACTCATCACTGAGCGGCAAGCCTGAGTCGATCCAGTGATGCGCGGTGACCATGCTGTTCGTATCCACCACGAGCGTGTCGCCCTCCCAGTGTCCAACGGAATCGCCGTTGAATGAGCGGACCACAATATCGGGATCGGTGTGCGGACGTCCATCGATGTAAATGATCCGCAGGGCATTCTCGAATCCGCTGACCATGTAGATGGCGGTGGGCAGCTGAATCATGGCGATGGGCCAGACGCGCGTCATGATCATGGGCATCCCCGCCGGATAGCACTGACCGATATCGTCTCGAAACGATTTGTGTTCCTTCGCGGCTTGTTGCGCTTCTTCGTATGCTGCTTGCGCCGCCGGTTTGAACTTCGGGTAGGGCGGACCAAACATAAACGAGCTGAATCCGGCACTCAGGTCCACCATCCAGACGCCGGTAAGATTAAACGGCGGTTTCGGGCGTGGCTTCGCGAGATTGTCAGGCGCCAGAGCGCCTTCAGGGAATTCGGGTGCGGACTGTTTTTTCTGCACCTGACTGTCCTGGTTCTGTGCGCGAGCGCCGGATGCAGACATCGCGATCCCCAATGAGAACGCCAGGGTGGCGACCAATAGCGTTTTGATGCGGCACATATGCCCTCCCGATGACGTGGATGCTTCCTTCGAGATCCCCCAATTGCGTGCCACTTTACGAGCGTTTCGGGCGCAGGTCAACGAATTCCACGCGAATCGAAGCGGCCCTCCGCCAATGGTGACCGCATCAATCTGATCGACAGGGCGAAGCCGACGGAGTACTATGCGGACCGCGATCTCGGGGGTGGGCCCGATGCTGCAACATTTTTGCGATTGGCTCTCGAACACACCGCTCAGCCTAAAAATTCAGACGGTTTTGTGGATCATTCCGACTGTTCAGACGATCCACATTCTGTGCGTCTCAATCGTGATATCGACGATGGCGATGCTCGATTTGCGCTTGGCGGGGATCGCAGGACGCAGCCAGCCGGTTTCTCGGGCGGTATCGCGATGGGTGCCGTGGGTGTGGGGCACGCTGCCGGTAATGTTGGTGACCGGTTGCATTTTGATCGTCGGCGAACCTACGCGCGAGCTGATGAATCCGTACTTCCGCGCGAAGATGGCCATGCTGGCAACGGTCGTGGCGATCACGGCGGTCGTTCACGTGCGAAACAGGAAAGAAGCGTATTGGGAGAGCCGGGCGATGGCGGCGAGGTTCGCCGGAACATTTTCGTTGCTGCTGTGGGTAGGCATCGTGGCGGCTGGGCGATGGATTGCGTATTATTGAGGAATCGAACGGCTGCCGCATTTTTTTGATTGCGAGCGGCGAACCAACATGATCATCCCGCAGTTTTGCTCCTGGCTCGAAAACACGAAGATGGCTTCGGCGATTCGCACGTCCACGTGGCTCTTCCCGACGATTGAATCCATCCACGTGCTGGCGATTACCATCGTGGTGGGCTCAGCGGCTATGCTCGACCTTCGATTGCTGGGAATCGCCTCGCGCGACCGTACCGTCACCGAAGTGCACAGGGAAATCCTGCCGTGGACCTGGGCCAGCTTCGCCTGCGCGGTGGTCGCTGGATTCCTGATGTTCAGCTCCGATGCGGTGAAGTATTACGAGAACGCCCCGTTTCGTCTCAAGATGTTCACTCTTCTTTTGGTAGGACTGAACGCCGCGATTTTCGAGTTTGGCCCGTTCCGGGGAGTCTCGCGATGGGATAGCGGGAAGAAGACGCCGATTTCCGCCAAGCTCGCAGGCGGAATTTCTCTCGTACTGTGGGTGTTCGTGGTTGGCTTCGGACGCTGGATCGGTTTTACCAAGCAATGAAATCGCGTTAGCCGGCTCGCCAGCACACGTAGTTCGCGCTCGCTTACGCGAATTTTCAGGATATCGACCACCTTTCAGATACAATTTGCTGTTGGCTTACCGCGAGAATCACGCTTGCAGCCCTCCCATACGCGAGATCTGAGTCCCGCATTCATCGAAGCCGGCACGGGCGAGTTCTGGCGCTCGAACGTGGCTCTTTTTGCGGCGGCGTTCAGCACCTTCGCGCTGCTCTATTGCGTGCAACCGCTGCTCCCGGAACTGGCGCGCGTGTTTCGCCAGAGTCCCATGGCCAGCAGCCTGGCGCTTTCGATTCCCACGGCCGGCCTCGGCATCGGACTCATCGTGGCAGGCAGCATCTCGGAAATATGGGGACGCAAGTCGGTCATGTGCGCGTCTCTGCTCGCCTCTGGCGTGCTGACGGTTGCCGCGGCTGTGGCGCCGACGTGGCCTCTATTCCTGATTGCCAGAGCGCTTTGCGGATTTGCGCTGAGCGGGTTGCCGGCCGTGGCGATGGCCTACGTAAGCGAAGAATTTCATCCGAACGCGAGCGGATTGGCCATGGGCCTTTACATCGGCGGCACGGGACTCGGCGGCATGACTGGGCGACTGATCGCCGGGTTTCTGACGGATGCGTTTTCGTGGCGCTGGGCGATCGGAGGCATCGGTGGAATCGCGCTTTGTTTGACCGTGCTGTTCATCGCGCTGCTTCCGGCTTCGCGGCATTTCACCGCGCACGAGCCGTCCGTGACGGAATTGCTGGCCACGGCCAAAGGCCATCTGCACGATCGCGGATTGGTTCTCCTATTCGTGATGGGTTTTCTGCTGATGGGCAGCAACGTGTCGGTATTCAACTACGTCGCTTTTCGGCTGGTTGCGCCGCCATACCACTTGAGCCAGTCGGCGGTGGGATTAATTTATCTGGTGTACATCTTCGGCGTGGGGAGTTCGCCCTTGGCCGGGCAGTTGGCAGGACGGCTGGGATCGCGGTCCGTGCTCTGGGTGATGGTCGCAATCATGCTTGGCGGCGTTACCATCACACTGGCGCAGCCGTTGTGGATTGTGCTGGCGGGATTCAGCGTGATTTCCTTCGGCTATTTCGGAGCGCATACGGTTGCGAGCGCGTGGATCGGGCGTCGCGCGGGAACGGGCAAGGCGTTGGCGGCGTCGCTCTATCTTTTCTTTTATTACGCGGGAGCCAGCATTCTGGGCACGGCTACCGGAAAGGCATGGACCGACGCCGGTTGGCCTGGCGTGGCGGCGTCAATCATTCTGGTGCTGGGAATTGGCACGGTGGTATCGGCTGGCATGCGAAAGATGCCAGAAACTCAGGCGGCCGGCTTGGCGTAATGCGGAATAGTATCCGTTCAATTCGCTTGCGTCCGCCAGGGGTTCGGGAATATAAGGTGTGGCCCGAAGTTTTTGGAGGTTTCGGTTTGGCAAGACGCCGTACTTCAGGAAATTCACCCATAAATGGATTCCATCGCGAAGACTGAAAAATCCGGCGAACAAAAGCACACCAAGCTGAACCGGCAGCAAATCATCGGATTTTGGGCGGCGTGGTGGGGCTGGACGCTCGACGGACTTGCTTCCTTTAGCTACGCGCTGGTGCTGGCACCGGCTCTAACGGAGCTCCTGCCCAAATCCGGCTACCGGGCAACGCCTGGGAACATAGGACTAGCCGGATCGATCCTGTTCGCACTGTTCCTGGTGGGCTGGGGATTGTCATTCTTATGGGGGCCACTGGCCGACCGCTTTGGCCGGACGAAGACTCTGGCCGGAACGATCGTGGTTTATGCGGTGTTCACGGCCGCGGCGGCCTTCTCGCAGACAGTATGGCAATTAGCGATTTTCCGTTTGCTGGCAGGCGTCGGCATCGGAGGCGAATGGTCGCTTGCGGGAACCTACATCGCCGAGGCGTGGCCCGAAGACCGCCGCAAGATGGGCGCGGGGTACCTGCAAACCGGTTACTACTTCGGTTTTTTCATCGCGGCGGCGCTGGAATACACGGTTGGCGTGCATTTCGGCTGGCGAGCGATTTTTCTGTGCAACTTGCCTCCGGTAGCGCTTGCCCTGGGGATTGCCTGGTACGTTCACGAGCCGGAGCGGTGGCAGCGAACCGAAGCCGGCGAGCACGCGAAGCACATCAAGCCTCGCCCGCTGCGCGATATTTTCAACCCAGCGAACCGGCTGAAAACCATCGTTAACACCGCCTTGCTGACCGTGGCGATCATCGGCCTGTGGGCTGGTTCCGTGTACGAACCCACCGCCGTGATCGACATGGCCAAGCGCGTCGGGAAAACCGCTGTGGAGGGCACGAAACTCGTCTCCGTTGCGACGGCATTGCTTTCCATCGGCACGATTCTAGGCTGCCTGGCCGTCCCATTCCTATGCGAATGGTGGGGGCGCAAGAAAGCCCTCGCTTTTTATTTCGCGGGCATGGGTCTGAGCATTTACTACACCTTCGGGCTGGCGTTTTACTGGCACAACGGGCTCGACGCGTTCATCGGCGGGCTCATCGTGCTGGGATTTTTCGGCGGCAACTTCGCGGTCTTCACCTTATGGCTTCCCGAGCAATACGACACGTCCGTGCGCGCTACGGCGTTCGCCTTTGCAACTTCGTTTGGCCGTTTCCTGGGCGCGGGGGCGAATTTCGCCGTCGGCGCCATGGTTCACTCCATGGGCACGATCGGCACGCCCGTCGCGTATACGGCGATCGCCTTCGGAGTGGGGATATTGATCGTTCCGTTCGCCACCGAAACGCGCGGGCAGACCCTGCCAGGGTAGGGAATTGCCATCGGGATGCGGCCGCGGGGGAACTATTTTGCGCCGTTTTCGTTTCGCAGATGCTCCGCAATGGCACGCGCCGCGGAGCGGCCTTCGGAAATAGCCCAGACCACGAGCGATTGCCCGCGGCGCATGTCGCCTGCCGCGAACACACCCGGCACAGAGCTCATGTAGGCGCCGTTCGTGGCGATGTTGCCGCGCGCGTCGAGATTCACTTCGAGTTGTTCGAGCATTCCCTTGCGCACCGGGCCCGTGAAGCCGAGTGCGAGCAGCACGAGGTCGGCATCGAGAGCAAATTCGCTGCCAGCCATGGGCTCAAAGTGCGGCGGCGCGCTCACTCGCATCGCGTGCAGCTTTTTCACGTTCCCTTTATCGTCGGAGGTAAAACTGGTGGTGCCCACGGCCCAGTCACGCAAGCCGCCCTCTTCGTGCGCGCTTTCCGTGCGCAATTGCAGGGGCCACAGCGGCCAGGGAGTGCTCGGCGCACGATCCATCGGCGGCATGGGCATGATCTCGAACTGAGTAATCGATTTCGCTTTCTGCCGGTGGCACGTCCCCAGGCAGTCGGCACCGGTATCGCCGCCACCGATGATTACCACGTGCTTGCCAGTCGCAAGAATCTGATTGGTTACTTCGTCGCCCGCAATTTTCTTATTCTGCTGCGGCAGAAATTCCATCGCAAAGTGAATGCCTTTTAGATCGCGCCCCGGAACCTTCAATTCTCGCGGATTTTCCGCGCCTCCGGTCAGGAGGATTGCGTCAAACTCTCGTCGCAAATCCTCCACCGGAACATTTTGCCCCACATGAGATTTCGTTTGGAAAACCACTCCCTCGGCCGTCATTTGATCCAGCCGGCGGTCGATGACGCTCTTTTCCATCTTAAAATCCGGGATGCCGTAACGAAGCAGACCGCCGATGCGGTCCGCCTTCTCGAAAACAGTCACCCAATAACCCGCGCGATTCAGTTGCTGCGCTGCCGCGAGTCCCGCCGGACCCGAGCCGACCACAGCAACGCGCTTCGCAATTCTTGTTTCCGGCGGCTCGGGAAGGATCCAGCCCTCTTTCCAGGCGCGTTCTACGATGGATTCTTCGATTAGCTTGATGGTGACCGGCGGCTCGTTGATGCCGAGGACGCACGCGGCTTCGCACGGTGCGGGACAAATCCGTCCCGTAAACTCCGGGAAATTATTGGTGGAATGCAGGACGCGCATCGCGTCTTTCCACTGGTCGCGATAAACCAGATCGTTCCAGTCCGGAATGATGTTGTTCACCGGGCAGCCGGTGTGGCAGAAGGGAATTCCGCAGTCCATGCAGCGCGCCGCCTGCGTGCGAACTTTATCTTCTGGGAATGGCTGATATACCTCGAAGTAGTCGTTCACACGCTCTTCGACGGGCCGGCGCGCAGGCGTTTCACGCTTGTATTCCTTGAATCCGGTGATCTTACCCACGGATCACCTGCCCGCCGCTTGCTTTCCCGGATTGGGACGCGATCAGTTGCGCCGGCGCGCGCGGAATGCCCAGCACGCGTTTGTATTCGTGTGGGAAAACTTTCACGAACTTCGTCAGCGTGGCTTCCCAATTGTCCAGTATCCATTTTGCCTGCGGACTTCCGGTGTATTCCGCGTGGCGCGAAATTAGGTCGAAAAGCTTGTCGATATCGGCCCGTTCGCGGACAGGTTCGATATCGACTTCCGCCCGATTGCAACGTACCGCTGCAAAATCTCCATTGCGGTCGAGCACGTAGGCCACGCCGCCGGTCATGCCCGCGGCGAAATTCCTGCCGGTATTTCCGAGCACGACCACTAATCCGTTGGTCATGTACTCGCAGCCGTGGTCGCCCACGCCTTCCACTACAGCCGTCGCGCCCGAGTTGCGGACCGCGAAGCGTTCGCCCGCCATGCCGCCGAAAAATACTTCGCCGCTAGTGGCGCCGTAGAGGCAGACATTGCCGACCAGAATATTTTCTTCGGGCACAAATTCGGACCGCTGCGAATGGTAGATGACCAGCCGCCCGCCCGAAAGGCCCTTGCCTACGTAGTCATTGGCGTCGCCTTCGAGAGTAAGCGTGACGCCCTTGGCCAAAAACGCGCCGAAACTCTGGCCCGCGCACCCTGTGAAGTGAATGCGAATCGTATCGTCGGGAAGGCCCGCCGAACCGTGGCGCCGCGCGATCTCTCCGCTTAGCATGGTGCCGACTGTTCGGTGTATGTTGCGCACCGGCAAGCTCAGCGTGGTGGGAGTGCCGTTCTCCAGCGCTTCTTGCGCCATCTCGATCAACTTGCAATCGAGCGCGTCCTGCAATCCGTGATCCTGGTCCATCGTGTTCCGCCGCCCGATGTGGCTGGGCACTGGCGGATCATGTAACACCGCTGACAAGTCGATGCCTCTTGCCTTCCAGTGTTCCACTTCCTGGCGCTGCACCAGGCAATCCACACGCCCCACCATTTCGTTCACCGTACGGAATCCAAGCTCGGCCATCACCCGCCGCAGATCCTCAGCAACGAAGAAGAAATAGTTGATCGCGTGCTCCGGCTGGCCCTGGAATTTTCTGCGCAGCTCCGGGTCTTGCGTGGCGATGCCCACGGGGCAGGTGTTCAGGTGGCATTTGCGCATCATGATGCAGCCCAGCGAAATAAGCGGCGCAATCGAAAAGCCGAATTCCTCGGCGCCGAGCAACGCGGCGATTGCCACGTCGCGGCCGGTCTGCAACTTTCCATCGACCTGCAATCGCACGCGGCTGCGCAGGTCGTTGAGCACCAGCACTTGTTGCGTTTCCGAAAGGCCCAGTTCCCATGGCACACCGGCATGGCGAATCGAGCTGATCGGCGATGCGCCCGTGCCGCCGTCGTAGCCGCTGATTAAGATCACATCGGCATGCGCTTTGGCCACGCCCGCGGCCACGGTTCCGACGCCCGCTTCGGCCACCAGCTTCACGGAAATGCGCGCGCGCGGATTCGCGTTCTTCAGATCGTGAATCAGTTGCGCCAAATCTTCGATCGAATAGATGTCGTGATGCGGCGGCGGCGAAATCAGCCCCACCCCGGGAATCGAATGGCGGACGCGCGCGATTACATCGTCCACCTTATGTCCGGGCAATTGGCCGCCTTCGCCCGGTTTCGCGCCCTGCGCCACTTTGATTTGTAGATCGTCGGCGTTGACCAGATAATTCGTTGTGACGCCGAAGCGCGCCGAAGCCACCTGCTTGATCGCGCTGCGCCGCAGATCGCCGTTGGCGTCCGGCACGAAACGGACTTCGTCCTCTCCGCCTTCGCCGGTGTTCGATTTGCCGCCGATGCGGTTCATGGCGATCGCCAGAGTCTCGTGTGCTTCCTTGCTGATCGACCCGAAGGACATGGCGCCGGTGGCAAAACGCTTGACGATTTGCGATGCAGGCTCCACATCATCCAGCGGCACTGGCGGCCCGGCGGGCCGGAACTCCAGCATTCCGCGCAGCATCAGGTGATCGCGGTTTTGCTGGTTGACGATCTGCGCGAATTCCTCGAAGGTTTCGAATTTCGAGTCGCGCACGGCATGTTGCAGTTTGCTGACCGTCAACGGGTTCAGCAGGTGCCGTTCGCCGAAAACCCTGTATTGATATTCGCCGCCCACGCGCAGCGCGGTGCTCGATTCGCTCGCCGGCTGCATGGCAAACTCGTGTTTCATCAGCGCTTCGCGCGCCAGCACTTCCATGCTTACGCCTTCAATGCGCGATGAGGTCCCGGTAAAGTAGCGGTCCACCACGGAGCGATTCAGCCCAATAACCTCGAAAATCTGCGCCCCTTGATAGCTTTGCAAGGTGGAGATGCCCATTTTCGAAAATACCTTGAGCAGGCCCTTGTCGACTGACTTCATGTAGCTTTTGAACGCCTTGTCCCATGTGAACTCGGCCGGGAAGGCGCCATCTCGATATTGGTTTTCGAGCGATTCAATCGCCAGATAGGGATTCACAGCGCTCGCGCCATAACCAAGCAGCAGCGCATAGTGCATCACTTCGCGGGGCTCGCCGGACTCCACAATTAGCGCCACCTGATTTCGGGTCTTTTCGCGGATCAAATGATTGTGTACGGCCGAAAGCGCCAAAAGGCTGGGGATCGGAGCGCTCTCCGCATCCACGCCGCGATCGGAAAGAATCAGCAGCGTGTATCCATTTCGCAGCGCCAGAGAAGCGCGACGGCACAGCGCTTCGACAGCCTTTTCCAGCTCTTGCTCGCAGCCCTCGGCGCGAAATAGAGTCGAAAGCGTTGTGGCCAGAAAATCGCCCCAGCTAACGCGGCGAATCTTTTCCAGCCGCCAATTGGAAATGATTGGATGGCGCAGCTTGAGCGTGTGGCAATTCTTCGGCGTCTCTTCCAGGATGTTGCCTTCGCGCCCGATGTAGCTATTTAGCGACATCACCAGATCTTCGCGAATCGGATCGATCGCCGGATTGGTCACCTGCGCGAAAGATTGCTTAAAATAATTGAACAGAAGCTGCGGTTTGTCGGACATGCATGCCAGCGGCGTATCGATGCCCATCGACCCTATCGGCTCCTGCCCCTGCAGCGCGCATGGCAACAGCACCGTCTTAAGATCCTCATCCGTGTAGCCAAAGGCACGCTGGCGCATCAGGATCGTTTCGTGGTCCGTTGGCTGGACGCGATTCGGCGTCGGCAGATCGTCGAGAGTGATCTGATTTTCCGTCACCCACTCCCTATATGGCTGCCGACCCGCCAATTGCTGCTTCACCTCTTCGTCCGAAATTAATCGCTTCTGCTCCGTGTCTACCAGCAGCATGCGGCCGGGCGCCAGCCGGCCCTTTATGCGCACGGTTTCTGGTTTAATTGGCAGCACACCCGCTTCAGAGGCCATCACCACCAAGCCGTCGTTAGTCACCAGGTACCGCCCAGGCCGTAAGCCGTTACGGTCGAGCTTGGCGCCGATCACGCGTCCGTCAGTGAACGCAACCGCTGCCGGGCCATCCCACGGTTCCATCAGCGACGCGTGATATTCGTAGAATGCCTTCACGTTTTCCGGCATGGTTGGATCGTGATCCCACGCCTCGGGGATCAGCATGGACATCACGTGTGGCAAACTGCGTCCAGCCATCGTGAGCAGCTCCACGGCATTGTCGAGCATGGCCGAATCGCTGCCGCCGGCAGGGATAATGGGCAAAAGTTTTTTAATATCGTCGCCGAAGAGCGGAGAAGCGAGCACCGACTGCCGCGCGTGCATCCAGTTCATGTTGCCGCGCAGCGTGTTGATCTCGCCGTTGTGGCAAACGTAGCGGTAGGGATGCGCCAGCTTCCAACTCGGGAAGGTATTGGTCGAAAAACGCTGGTGGACCAGACACAGGCCACTGGTGACGTCCTGATCGGACAGCTCGCGGTAAAAATTCGTGATCTGCGGCGCGAGCAGGAGGCCTTTGTAAACGATGGTGCGCGATGAAAGGGAAGGAACGTAGAAGAAATCCTTCTCCTTCATATCCGATTGCATCACTGTGTTTTGCGCGATCTTGCGCATCACGTAGAGCTTGCGCTCCAGCGCGTCCTGATCCATGTCGCGCCCGCGGCGGACGAAAATCTGCTCGATGTACGGCTGCGTGTTGCGTGCCAGGCGCCCAATGGTATTGCCGTTGATCGGCGTGTCGCGCCAGCCGAGCACGGTGAGTCCCTGATCGCGAGCCGCCTTTTCGAGAATGCCTTCGCAAAGCAGCCGCTCCTGTCGATCGACAGGCAGAAACACCATTCCCACGCCGTACTCACCCGCTGCAGGCAGGCTGAATCCCAAAAGCGCGCATTCGCGGTCAAAAAATGTGTGCGGAATTTGAATCAGAATTCCGGCGCCATCGCCCGTCTGCGGATCGCAGCCGCAGGCACCGCGGTGCGTGAGGTTGATCAAAATCTGCACGCCCTTCATCACGATCTCGTGCGATTTTTTCCCTTCGATATTGGCGACGAACCCCACACCGCACGCGTCGTGCTCGTGCCGCGGGTGATAGAGCCCTTGCGGAGCGGGAAACCCCGAAAATGAATGGCCTTGATCCATTACGCCCAACGTGTTCCTTTAGTGCTTCAGAGCAATTGCATTGCAGCTACAGGTATCCTCAGCCGCGCTACCCAAGCACGAAGGTCATCGCTGATTTTTTCTCGCGTGCGCGGCACAGCCGCCCTAATACTATAGCATCCAGCCGCGAAGAATTGAACGTGGTAGCCCCGTCTGGCGATGTCTCGCATTTTCAGGGGGACCTGCGGCGTTTGCGGCGAAAGAATTCCAGCGCGAACCGTCCGGCGGGCCGGAGCCTGGCTTTCGGGGGGAAGGGCCTACCCGGGAGTTCGCCCTCTCTCAGGCGCTTGTGAAGCTTCACACGGCAATTGTCGTGCGCCGTTGATCCGGACGAACGTCTTGAATTTCGATCGAATGGCCCGGATCGGCGAACGGGCTCCTAGGCGGCTTCGAGATGTGGCATGCGGATGCTGCCCAGACAAACGGCGGCGGCAAGCACGGTAAATCCTGAGCCCCACAGCAACGCGAGTGTTGAGTTTCGAAGCGTCACTTCACCGTGGGCCGTGACGCCTAAGATCACTGCGACCACCGCAATCCCGATCGCTTGGCCCATCAATCGCGACATGGTGCTGACGCCGCCAGCCCCTCCGGCGCGTTCGCGGGCTGCGTTCGCCACCAGGACGCGATTATTGGGCGCGCCGAAAAGTCCGAATCCGGCACCGCCAAGCGCCGCGCGCCAGACGATCTGCAGCGTGGTCGGGTGAGCCGGAGCGAAGCCAAGCAGAAGCAGGCCGCCCGTCATCACAATCATGCCGATAGTGCCCAGAATCCAAAATGGATAGCGATCCGCGAGTCGCCCCGAGAAATGCGACATGGCGCCGGCGGCAAGGGGCCAGGGCGTCAGCAGGAGCCCCGCCTTCACCTGCGAGACCCCCAAGCCGTCGATGAAATAAAAGGGCAAGACGACGAACGCCAGCCCCTGACCCATAAACGCGCAAAACGACGCTGCTGCCGCCAGCGCAAAGATCGGCTTCTTGAATAGATCGACCGCCAGCATCGGATTCCGAAGCGCCATCTGACGCCGAATCAAGAACGTCCCCAGAATCGCCGCCCCCACCAATTCACCGGCGATGATCGGCCCTCGCCCGGGGTCTCCTACGTCCTCGATCGCCGTAATCAACAGCGTCACGGTTATAGCGTTCAGCAAACCGCTCCAAAGATCCCAGCGATGGCGCGCGCCCGGCGCTTTTACCAGAAAGCGTTCGGAAAGGCTCAGCGAAAGCAGCCCGAACGGCACGTTGATCGCGAACAGCCAATGCCACGTGGCAATCGCCAGAATTCCCGAGGCGATGCTTGGTCCAGCTGCGGCTGATGTGAACACCACGATTCCGCTCAGCCCCACGGCTCGTCCGAGCAGCGCTTTCGGATACGTATAGCGCATCATCGCCGCGGAAATGCTCCACATGCCAGCCGCGGCTACGCCCTGAAAACATCGTGCGACGATTAGCGTGGTCAGCGAATGTGGCAGCGAGCACCCGATGGATGCCAGAGTAAAAAGGACCAGACCGCCCTGATACACGCGCTTGTAGCCGATAATGTCCGCGAGCGACGAAAGCGGGAGCACACAAATCGCTACCGCAAGCAGAAAAGCATTGACCACCCAAATTGACGCTTCGGGACTAGCGCCCAGTTGCGACGCGATCGAAGGCAGCGCGGTATTGGCGATGTTTCCGTCGAGCACGGACATCGATAGCCCGATCAGATATGTGAACATCGCCCAGCGGCGTTGGTCGGCGGGCAAACCATCGCCAGCCGCATCGCCGAATATTTCGGTGACTACTTCGGACATTCCTCGAATTCACTCCGTGCGTTTGTCGCGTTTTGCGCCTGTGCGGCCACATGATTGCCATAGCCGCTGTGCAACTCGGAAAGGAAAACTGCGGCGACTACTACAGTCGACTTCCATGCGAGCGACCGATTATATGATTTTTCAGGACTCGTAGCTTCCCGAACTGCACGATCGTTTTGGGGGTCAGCTCCGCTGTCGTTGGACGAACGGGATTGCCTCGGGCAGAACTGATTCTCTGGATTCTGGCTGCGTACCTGAGCCCAGGACGCTGCGGACGTCTTCCGGCGCGGTATCGCCTTCGCCTGGTGCCAGGAAAAGATTCGTCTCCACGCCGTGCTGCCGCGTGTACAGCTCGTAGTAGCGTCCGCGAGCGGCATAAAGCGCGTTGTGGCCGCCGCGTTCGACAATGCGGCCGGCTTCCACGACCAGAATTTGATCGGCGCGCCGGATGGTGGAGAGCCGATGTGCGATCACGAATGTCGTGCGGCCGCGCATAAGATAGCGGAGGCCCTCCTGTATCAGCGCCTCGGACTCGGAATCGAGGCTGGAAGTCGCTTCGTCGAGAATCAGGATACGAGGGTCGGCCAGAATTGCACGCGCGATGGAGACCCGCTGCTTCTGGCCGCCGGAAAGTTTCACGCCGCGTTCGCCGACCACCGTGTCGTATTTCTTCTCGAACTGCTCGGCAAATTCGTCCACGCGGGCCGTCCGGCATGCGGCCAGCACGGCTTCTTCGGTTGCGTCCGGGCGGGCAAAAGCCACGTTTTCGCGGATGGTGCCGTCGAAGAGAAACGTCTCTTGCAACACCACGCCGAGCTGCGTGCGATAGGTGCCGAGCCGCACTTTCGCGACGTCGGCGCCATCGACCAGCACGCGGCCTTCGATGGGTTGGTAAAATCCGGCGATCAATCCAATGATGGTCGATTTGCCGCCGCCTGAAGAGCCGACAAATGCGGTCACCGTGCCTGGCTGCGCTTCGAACTCCACACCCTGCAGCACCAATTTGCCCGGCTCGTAACTGAAATTCACGTGCTCGAATTGTACGCGACCTTCGATGCGGTCGAGCGATATGGTTCGCTCGGGCGACTGGTCCTCGGGATTTTCGTTCAATACTTCGCGCGTGCGTTCCAGGCCCGCCAGGGCCTCGGTGATCTGCGGCCCGATGGTCGCAATCTGAGCCACGGGAGAAACCAGCATCGCCAGCAACGCCAGGAACTCCGTCAGGTCTCCGAGTGTTATCTTGGCCGAAAGAATCAGGTGTGCGCCGAGAAACAGCATCAACGCGGTGATCATTCCGAGGACTGCCGTAGCGCCGGCGCCCATCAACGATGTGGCGGTGAGAGTATCCAGCACGTTGTCCAGCAATTGCTGCACGCCGCGTTGAAAAATCCCTTCTTCGCGTTCTTCCGCGTGATAGCCCTTCACCACGCGGACTCCGCCCAACGACTCCGTCAGCCGGCCCGTTACTTCCGCATTCAATTTCGGGCGGGCCCGGAAGAGCGGCCTGATTCGGTTCAGGCCGCGGCTGAGCGCGAAGCCAAATATCAGCAGCGTAACCACGGCGGTGACGGTTAGCACTACGCTGATCCGCAGCAAAAGCGCGAGCACGAAGACTGCCGTCAGGATGCCGCCGAGGAAGTTGATCAGTCCCGTGCCAATCAAATTCCGCACGCCTTCCACGTCGCTCATGATGCGCGAGACCAGAACGCCCGTCTTGTTCACGTCGTAGTAAGCCACCGGCAGACGGCCGACGTGCGCTTGCACCTTCACGCGTAATTCCGTGATCATCCGCTGGGCGGATTTGGAAAGTAGCTGCGTCAACGAGTAGGAAGTCACACCCTGCAGCAGCGTCGCGCCGATTACGGCTACGACGAGCGGCGTCAGCAGCGCGGCCTGATGCTTCAGGATCACGTGATCCACGAACGGTTTCATCGAATAGGGCAGGACAAGGCCCACCAGACGGTTGACCACCATTAGAAAGAGGCCGAGCAGAAGCACGCTGCGGCGCGGTTTAAGCAGCGCCCACACGTCTGGCAGAAGCTTCCAAACTAGCTTGGTCGAAGCGGGCTGTTGCTGGCGGGACGCTCCGCCCGGTTTTCCGATGCGCCCGATTCCGGGTAGACCGCCGGGCGATTGAGCTGTCCTGAATCCAGGCATTTTTCGTTTTTATGGCTGACTGGAGAGCAAAATTCATTATAGAGGAAACCCTCGGCTGCAGCTAACGTGGGTACGGCAATGGGAATAGGCCGATGGCAACAATTTCCTAAGCTAACCTTAATCCGTACCGGTTTCTGGAGGCTCATTTTGGTTCTCATCATGCTCAAACTCGACGCAAGACCGAGCGTGGCCGCTTGTTCGCGTCGACGGAGGGCAATTTCGTGGTTTCCAGCCGAACGCAGGGGCATCGCCGACCCATCTTCATTCAGGCTATGTGGCGCACAGCCAGCACGTACGTCTGGCGGAAGTTTCGCGCCCAGCCTGGATACCGCTGTTATTACGAGCCGCTCCACGAGATGCTCATTAAGCCTCGCGAGCAGGTTCTATCGGTTGGTGACGAGCGCCGTACCTCCAGCCTCCGTCACCCTGCGATCGACCGCCCATACTTCGCGGAGTTCCCGTTCGCTGGCGAAGGTGGCGCGGAGTTTTTCCAAAAGCCGCTGAGCTACGAGCGATACTGTTTGGGCGAAGGGGACAACGACGGCGCTCTCTATCGCTACATCAGCAACTTAATTGCTCACGCGTCACGCCACAAACAGCGGGCTGTGCTTCAGTTTAATCGAGGACTGCTCCGCGCTGCCTGGCTCACGCGCAACTTTTCGCCGGTAAACATTCTGGTCCTCCGCAAGCCCGCCAATGTGTGGAAATCGTTCCTCTCATTCTCTGACGGTTCCTTCACCGGCGTACTTTGCATCGTGTTGGGCCAAAACAAAGCGAACTGGCCACTGAGCTGTCTGCCCGATTGGCTCGACCTGCCGTGCCGCATCGCCGCCACTATCGAAGACGACTACGCCGCCTACAGTTCGATTTCCGAGGAACTCTCCTCCCGGATGTATCCGTCTTTTTTCGATTTTTACCTGGCAGCCACTCTCCACTCCGCCCGCTATGCGGATTGCATCTTGGATGTTGACGAACTCTCGGTGAATCCATCGGCAAGGGCAGTTGCGCAACGGCGGCTCCGCGAATTTGGAATCGAGATGGACTTCTCCGATTGTTCGGTGCCGTCCTATGCTTTGGAAACCGCGCAGGAGCGCGAGTGGCTCGCTTATGAAGATTTCGCGCGGCGGTTCCTTCGAGCGCGCCTTCCAGCGGATCTACTGCTGCCCAAGGGAGCCTTCCACTCGCACCGGCTGATGCTTGGCAGCTATTTCCGCCAGCTCCTCGGTGAATTCGTCTCCAAAGCGCCGTCCCGACTTAACATTTCTCCGCGGCGCGCCAGCGCGAAATACTCTGAGGGGTTGCAGTTGTTCCAGGCATCGCGTAAGGAGGAGTCAGCGAAGGCGTTCGGCGATGCGCTGGCAGGCGAGGAGACCAGCGAGCGCTGGAACGATTGGGCCACGGCACAGGCTGCGTGCTCGCGGCTCGTCGTCGCGGAGCTAGGTTATCGCCAAGCTCTCAAACTCGATCGCTGGAATAGCGAGGCAGCCGGAAATCTTGGCGCGGTACTGGCCTCTCTCGGGCGAAGTGGAGAGGCGTTGCCGCTTCTCGAACAAGCCGAACGTGCCACGGATCACGGCACAACCCGCGAAATTAGCAAGATATTAGCGCGACTTCGCGAATGCATCGGCGGAGTCCAACCCGCAAAATCCTCTACTGCTTGACCGGTCCGCGTCCGATCCCGTCACAAATCCCGCTGTATCGTTATCGACCGCCTCTGTTTGATCCGCTGCTTCCGTTGGGAACGGAATGTGCCGTCAAACCCTGTTGCGATTGCGCCTGCGCGGCCAGCCCGCTTAGCGCCGATTGATTTTTGTTTTGGTTATCCGAGTTGAGATAGTGAACCACCAGGGATATTCTGCGATTCGAAGGATCGAGTGGATTCGTCTTGTCGAGCGGTCGCTGATCGGCGAAGCCGCGAACCTCGGTAACTTGGTCTTCTCCAATGCCGTTCCGCTGCAATAGCCGCCGCGCCGAGTTCGCTCGGTCCGCGGACAGCTCCCAGTTGCCGTAATTGCTGCCTTTGAGGTAAGGTTTCGCGTCCGTGTGACCATCCACGGAAAGTTTGTTGGGCAACTTACTGAGTTCCTTAGCCAGTGTAGATAGCAACTCCTGCCCGTCGGAGTTTAGCCGCGAACTGCCGCTCTCGAAAAAGGTTCCCTTGGCGCCTTCGATCAAATCGATTCGCAAGCCGTCCGGCGTCACCGTCATGAGTATGTGATTCTTCAGCTTGTCGAAATTCGGAATTTGACGGATCGCCTTCTGCAACTCCTTTTTCAGCGTGTTCATATTTTCCTTGGGCAAAATCGTTGCGCCGCCTCCGTTGCCCACAATGCTTTTCCCAGCCTTGTCCGCAGTTCCGCGCGGGTCGCGAAAGTATCCGCCCACGGCGTTTTGGATTGTTTTGCTCGTGTTCATCAGCCACAGCACGATGAACAGCGCCATCAACGCGGTCACGAAATCCGCGTACGCCACCTTCCACGCGCCGCCATGATGACCGCCGTGCCCGCTTATCTTTTTGACCACGATAATAGGAGGTCGCGAATCCACCAGAAGTACCCTCGCTTTTCTAGGCCGCGGCAGCCGCCGCCGGCGCAGCTGGCTTTTCTTTTAGAAATTTCTCTGTTTCCTGGAACGTCGGCCGCAAGTGCGATGGAATCGCCCGCCGTCCGAATTCAATCGCCAGGGTCGGCGCGGACCCTTTCATGAAAGCGATAATCATCACTCGCAATACCTGGTAATAAGAGTGTTCCGCGTCAGCGGCCTTCGCCAAATTCGACGAAAGCGGCCCAACCAGCCCGTAACACAATAAAATTCCTAAAAATGTTCCCACGAGCGCAGCCGCCACTTTTTTCCCGATCTCTTCCGGCGGGCCTCCCAGCGCTCCCATCGTAATCACCACGCCCAGCACCGCTGCCACGATGCCCAATCCTGGCAGGGAATCGGCCACCGTGGAAAGCGCCGCCACTGGCTCCGACGCTCCGCGATGGTGCACTTCCATATCCATCTCGATCATCTGGTCGGCGTCGAAGGGTTCCACGCTTCCGCTTGAGGCCATGCGAATTGAATCGCAGACGAAAACCAGCGCATGGTGGTCTCTCAAAAAGCTCGGGTATTTGCAGAAAATCGGGCTCTGTTCGGGATTGTCGCTGTCCGTCTCGAGCGCCATCATTCCATCGCGCCGGGCGCGGCCGAAAAGCTCATACATCATCTTCATCGACTCCAAGTATCGCTGCTTCGAATACGGCGAATTGCCAAACGCAGTTCCGAATCCGTCCGCGATTTGCTTCAATATGTACACTGGATTTCCAATAAGCACGGTCCCCACGGCGGCTCCGCCGATGATGATCAACTCCGCGGGCTGCAGCAGCACGGCGATATTCCCGTGCTCCATCAGATAGCCCGTCAGAATGGCGGCGAACACCACCACGATGCCGATGATCGTAAACATCCTTGCCCTATTCCCCCTCGTCCGCCAGTTGGTGTTCTGTTGTTAGATCCAAGGTCGTGGCGCGATTGCCGCCTGCCTCGATGCTTTGCTCCAGGGCTCTTGTCGCCCGCGCAAGCAGCGAATCGAGAGTGTCACCGGCGGCTACCGTTGCTCCACCGATAGACACCGTTACCGACCATCGGTCGCCCCACCATTGAACCTCCGAGGCCTGCACTGTCTTCCTGATTCTCGCTGCCGTCTTTGGCACTTCCGAAGTTCCACATTCGTTCAGAATCGCCAGGAAGCGGCTTTCCGAAAGCCGCCCCAAAAAATCGGTGGGTCGCAAGATGTTCTCCAGGCTAGTTGCCACGACCCGCAGCACCGCCGAAATCACCGCCCCACCATAGGTCCCTCGCAGTCGATCGATGCCATCCACTTTCACCGCCAGAATGCTGAACGGCACACGCGACTCGATAAACGTGGCCACCGCTTCGCGCAAATGGGAAACGATTAGGTCGTGTGTCAGTACGCCGGTGGCAGCATCCAGGCAGCCATAGTCAGCTAGTTTGATCTGCCTCCGGTCCCATTCGGACGCCGAAATGCTTTCGTCTATGCTCTCGGCCGCTCCGATTACCGTGCCATGGGCGTTTCGGATTGGGACGGCGCGTACCCGCACGAATATCCGGTGTCCGGCTTTGTGCCGCAGAGATACTTCGCCGATTGCTGGTTTTCCTTCCCGCAGTGCCGTGCTCAGAGTCTCCGCCGCGTCGGAAAGCACGATTCTTCGTGTTCCATCGTCAATTGGAGGTGCTTCCTGGCAGAAACACCCCACCACATCCTGTCTCAAGTAACCTGTGATTTTTTCCGCGCCCCCGTTCCAGAACACAATCCGTTGGTCGCGATCGACCAGACAGATCCCGATTTGCAGGCTCTCCAGCACGGAGCGATAGATTCGCGGATCCTCGAGTTCACACACCTCGGCAGCCTCTTCTTGCTGATCGGACGAAATGGAATGGAGGTTTAGTTTTCAGACGCGGGGTTATCTGCCAAGGTGCCAAGAATACAAATTTAGAAAATGGGTGGAATCTAGAAGGTGCCGTTTGGGAGGTGAAAAACGAGGCTAATTTCTACGTGGGTCTCAATCGCTTTACCGTCCAGAAGCGTCGGCTCGTATCGCCACCGTCGCACGGCGTCAACCGCTGCGTGAATCAGCAGTTTCGGACCGCTGATCACCTGCACGTCGCGAACAGTACCATCCACGCCGACCGCCGCTTGTAAGACGACCGTTCCCGAAACGCCCTGCTGCATGGCAATTTCCGGGTATCCCGGTTCCACTCGATGGATCAGCGCGCCTTGCTTGAGGGCTCCCGTCATGTTTTTTGGTGCAGGCAACGCCACCGGCCCGGCCGGCACTACGCCGCTGGGTCCAACCGGAGCCAGATCCTGCCCAGCTTTGATGTCGTCCACTGCCGGTGGCGCGGGCTTTTGTGCTGCACCCGCATTGCTCGCCGCAGTTGAAGGCTTCGGCGGCGATAAAGTCCAGACCTGAAAATTCATTCCTGCAGTGGCACCCGTCTGCGTCGCGCCCATCACAGTCCGGGCCTGCGGAATTGCGGGGACTGGCACTCCTGGAGCGCCGAGCAAAGAGATCGTCCTATGCTGGCTATTCGCGTCGATTATCTCGATCTCCTTCACCGCCGGTGCCGGCTGCTCGCCGCGAAAATTCATAACTGGACCCTCTGCGCTATTCCTCGCCAGCAGCTTGTGGAATCGTTCGACCACAGGCCGGAGCTTACCCTGCCCGGCAGCCCACCCCGACGTCGCCGACAACACCGCCAGCACGAGTAGCAGGAAGTATATTGGAGTCGTGCTGCGAGGCTCCGCGCGTAAGAAATTCGGCTGCGCCAGTGCCGGCGCCGACGTTGCGACCCGTGCGGACGCTGGGTGTATCGCGGATCGATCGAACGCGAGCGTATCTGTTTCTGCGCTTGCCGGCGTCTGCGCTAGCGCTGCGAGCCGTGCCCGTGCCGCCCTTTCGGCCGGACGCGCAAGGGAGTTGCTCAAGCTTTCGTCAACAATATCGTCCTTATCGAACTGAGACGAGGAAGTTATAATGTTGCCCGGAGCTGGCATCGACGCTTCGACGCCCACGAACGCACCATCGTCTTTCCTGAGATGGTCATTTACCGGTTTCGACTTCTCCGCAGGGCACTGCTCGGCTGGAGCCGAGTCATTCGCAGCCTCATACTCGGACTCTGATGCCTCCCTTGAAAGCCACTCACGGATGCGAACGCGTTCAGCGTCCGGCAATTCTTCAAACTGCAATCCCGCCACTTTTCCCGAATCCTGCTTCCACACCACTCGTGCGCGGGTTTCAAGCCATTCGTTAGTTTCCGGCAGCTTCACGCGCATCCGCGGTAGTACGTCTTCCGTCAGCCCGAGCACTGCGTGGACCGACATTCCGCCTTCACTGGCGTCTAAAACGATGCCGCCATTGTCGCGATCTAGTTCCGCGTATATCAGCGTGCGAATGCTTTGACGCGCGTGTCTGCGCCGTTCGTTAGGCGTACCTACGCCAGGCACAAACTCCATCGCCTCAGGCATAAAATCGTGCTCTCGTCGAATGTCGCGAATCTGCGAAGTACCTGTTAAGTGTGCGGATTATATTCCGGCATACCCGCCTCTGCAACATGTGTCAGGCCGGTGTTTCTTTTTTTTCGATGGGGCACCGTACGCGATGCGAACCGTTTTCCCTGCACTACTTAAGGGGTACTGTTGGGGAAGGGGACGAAACAGCCAGATTGATCGGTAGCTCGATCTCGTACCGCGAGCTTTGATCGAAGATCACAAAGCCTTGTAACCCGGCGGCTTCGCGCGTCACGAGATCCCGTAATTTCTGATCCGCCGCTTCATCCTGCTTGGCCGGCCAACCAAAGGATTCTGTCATTTCCATGGTGATTCGCGTTCGGTCGTTGGTGGGGACGAACGCCGCCGATACTAGTCGCGCATCCGTATCAGAGCTCAAGCTGCCATCCGCCTGAAGTCGCCTCATGACCACGGCACCTGGCCCTGGCGTCAGTTGATAATCGCGGTCGGTTCGATTTTCGAGGTCGTAGACGAAGTCTACCGCGGCGTGCGTCGCATCCAGCTCACGAACCTTCAAGCCCGTGAACGCGCTCGTTATCGCCCGCGTGTTCCACGGCTTCGGTACGTCGGCCGACTGCACCACTCGCGGCGCCCGCCAAAAATATGCAGCGGCGAAAAACAACAGCGCACAAGCCAGAATCCCGATAGTAATAGTTGATTTCACGGCTTTTGGTCACCCAATCGTCGCCCGAACGATTGCCCGATTGTGTATCCGAATGTACCACAATCGAGAATCCTGTACCGCTGCACGCTCAGGAATCTCGATGAAAACTAGGGACCGGAGTTGCGAAATCAAGTCCGCTGTTATAATGGTTTCATATGAGCGAGAAAATTCGAAAAGACGACGCCGAATGGAAAAAATCGCTAACTGACCAGCAGTTCTACGTCACGCGCCACAAAGGAACCGAGCCGCCTTTCACGGGCGAATATGAAAACACCGATGACCCCGGAATCTATATCTGCGTCTGCTGCGGCCAACCACTATTTTCTTCCGACGCGAAGTACCACTCCGGTTCCGGCTGGCCTAGCTTTTGGAAGCCCATCGCCGCCGAGAACGTCGAGATAAATCGCGACGCCTCGCACGGAATGGCGCGCGTGGAAGTGATGTGCAGTCACTGCGAAGCTCACCTCGGGCACGTTTTCGAAGATGGTCCGCGACCCACCGGCCTGCGCTACTGTATCAACTCCGCCGCCTTGCGCCTCAATCCGAAAAAGGACGACGCGAAGCCCTAGAACGTGCTCGGGCCGAGGAATATCAGTTGCGGATGTTGGTTGCCTGCGTCCGCGGATATCGCCCGAATCGCTCCAGGCGAAACTACGTAGAAAATCCAGTTGGCCGGAATTCCCGTCGGTGACGAGCTAACGGCGATCGTACCGCGCCCGTTCGCATCAATCGCCGACACACCCGCAGTCAAAGTCTGATCCAGGGTCTGAGACGTGCCGGATGCGTCCGCCTCGTCCGCAACGCCCGCAAGCGTGCCAGCTCCGTCCGCTACCGCTACTCCGGACAGATTATTCACGCCCGCTTCGGCGATAAACGGCGAACTGATCGCATATGCTCCAGATACGGAAGGACTACTGAACGGTGGCGGCGATGTTTGCAACTCCACGAGGCCCGTTGCTACCGTGGCATCACTCCCGATCACGAAGCCTTGGCCCGGTCCTACCAGATAAGCTGCTGCGAACGGCGGTGTGACGGCGGATGCCGGGGGCGCTGGTTGCACCCAGTTAAACGTCACACGCCCATTGTTTGCATTGACCATGCAGGTTTCCGGAAGCGATACGGACGCGACGGTGCCCCCGTCATTTTGATCCCACGAAAGCACGCCCTGCGTACTCCCATCGCACACCGTCGAACTCAGCAGTCCAGCCGACACGATTGCATTTCCACTGCCGTCCACCCCGGAGGTTGTGGTCACCGATGCTCCCGAAAGCGAGTTCGGCCCAAACGTGGTGCTGGGCGGCTGCAAAATCATCTCGCCGTTCAGGCGATACAGCGTCGGCGCGTTCGCCGCATTTGTGTTGGCGTCTGTCTCGATGAAAAACAGATCCGACTGCGAGACGAACACGAACTCGAATTGCAGCGTCTGCTGTGGGTTTTCCAGCGTCATCTCCGCCGCGCCAATCGTGGACCCAGGGAAGGTAAATTCACCGGACAGCAACTCCGCCCCGTGATATGAGCCCGCGTCACTGAAGTCGGCAGTCCCCGGCGTGAGCGTGGACGCCCCGTCCGCGTGGACGAATCCCGCCATCGCGTCCGGTTTTTTGCTCAGGTCTTGCCCGGTGAATTCGAACGCGTAATTTCCGCCAAAGCTCGCTGCCGAAAACGCTCCGCCAACCACTGGTTTCATTACCCCGGCGCCGTGTGTGGCGAAGGCATCGGGATTCGTCGGTGGCGTGGGCGTCGTCGGGTAATTCTGGTCCTGTATGAACTGAATGCTTCCATCTGATTGCAAGGCCAACGCGTATTCGGACGTCACCGATTGCTGGCCAACCGTGGTTGTCAATTCCATCACGCCGCGGCCGTCTCCGCTCGCGCCGTTCGCAGTGCCGGTCGTCGTGGAGTCGATGGTGTACGTCCCGGCGACGGTTGCTGCCGGCGCGACGCCCGATATGCGGTTGATCACCTCGGAGCCTGTGAGATCCCCATTTCCGTCGGACGTTAACGTCCCGATCATCGCCACTGACCCGTCCTTGTCGAATCCGCGGAAAATAAACGAGTACGCGCCCTGCAGTAGGAAATTGTTATCCTGCCCGCCCACAATCGTAATGCTGTACTGCGCCGTTTTCGTTTGTGTCGCAGGAGCGATTTCGGAGTCGGTCACTTGCACCGTGAACGTATACGTGCCAATCACCGTGGGCTCGCCGGAAATCACTCCATTCCCGCCTTGGTTCGCCGTGAGTATCAGTCCTGGCGGTAGCTGTCCCTGAATCACACTCCACGAGTAAGGCTGCGCTCCGCCGGTTGCTTGTATCGTCGCGCTATACCCGGTCGCCGTGGTGCCGCCTGCCAAAGCGCCAGCGGACGTGATGATCGAAAGCAGACCCGGTTGCTGCACCGTAATCGAGTACGCCTGAGTTTGCGTTTGGTTGTGATATCCGCCGGGAGCTGCCGGCGGAGGGTTGTTCGGTAGCAGCGACGAATCCGTCACCGTCACCGAAAAGCAGTACTTTCCTGCGACGGCCGGAGTGCACGAAGATCCAGTCAGTGCCGCCGCCGTCGGTACCCCGGTGATTTGGCCGTTTGTCGCGTTCAATGTAAGCCCCGGCGGAAAGCTGCTAGTCGCCGGAGGCGACACGGACCATGTGAGCGGCGTCACTCCTCCGCTAACGTTTATCGTCTGCACGTATTGTGCGTTCAAGCTGGCTGCCTTCAGCGAAGGCGTTGTGATCGAGAGCGCTGGCGCCTGTGCGATGTTCAGCGAGTATTGCTGCGTCACGGCCGGCGCCGCGCCGCCGCTATCGGTGAGCTGCACGGTGAACGTCACCGCCGTGGGGCTCGTCCCGCCGTTGCACGGTTTCCCTGCAATTGCGGTAGTTGTGCTCGATGTATGCGCTACCGTTAGATTCAGACATACGGACGACGACAGCGACGCCGGATTGCTGCTCGTGATGGCAAACGTATAAGGTTCCACTCCGCCCGATACGTCGATCTGTTCATTGTAAGACTGCCCGTTCGAAGCACCCGGTAATCCGCATGTCGCAACCACCCCGGTCGGAATAGCGGGGCTGCACGCAGTCGTCGCGAACGTAGGCAGAGGCTCTACAGTGATTGTCGTCGTCTGTGTCACGGACGTCTGCGCTACCGACGTTGCCGTCAGCGTCACGCTCAACGCAGCCGAGGAAGGTAGCGGCGCAGGAGGCGGCAGATAGGAGACCGAAAGCGCCTGGGGACTCGACAGCGTTCCGCACCCGCTTCCTGAGCAATCCGACCCAGTCAGCTTCCACGTCACGCCAGCGTTCGTCGTGTCGTCGCCGAGCGCGGCAGTGAAGTTCAGCGGCGCCGTCGCCCCCACATCCACGGACACACCGGTCGCAGGCGGAATAATCTCTATCGTAATCGCATTTGTGGCTCCGCCGTGGCATCCGATCAGCAATGCCACACTCAGGCAAGCCAACCCCAAGGCCGCCGTCAGCCCCAACCGCCTCACGCGGCCCCCGCAGTTCGCATCATTTTTGCTCCGTGGTCGGAAAAACCTGGAAATAACTTCATTCGGGCGCCGTGCTCCGCCATCTTTCTGGCGATTCCTGCTTCGCTCAAATACACGCTTAGCTGTGTCCTGGATACGCCCCTCTGAGATTCGCGGTGCGTTCAGTTAAACCTGTTGAATAACAAAACCACCGGGGTGTGTCAACGCACATCTCCGCCAGCCAGAATCTCAGCATTGCTTGCGCGCCCTGCAGCCTCCACGTCGGGATAGATCAGCTCCGCGCAAAATCAGCCATCGGATGCGCGTCATCTCGCGCTCGTTGCCTGGGGCTTACGCCTCTGTCGGTGAGCGCAGCTGTGAATTACGCCCGAGCGTCCGGGATTCGCCGAGGCTCGATTTTGAGGCCGGAAATTTCGCAAAACGATCTTCGTCCTTATCGGCAACGCCCCCGGCGCATCCCGCATCCCAATTCCACGTATTCCGAATTTGGCCAAGACAATCTATGATTTTTCGTTTGGCGCAATTTTTGGTATAAGAGTCTGCTAACCAAGTGTCGGTCTCGACTGTCTAACAACGATGTTGAATTGTTTCGCTTTCCTCTCCTTATAACTTTTTTGGAGGAACGCATTGATTGAAGTTCAGGACGTCACCAAGTCCTACGGTACGACTACGGCCGTAGATCACGTTTCATTTACAGTCAATAAGGGCGAAATTCTAGGTTTTCTAGGTCCTAACGGCGCCGGGAAGACTACCACCATGCGCATTTTGACCGGCTATATGCCGGCCACTTCCGGCACCGCGCGCGTCAGTGGCTTTGATGTATTTAAGGACTCGCTCCAGGTCCGCCGCCACATCGGCTACCTTCCGGAAGCTCCTCCCCTCTATCCTGATATGTCCGTCGGGTCGTATCTGGAATTCGTGCTGCGCATCAAGAATGTTCCGTCAGACAGGCATGCCGGCCTAATAACCAGCGCGCTGGCCAAAACCAATCTTGGCGACAAGCGGCACGAACTCATTAAGCACCTCTCGCGCGGCTATAAGCAGCGCGTTGGCCTGGCTCAGGCCTTGGTCCATGATCCGGACGTAATCATTCTGGACGAGCCCACCGTGGGCCTCGACCCCAAGCAAATTATTGAAGTCCGCAACCTGATTAAGGCGCTCGCCGGCAGCCACACCATCATCCTTTCGACGCACATCCTGCCCGAGGTCAGCATGACTTGCGATCGTGTGGTCATCATCAACAAAGGCAAAATTGCCGCCGTCGATACGCCGCAAAATCTCACGTCGCAGCTCCGGGAGGGCCAGCGCATTCACGTCGAGGTGCAGGCTCCCGAAACGCAACTCCAGGATGTGCTGTCCCACATCCCCGGAGCCTCGCGCGTGCAAATCAGCGTGGCCGGTTCAGACGGACACGTTTCCGCCACTGTCGAATCTGCCCAGGGGCAGGACGTGCGCAGCCAAATTGCTGCAAAAATAGTGGAGAAAGGCTGGCCGTTGTATGAGTTGCGCGGCCTCAGCCTGAGCCTCGAGGACATCTTCCTCCAGCTCACCACGGACGATGCCGCGCACGCGCAGCCGTCCAATTAGAACCTATTCCGCGCGGCAATAGTAGTTGCAAAGTGATCCCGCGGCACGCGGCCGCAAAAGGACCAATCGGAGGCCGTTCGAATGCGCAGTATTTACGCCATCTACCGCAAAGAGCTGGGCCACTACTTCGTCTCGCCCATCGCCTACGTCGTCGTAGGTCTATTTCTCGTCTTGTGCGGCGTCTTTTTCAACTTGTATTTGACCGATGCCATGCGCGCAGCGATGGAAGCGCAAATGCAAGGCGCGCAAATGGGCATGCCGTCAAATTTCGACGTCCCTAGCGAAGTAATCCGCGCATTTCTCGGCGTTCTCGCTCTGTTCCTGTTGTTCTTTATGCCCATGGTTACCATGGGCGTTTATTCCGACGAGCGTCGCCGCGGCACCATGGAATTGCTTATGACGTCGCCGATCACCGAGACGCAAATCGTCCTCGGCAAATTCTTCGCCTCGCTCACTCTCTTTGTCGTGATGCTCGTGCCCACTTGCAGCTACATCTTGTTCATGTGGGTCAAGAGCGACCCCATGCCGCCCTTGCGTGTTGTTGGCGCAGGTTACCTCGGCTTGTTTCTTTTTGGAGGCGCGCTTCTCGCGCTTGGCTTGTTTTTATCGTCGCTCACGGAGAACCCGATCATCGCGGCCGTGCTGACCTTCGCGGCGTTCTTGCTCCTATGGGCGCTGGATTTCGGCTCGAGCGGAGCTGCCGGCGCTGTTGAGCAGGTGGTGCACTACCTGTCCGTGATTAACCATTATCAAGGCTTTACGCAGGGCGTTATAGATACGTCAGCCTTGGTTTACTACGTCAGTTTCATGGCTTTATTTGTTTTCCTTACCGTGCGCTCGGTGGATTCGATGCGCTGGAGACGAGCCTAGACGCGTGCGGGCGCAGGGGCATCACGCCCGGGGGGCGGTCGCTCCTAAGCTGCGCGTTGGGATCGGAAGGAGGCAGTCATAAGTACCAAGCGGAATCAACACCAAGTCGCGGAAACGCTGGCCTACGTCGGTGTCGCCTGCCTGATCGCCGGATATCTGCGGTACTCCATTCAGGATACGCTGCTGCTGGCGTCGAAAATCCTTTTGATCGCCGGAGGCGTGCTTCTGCTCGCCGGCATCATTCTGGGCTTTCGCGGCATCGTACACTTCTTTTCGAAACGCTCTTCGCAGCTCGGTACTAATACCGCGATCCTCACCCTCGCGGTGATTGCCATCCTTGTCGTCGCGAATTATCTTGGCTTTCAGTACCACAAGAGTTTCGACCTCACCGCCGATCAGCTCTACACCCTCGCGCCGCAGACGCAAAAGATCGTTCACAATCTTAAACGCGACGTGAACATCATCCGGTTTGCCAAGCGCCCCGATCCTCAGTTGGACCAACTGCTCGCTGAATATCGCAATTCGAGCGATCGCATAAAATTCCAGGAGGTCGATCCCGATCAGAAGCCCGATCTGGCCCGCCAGTACGGCGCCACGCGAATGGGCGAGGTCGATATAGCGTACGGTCCCCACACGCAGCATTTGGAGCCCCCCGCCGACGGCGGCTTCACTGAACAAGCCATCACGAGCGCGATCCTCAAAGTCACTACTGGAACCGTGAAGACCATCTGTTTCGTATCAGGCCACGGAGAAAAGGCCGTTGCCGATAGCGGCCCGCACGGTTATTCAGAAGCCGACGAAGGACTCAAGCGCGAAAACTACGATATCAAGACGGTCAATCTCGTGCAGTCCAACGGTGTTCCATCCGATTGCGACGTTCTCGTGGTCGATGGTCCCACGGAGTCGTATTTCCCGCAGGAAACCGCCATGATTTCGAAATATCTCGATAACGGCGGCAAAGCGTTTTTTGAACTCGATCCTGTCACCGCCGAACACCAGCAGCCGGCCAACCTTGAAAGTGTCATGCAGGCCTGGAACATCAAGCTCGGCGACAATATCGCCATTGATGCTAGCGGCATGGGTCGTCTGTTCGGCGCTGGCCCGGAGATTCCCCTCGTGGTCGATTATGGCGATAGCCCGATCACCAAGGGGCTGCAGCGCACCATGACGTTTTTCCCGCTGGCCCAAACCGTTTCCGCTGCCGATCAATCCAAGTCCGATCCGCAAATCACCGAGTTGCTGAAGACCTCCGGAAGAAGCTTCACCACTCCGAAGCTCGCCCACGAAGTCAGCTTCGACCCCAAAACGGATACCAAGGGCCCGCTGTCCCTCGGAGTTGCCGCCGTAAAGAAGGAAGGAGATAAAACCGCGCGGCTCGTCGTCATAGGCGATTCCGATTTCGCTTCCAATGAAGCCATCGGGCAGTCGAGCAACGGCGATCTTTTTTACAACGCCGTCGACTGGCTGGCCTCCGATCAAAATCTGATTTCGATTCGCCCGAAGACGGCTGCCAGTCGCAATGTGAATCTCACCGACAGCCAGGCCGTGGCCCTTCGATGGGCTGATATTTTCGTCTTGCCGGGCATCGTTCTGATTTTTGGTCTAGCGATTTGGTGGAAGCGGCGTTAGCCGGATTGTCAGGTATCGAATGCCATGATTAAGAAATCTACCTTGATCGTGCTTCTCTGCGCCATTATTGCCGCATGCGGTGTGTATTACATGCAGTGGCGCAAAGTGAAAAGGCCTGCTGCAACCGCCGATAAGTCGAAGCCGGCGTTCTCCATCACCCCATCGAATATCGACTCATTCTCCATTTCGCATCCTGGGCAAAAGGACCAGCCCGCGATCGACTTTGAAAGGCAGAAAGGCGCTTGGCGCATCGTCCAGCCGGTCGATACGCTGGCAGACCAGCCCACCGCCGAAGGTTTCGTCGATCAGCTTGCTCAGTCGCGACCCACGGAGACCGAGCCCATCACTCCCGACCGCCGCAAAGCTTTCGGTCTTGACCCGCCAGTGGCTTCCATCGAATTCCGTGCCAACGGGGGGCAGAAACACACGCTCTTGCTCGGCGACAAGGACTTCAGCGGCTCGGCCGTTTACGCCATCGCCGACGATCAGCCGAAAGTTTTGCTCCTGCCCATTTCGCTGCTTACCACCGCTGATAAACCGCTCAATGGCCTGCGCGACATGAATGTTCTCCACCTCGATAGCGTGGACGTAGCATCTTTCACTTTGAAAAACCCCTCGGGCGATCTAGCCGTCAGCCGCGATTCGAAGGATTCCACTCAGTGGAATTTTACCAGGCCGGAGAAAGCGCGCGCCGATCCAGACGTCGTCGATTCCGTACTCGACGCCGTCTCCAATGCGCGCATCAGCGATATCGTCAGCGAAAAACCCAACGATCTCGGTCGTTACGGACTAGCCAGTCCCGTCATCACTTTCGGCGTGGTGAAAAACGACGGAGATAAATACACCGTCCTTCTCGGCAAGAAAGTGGGCGATGCGTACTATGCCCGCGATCTCTCCCGTCCCATCATCTTCAAAGTGAATCAGGACCTGTACTCAAAGCTCAGCGACAGCTTCAGTCAGATGCGAGACAAAAGCGTGGTGCATCTCGACGAGTCCTCGCTCGATCGCATCCAATTGCAAAATTCGAACGGAATCATCGAGATCAGCCGGCAGGGAACTGATGGCGCGTGGAAAATTTCCGCTCCAGCGGGGGATAAGGGGAAATCGGCTTCCAGTTGGAAGATTCTCAATCCTTTCACCAGCCTGCGAGCCGACCAAGTGATCGACCATCCATCCGCCGCTCAATTGGCCGCCATGAAAAATCCGGCCGTCACCGTGGTATTTACGAAGAAGGGCGGCCAGCAGGTAACCGTGCGGCTTTCGAAGGCCTCCAGAGATATCGCCTACGCGCAGTCCAGCGCCAGCCCGGAACTCTTCAAGATCAAAAAGCAGACGGTCGACGATCTTAATCTCAAGCCCAAAGACGTCTCCTTCTGACGCGCGCACTCAGAGCTCGCAAGGAAACGCTGCCTCGACACATGCCTATGCAGTGGCCCAGGCAGCGAGCAGCAGCACTTTACCCGAGCCAGGAATAATATGGAAGTAATAGGTAAAATCCGCGCCGTGCACTTCGTAAAATTCTGCCCGCCTCGCGTCTGGAATGATCGTCGCGCTCTCCGACAAGAGCTCGCGCAGTTCTTCCACCATTTCGGCTGGATGGCCCAGCAGGTCTTCGATTTCGTATTCACCGCAGGTTTGCGTGCGCATTGCGTTTCCCCTCATTCTTGATACGTACGCTTCGCTTGTAAAGTTTCATGCCTCGCGCTATTTTCTGTATGCGCCTAGTTACTGCGCCATGAACACGAGATCACTAATATCATCCGAGTTAAACGCAAGATTGCCACTTGCGCGCGCGCGCCAAACTTGCCATAGTCGCTCGAATTGAGGGTCATTCCAACGTGAAAAAGAAGAGGGCAGCAAGCTCCGGTTCCAGCAGACTAAATAAGGACGGCCGCCGAAAGCATCGTCATTGGCAGGTGACTGTCTATTACCACGATGGCGAAAAGTTTGCCCGCGTCTATATCGATCGCGAGCGCGCCGAGCGTTTCGCGGAACGTCAGAAAAAGTCGCCCGTCGTGAAGGCAACTCGAATTCTGGAAGTCGACTAGCAGCCTACTCGCATCATTGCGTTCGCCGGTCGGCCGTCCTACGAGTGCCTGCCTCTCAGCTCGATTCCTGCGCGGGTCTTGTTCGCGGCTCGCTCGCCGTGTTATAAATAACCTCTCCTCACGTAGTCCTGCTCGATCGAGCGCGGGATTCGTATAGTGGTAGTACGCCACCTTGCCAAGGTGGAGGCGAGGGTTCGATTCCCTTATCCCGCTCCAAACTCCGATAATCTAGGTCGATTCTATGGTTCTGTGTCTGTTTCGTCGGATACAATTACGAAGTCCATGGACGAATTGAATGCTTACGCATTGATCGGGGAGGAGGGATTTGAGCGCCTTATAAGGGCATTTTATCGCCAGGTACCGGACGACGACATCTTGGGCCGGATGTATCCCGCCGATGATTTGGCTGGCGCCGAAGAGCGCCTGCGCGATTTCCTGATCGGTCGCTTCGGAGGACCTCAGCGGTACATTGAACGGCGCGGCCACCCGCGCTTGCGCGCACGTCATATTCCTTTTCGCATAGATCGCGCTGCCCGCGACCGTTGGATGGCGCTGATGGACAATGCCTTTGCCGAAGCGGCTCTACCTGCCGAAGCCGAGGCATTTCTGCGCGAGTTTCTATCGCAGATGGCCACCTTCATGATCAACCAGGACTAAGGCCTCCGCACCTCGGTATCTAATTACCGAATGCCGATGGCGGCATCGGCTCGCTTCCATCCAGCGCGAACGTGTAAACGCGACTCTTGCCGGTCCGCCCGCAGAGCACCGTCACGTACTGCTTCCCGTCGATCGTGTACGTCACCGGATTGCCGAATCCGGGCGTGAGTTTCACCTTCCAAAGCTCCTTGCCGTCCTGCGCGTCGAGGGCTTCGAAATCGCCCAAATCGGATGCGGCGAACACCAAGCCGCCCCCCGTGCTGAGCGTGCCGCCTCCGCCCATATTGGAAAGCAGCCAGCGCTTCGTTTCCGTCACCGGGTCCCAAGCCACCAAAAATGGAGTCATGCGCGGAGGCCGAGGCGTCTCTCCGGCGGCGCCAGGGCGCGGCGCCGCGGGCCGGGTGAATAGGATGCCGAAATCGTATTCGCCCAGTTCGTACTTGTACTTGGGCGCGGCCATGTAATCGAAGGGGCTGTCGTTCATTCCCGGAACATAAACCAGCTTCGTATCGGGGTTGAACGACATCCCTTGCCACACGTGTCCGCCTCCGGCGCCTGGCCATACCATCGCGCTTTTGTTGTCGTAGAAAGCCTCCGGATTAAAGATGGGCCGCCCCGTTTTTGGATCGAGTCCTTTTGCCCACGTCGCGTGCTCCAGCGGCGCTCCAGAAATGAATTTGCCGTTGGTGCGGTCGATTACATAGAAATATCCGTTCTTGGGTGCTTGCATGGCCACGTGCCGAAGTTTGCCATCGATTCTCAAGTCGGCAAGCATGATGTCGGCGGTCGAGTCGTAGTCCCATACGTCGCCGGGCGTCTCCTGAAAATACCAGGCGAATTTGCCCGTATCCGCGTGCAGGGCGATGATCGAGCAAATGAACAGGTTATCGCCGCCGCCCGGGCTTCGGTACTTCCGCACCCACGGGCCGCCCTGGCCGGTTCCCACATAGATCAAGTTGAGTTTCGGATCGTAGGAGATCGCGTTCCAAGGATTACCTCCGCCAATGTGCGACTCTTTTCCCATCCAGGTTTTCGCCGCCATCTTCATGGCGCCATCCTCGATAGGATTCGCCGGCTTGCCCGGGACGGTATAAAACCGCCACACCTCGTCCCCGGTTTCCGCGTTATATGCCGTCACGTAGCCGCGCGTGTTGTACTCGCCGCCGCCGTTCCCGATGATCACGTTTCCGCGAATCACTCGCGGTGCGCCGGTGATGCTGTAATCCGTGTTGGCGCCCGCCGTGCGCACATCCCAGACAACCTTGCCGGTTTCCGCGTCCAGCGCCACTAGGCGCGCGTCCAAAGTGCCGATGTAAACCTTGCCACCATAAATCGCCACGCCGCGATTGCCCGGACCGCAGCACAGGCTGGGTCCGGTTCGTACGCGGTCGGGGTTCCCGGCAGACCCGCGGGGGAAATTCATGTGGCCGATCTTCGGATCCCAACTCCACTTTAGCTTGCCCGTACGTGCATCGAGCGCATAAAGCAGATCCCACGCGGTAGTGACGTACATCGTCCCATTGGCAATCACAGGATTCGCTTCTTCCGTTCCCGTATCGGAGTCCGTCTGAAAATACCAGGCGAGGCCCAGCTTATTCGCATTCTTCGTATCAATTTGCTTCAGCGGACTGTAATGCGTGTCGCCGTAATCATGCCCGTAGGTCAACCATTCGCTGCCGTTCTTCGCGGCATTCCGCAGGGACGCGTTATCGACGCGGCGACTTTCCTGCGCCAGCGTAGCCGAGCCTGTCAGCACGAGCACCAGGCTAGCGGCGCACAATAGTCCTGTTATTCGCTTGCACATATGATTCCTCCGCCGAGATACGGCTCGATGTCTCATCTCCCTTGTTCACAAATGGAGGCGCGACGGGAAAATACCTTGCTCCGCGCCGAATTGCAATGGCGCAATCGCTCAAGTTCGATGGGAAGGATAGTGCGTGGGGGGCGCTACCGCGCCTTTGCCTGTCGAGCTATCACGCTGCAGGGAAGTGATCGATGGGAGGGAGTCACGCGGCACCCGTTCGCGTCGCCGCGTGACGCGCACGGCGCGCAGGCTTACGACGCCGCTTTGAATGCCCGCGTTTCCGGTTGCATCACCGCGGGTATCTGCCTCTGAGCAGCAAAGATCTTCGCCCGCCGCTGCGCGAGCAATTTATCCAGCATCTCCACAAACTCACTCGGTCTCATGACGGGCCCGCCGGTGGTCTTTTGCCCATCAATCGCCAGCGGCAGCCACCAGCAGCTATCCTCTTCGGTCTGGCAGTGGAAAATGCAGCAGGTGTTGCTGCTTAGCAATGCCAGCAGCGAATCGAACTTCGCCAGCGGAGTAGTGCTCAATATCAAATCAAATTTGTATTCCTGAAAGGTGGCCGCGGCCTCTCGCGTCGAATGCGCGAACCAGCAACGACCGCCGCGGTTTTCAAGCTGCATGCGCAGGTACGACGAGCCGCTCGCATTCTCTCCCAGCAGGAGAACTTTAACGGATTGGTTTTCCACGGGTTCCCTCCGGGTTACGAAATATGTGGGCCGCCGCTTCTTAAATGCGCCCGGCCCTCGACGGACTCGCTTTGCCCTACATCCCCGCCGCCACTTGGCTTTCATATTGAACGCTCGGGGGCGGCATGGTTCCTTCCGGGATCGGGCTCTGAAACACGCCTCGCAGCATCCGGCGCGCCCTGCACAGCCGCGATTTTGAATTGTTCGCCGTGATGCCGGTCATCTTGCTGATCTCCGTGTGCCGGTAGCCCAGCACGTCGTGCAGCACCAGAACTTTCCCGTAGTCAGACGGCAGTTGTTGAATGGCCGCTTCCAACAGCAGTCCATCCGTGGCATGCGAATCCATCTCCGCCGGCTTGCTCGTTCGGTTCACGCTGTCGAGGAACTCGTCGCGATCGTGCGTATCCTCGAAGTCCACCGTGGCGAACTTTGGTTTCCGCAATTGCATCAGAGCCACGTTTTTGGTTACCCGGTAGAGCCACGTCGTAAACTGCGAGTCTCCCCGGAAAGTGTGGATCTTCTTGATTACCCGCAGAAACGTCTCCTGCACCAAGTCTTCCGCATCGCTCGGATTTCGCACCATCCGTAGGCATATCCGGTACACGTTTTCGCGATACACTCGGTACATCTGCGACAAGGCTTCTCTGTCACCCTGACGCGCGCGCATGATCATTTCGTCCTGCGAGTTCACATCCCCCTCCGTCGCGTTCTGCATTTTGGTTTAGATGCCGCGCGATGAACCGCTTTCGCGTTCATCAGCGCTTCATTGCGTTGTTGCTTAGTAACTCCCGGCCGCGTACGCTGCCTGCCTTTGCAAATCCGCCAGGCTGGCGCCGCTTTCCCTGGGCGCTTCATGATGTGCCGCCGCGACCGGCTTCAAGATCTGCAGCAGCGTCTTGCTGAACTCTCGCGAACGCAGTGCCACCGCTTCCACGCATAACTGGCCTTCTTGCATCACGGGAATCCACCAGCACCCTTCTTCCACGGGGAAGGAAAGAAAGAGCCAGCCTTCCGCCGTCTGCACCGGCGGAATGAATTTGCGTGCGCTGCCGTCCGCGAGATTCGTCTTGCTCAGCACCACCCTAAATTTCCTGTGCTCCATCGCAGCCAGCGCTTCTTCGCAGGAAGCCGCATATCGAATCTCGCATCCCATCGACTTCAGCACCCGCGCAATCGATGCGCTTACCGCCGGATACTCGCCCACGAAAAGCACTCCCGATCCTTCTGATTTCATTCGCGTTCCCCTCGTGTCCGCCCGCATCTCGCCAAATCTGCGTCAGCTAAGTTCGCTGAATGATGACCTGCAAACGTTCCAGAGGCACCACCAGCAACGCGCTGTGCGGCTCGCCAGTGCCCCTTCTCCTTGGTATCCGCCACTTCGCTACCTTCGGTTTCGAGATCAGGTACGGCTTTAAAAATTTTGGCCGGGTCCGCTGTTCAGCGCGTGGGTAGGGGAAGGAACTGGCGATGAGCGGTACCCCGGCCAGGATCAATATAGAAAAGCCCTCATTTTCAAACAATTAGCTCTTTACCTGATGATTACTTATGAGGTTTACCTGAGTTGGTATATGCAATCGTTATACATAAAATGTAGGCCGATGGGGATTAAGTTACTGAAGATCAATAATTTAGGCGGATTTCGAAAATCGAGCCAGCCCGCGCTGCAGCGCCTTGGCAGCTGCCCCTGCGCGGCTCCTCACTCCCAATTTATAGAAGATCCGGTTTACGTGCAGCTTCACGGTTCCTTCCGTGATCTTAAGCGAATCTCCAATTTCCTTGTTCGTTCGGCCTTCCGCAAGTAGCTGCAATATCTGGGCTTGCCGCTCCGTCAGCTCCGGCGCCTGAATCCGCTCGGCCAGCTTCGCCGCCGGTCCGGGTGCCAGCAGCGTTCCGCCACTGCGCACGATGCGGATGCATTCCCGCAACTCCGCGCCGCTGCAATTCTTCAACATGAACCCGCTCGCGCCCGCTTGCATCACGCCATACACGTCTTCTTCCGCGTCGAACGCCGAAAGCATCACAATCCCCACTTGCGGGCACTCTCGGCGGATTGCCGCCACTCCTTCCGGCGCGCTCATTCCCGGCATATGCACGTCCAGCAGCGCGACCTCCGGCCGGTGTTGCGCCACCGCCTCAACAGCTTCACGCCATTCCGTTGCTTCCGCTACCACGCACATATCGGTGGCACGGTTGATCATCGCCGCTAGTCCTTCGCGCACCACGGTGTGGTCGTCCGCGATCACGATCTTTATGCCTCCATCACTCATCGGCGGTCTCCCACGCGAAAAGCGCTCATTGCGCTATCCAATGGAATCACTGCGATTACCTGGGTTCCTTGGCTGGGCTGAGTGTACACCCACCAGAGTCCCCCGGCGCTCTTTGTTCGCTCGCGCATTCCCGAAAGTCCAAACCCTTCACCGGGCCGGCCAGAATCAAATCCGCACCCGTCGTCCTCGACGCATAGCCGAACCTGTCCATACGTCGCGCTCAACTCTACCCGCACTTCCCGTGCATTGGCATGCTTCACCACGTTGTGCACCGCCTCTCGCACAATTCTGGCGACTTCCCACTGAATTTCCGCGGGCAACTGGTTGGCGGCCGCATCGATCCGGCAATGCGCTCGCACCTGCGTGCCGCCCGTGAGCATCTCTATCATCTCTTCGATCGATCGGGCTAGGCTCTTTTGCACCGGCGGCTGCATCCGCAAACCTTGCAGTAGGGAACGCGCTTCCGTCAGGCTTTGCTGGCCGATTTTCAAGGCCCGGTGTGCGAACCGTTGCGCTTCCGGTTCGCCCCGCAGAAACTCCTGCTGGGCTTCCAGATTGATGATGATGCCGGCGAATCCCTGTGCCAGCGTGTCGTGGACCTCTGCCGCCAGCATGGCTCGCTCTTGCACCATGCCTTCGTGGCGCAACTTTTCCTCGAAAGCCGCGCGTGAATTTCGTTCCTCCAGGAACGAAGCCCAGGCATATGCACACCACCCTGCCACCAGTCCAATCGTCGCGTCGTTCAGCGGCGTCGCTGCCGGCTGCACCCCCAACCGAGCCAATTCCCAGTCCAGCAGTTGGTTGATTGCGGCGACCAGCAGTCCCAACGCTACGGCGATAAAAACCCGTTTGGATCGCTCTTCCATCGGCAAACTTTCGCTGATAGCGCTCCGATTTTATTTAGTCAACTAACAAACAACTTGGAGCGTGCATTATTACACTTCGCCGAAACACGAATCAAGAAATGGAACCTGTGCGTAGTCCTGGCCATGCTTCCGCTCCTGTTGAATCAAATCATGTATGTATATCCTTAGATATCTTTACGCTCTATTGTCAGTGCTGTATTCTAGATTTGGAACCATTCGCAGGCGAGTTTTTCGTCCAGGATGCCTCCAAATCGAGTCGATGAGGCTGTGTTTGCGTCGTGGCAGCATGAGGGGCTTTAGCTGCCGCCTTGACTGGAGGGAAAGACCGAATCCTCGGTCCGAGTTTGTCGCGTCAGTAATGTCCGCTGCGGTTATCCGAAGGAAGGTTCACCGCAAGCCAACCGTTAACAACTATCGGCAGTAATTCCACCTCAAAAACGGAACTATTGCACCGGTGCCTGGAATATGGGCGCTCAATCTTCGCCATTCATTTCCGCTATTGCCAAAGTTTTGCTGGTCGAGCGGTCGTAAACACAACATGGTTCCCCCAGACCGATCACCGGGCTCCCAAGGCATTCCGCAAAAACTGACCGGCGGATTTTCATCCGCAAGCGAATTCGATCGCACGCTCACCGGAGCGCTCTTTCGAGAGCTTTCTTTCGTTTCTGGCGACGTCGTCCTCCTGGTCGGCGGGAGAGGCGAGTATCTCGTTGGGGCCAATCCGCAAATCACCAAGTCTCTCGGCTATTCCAAAAAAAGTTTGCGGTTATTCGGCATTTTGCGCATCTTCGCCGACCGCAAGGCCACCCGGGACTTTTTCCGCGCCGTTTGGAGTGGCGCGCCGAACCCTTCTATTCGCATTGACTGCATTCATGCATCCGGCCGTCGCATTCCAGCAACCGTGCGCGCCCGGCTTCTTCCTGAATCGGACAACCGATTAGCCGTCGTCGTGATCCGGCTCCTCGCTGCGGAACCGTTGCCCAGCCGCTTCGACCAACGAGCGGTTCTCTCTAGGCTCCTCCGCATTGCTACAGCCCCTGGGTTCGTCTCCCTCAACCTTCAAAGCTACGTTCAATCCTGGCTGCGGCAAATCTGTCGCGTCGCCCAGTTTCCAGTGGGACACGTCCAAATTCTTCACGAGGACGCCGCCGCACCTTTCCATTTAACCCCCGCTTGGCATATTGCTCCCAGCAAGGAACTGTTAACCATTCGGCGCGATCCTGCCCATTTCGGATTACCTCCCGAATTCCATTTGCGCATTGCCGGCTCCCGTGAACCCCTGACCGTCCCCGACTTGCTTTCGCATCCGTATTTCCAGTCGGAGGAAGTCCGGCGCCTTAATCTGCGGTCTGCCATCGCCGTTCCAATCGCCGTTGGCGAGGAAATCGCCGCTGCCTCTATATTTTTTTCGAGCTATCCGGTTCCGCAAGATTCTCTGCTGGTTGATGTTGTCTACGCTCTCGCCCGTAAATTAGGGCACTTAATCCACCTCCGCTCTTTGTCCCTTAGGCTCGCCAGACTTCAGGACGACGAGAGGCGCCGGCTTGCCAGTGAGCTGCACGATACCGTGGCCCAAAGTCTTTCCGTCCTTCTTCTCGATCTCGATACCGTTCAGCAGGGGGCGCCGTCGCTCACTGCCGCAGCCGGCGCTGCGCTGGCCCGTGGTATCGATATGGCCAGCCAAAGCCTTCAGGAAATTCGCACGTTGTCCTATCTCCTTCATCCTCCGGTGCTTGAGGCCCTAGGTCTCGTACCTGCGCTTCGCGTTCTAATTGAGGGATTTTCTCGTCGCAGTGGAATTCGGATTCTTTCGGAGTTTCCGGAGACATTGCCGCGGATGCCCACGGATTGGGAAGTAGCGCTGTTTCGCGTGGTGCAAGAGGGGCTAACCAACGTCCATCGTTATTCGAAAAATCCGTCCGCCGAGATCCGGATGTCAATCTCGGCTGGGACGGTCACCGTGCAGGTCATCAATGAAGGAGCTTCCGTGCCATCCCTTGAATCCGGCGGCTTCTCTCTTGAGAAGGCTGGCGTCGGCATTGCGGGTATGCGCGAACGCCTGCGCGCCTTTGGTGGCGACGTAAACCTCTTCTCCAATCGCGATAAAACCATTCTGGAAGCCTGCGTTCCTTTCCCGAAAAGTTCGCGCTCCCCGCAGCTGCCATTGAGATTTTAGCCGGACTCGCTTCGTTCGCTATCGGCGTCTCCTCATCCATCGCCCTAATTGTCTAGTTCCTCTAAATCGTGTTACATTCTGGCCGTCGCCGCCCCCTGCCCTCAGGCGACGTGCAAGTCTAAATTCGTGATTTCGTCGCGCCGGTGTCTGGACTGTCCCCTCCGATCACACCGCGGAGAGGAGTAGTTCGCACATGCCGCACCGCGTCCTGATCGCTGATCCTCACCAGGTTATGCGCTCGAGAGTCCGTTCGTTGTTTGAAAATGCCGGTTGGCAGGTCGTTGGCGAGGCTGCCGACGGGAGAGAATGCGTTGAGCAGGTCGAGGCTCTTTCGCCGGATCTGGTCGTTCTTGAGCTCTCCATGCCGCTGAAAAACGGGATCGAGGCCGCTGCGGAAATACGTGACATTCGTCCTTCCACGAAACTCTTGATGTTCATCATCCACGATTCGAATGCCGTTCATGAGGAAATTTTACGGGCGGGGATCGACGCCGTTGTGGTGAAATCTTCGTCCGGTGCCGCTCTGCTTTCCGCGGCGGCCAAGATCGTGGGCCAGCAGTCTTAACCCAATCTGAACGGCCGGGGAATGGATTCCAAAAGGGAATCGCCAGCGGTCTGAACGTCAGGAGGGTGATTTTCGCTGAAACCGATGCGCGGCGTCCAATCTACGCTTGCGGTCCCAATCTTACTAGCCCGCGCTTCAATCCTTTCGTAATGGCCTGTGTCCGGTTGCTCGCTCCCAACTTGCCGAAGATGTGGTTCATCTGCACTTTCACGGTTCCTTCTGTAATTCCCAGCGTCGTGCCAACTTCCTTGTTCGTCTTGCCCAGCGCGACCGTCTGCAGGATCTGAATCTGCCTCAGTGTCAACTCTGGCGAGTTTACCCGCTGCGATAATTTCTTCGCCGATCCCGCCGGCAGCCAACTTTTGCCCTTCAGCACTGCACGAACGCACGCGGAAATGTCCGCTGGCTTGAAGTCCTTCAGAATGAATCCATTCGCACCGGCCCGGATCACTCCGTAAATATCTTCGTCGCAATCAAATGCAGACATCAGGACGATGTGCAACTTTGGATGTGCCCGCCGCAGGACGGTTACACCTTCGGCCGCTTCCATTCCAGGCATTCGCACGTCCAGCAGCGCGATGTCGGGAGAATGCTGCGCGGCCGTCGTGATCGCTTCCGTCCAGGTGCGCGCCTGTCCAACCACGGATAGATTGGGCATCTGCCTTTTCAGCATCGCCGCCATACCGTCGCGCACCACCATGTGGTCATCTGCTACGATCGCTCGCACGGTCGCGGCAGTGCCCGAATGGTTCTCGCGTCCGGAGAATCGTCGAACATCAGACCTTGTAATCAGCACTTTATTCACCCAATTGAGTTTATCGCCATACCACAGCACCCAGTACCCGACTATGCCACTAAAATAATTTGCCGCTCAATCATTCTCTACCGGCTTACTAAACAAAGCGCCGCGGTACCCGATGCCATCTCCGGCTGCGATGCCGATGCCTCGCCGATAGCAAGCTTCCGCCGTACGCTATTGAAAATCCCGCGAGTTTTGCTATGATAACGGGAGTGTGCTGTTTTTGACCGAACCCGGTCGCACTGCTCGCCGGGGAAACCCGGTAGGCCTTCGGGCGCCCTCAATTCGAAATCCAGATCGGTACATGTTCGAGTAGAATCACCCTTAAGTCATTGTAAACAAAAGCTGGCGGCTCGGCCAGATCGGTACAGTCTCATCTCCGTTAACGGACGGAATGCTTTCGCCTCATATTCCCCTCTCGAGTTTAGTCAACCTCGCATACCGGAAATCTCGCATGAAATCATCGGTTTTCATCCCGAGCGCATGTTACCCACGCACTGCGCCAATAATCCGCGTATGGGAAGCTGGGGAGCCTTTGCGGCAACGATTCACAAAACAAGAAGAAGGTAGTATATTTCCGGATAACCGAGTGCTGGATAGCACGGATTTACCTCGGTTGCGCACAACCTAGAATAGGTCTCCAGTGCGATGACTTTTCGAGCCGCTTTCGCGCTGATCGCCGCTCTGGCTGTTACAGGGCTTGCCGTGGGAGCGGATCGTGCGGTAACCGGCTCGCAAACGCCCCCGCCGTCTTCTTCAGGCGCTGCGCAAACAGCGGGCCAATCCGAACATCTGACCGCCGGGACCGAACTACTTTTGGTCCGCTATGTGGACGGCGAATTTGCCAAAGCTGCTCGCGCCATTCCTGCGGGCCGCAAGGGTTTCAAAATCGAGCTGAGTAAGCCGGTTGACGCGCAGGACCTTAGCGATGCGCTCCGCCTCTATGGCACGGTCGCCAACCCCGGCGACACCGTGCAGATCACTCGGCTCGATTTCGACGCGCACGCGATTCGGGTGGAAATTAACGGCGGCGGGCGAAAGCACTTCAACTGGCGGCAACATCTTCAATTCGGCATGGGCAACCTCTCGTCGCCGCCACCGAGTGCCGATCCGCAGCAGCCTAACGGCGGCGTGCTCGTGGTCGACTTCGGCCATCAAGACGTGCCTAATCTAAGCGCCGACCAGTTGAAGGCTGATCTCTCGCCGTTCCTTGATTTTTCCAAGCACACTGCGGCTGCCAATTGGGTAGACACGCTGCCGCCAAAATTTCGCGAAGCCATCAAAGCGCATCAAGCGATGGTGGGCATGGACCACGAAATGGTGATCGCGGCAATGGGGCTGCCCGACAAGAAAGTCCGTCAGTGGGATGAAGATGGCCGTGAGACCGAAGATTGGATCTACGGGTTGCCACCTTCTCCTTCCACCTTCGTGACCTTCGTGGGCGAAGACGTGGTTCGTGTAAAGCAGTACGCGATGGAAGACGCGTCGGCCAACCCTCGTTGACTTTTTCCGCTGCGGATTCTAGCATCACTAGTTAATAGTTTCAGCGCCGCACACCTGTCTCGCATGACTGGCACCCCGCGGCAAATCTCCGGAGGACACGATGGCAGTGAAGGTTGGCATCAACGGTTTTGGGCGCATTGGCAGAAACATCTATCGAGCAGCGTTGGGCGATTCCGCGGTTGAGATCGTCGGTGTGAACGACATCACTGACGCGAAGACCCTGGCACACCTGCTGAAGTACGATTCCATTCTCGGCAATCTTCCGAACAAAGTGACCCATACGGTCGATTCCATTTCGGTGGACGGCAAAAGCTTCAAAGTGTTCAAGATCAAGGATCCCGCGGAGATCGATTGGGCATCCGTCGGCGCGACGATCGTGGTGGAATCGACGGGCGTATTCACGAAAGGCCCCGACGCGCGCAAGCACATACGCGGACCAGTGAAAAAAGTGATGATTTCCGCGCCGGCCACCGATCCAGACCACACCATCGTGCTCGGCGTGAACGAGAAGACGTACGATCCTGCAAAACATCACGTAGTTTCCAATGCTTCTTGCACCACGAATTGTTTGGCGCCCGTCGCCAAAGTGCTGCAGGACACCTTCGGCATCGCCGTGGGCAGCATGACCACGATCCACTCGTACACCAACGACCAGCGGCTGCTCGACCTGCCGCACAAGGATCTTCGCCGCGCGCGCGCAGCGGCCCTTTCCATGATCCCGACGTCCACGGGCGCGGCGAAAGCTTTGCACCTGGTGATTCCGGAGCTGAAGGGCAAGCTCGATGGCTACGCGATGCGCGTGCCCACGCCAAACGTCAGCGTGGTCGATTTGACCGTGATGACGGAGAAGCCCGCTAGCGTCGAAAGCGTGAACGCGGCGATGAAACGCGCCGCGGAAGGGCCGATGAAAGGCATTTTGCAGTACACGGAAGAAGAACTCGTGTCCGTGGACTTCCGCGGCAATCCGAATTCTTCGATTGTCGATTCCGGCTACACCCGCGTCGTGGGGAACAACTGCGTGAAAGTGCTGGCGTGGTACGACAACGAATGGGGCTACTCCTGTCGCTGCGTCGATTTGATCAAATTCATGACAGCGAAGTCCTGACGCGCCACATCTACACAATCGGACGAAAAACATGAACAAGCTCTCGATTCGGGACCTCGATCTATCTGGAAAGCGCGTCTTCATCCGCGTCGATTTCAACGTCCCACTTGAAAACGGCGTCATTGCCGACGACACGCGCATTCGCGAAACGCTGCCGACTGTGCGGCTGGCTATGGAGCGCGGCGGACGATTAGTGCTTGCTTCGCATCTGGGCAGGCCGAAAGGCAAAGTCGATTCAAAGTACAGCCTGCGGCCCGTGGCCGTGCGGCTGCGCGAATTGCTCGGTAAGCCGGTTGAATTTGCTTCCGATTGCGTGGGCGCCGATGCTGAAGCCAAAAGCAATCTTTTGAAAAACGGGGAAGTGCTGCTGCTCGAAAACGTCCGTTTCCATACGGAAGAAGAGAAGAACGATCCTGATTTCGCCAGGCGCTTGGCAACGCTTTGCGACCAGCTTTTCGTCTGCGATGCATTTGGCTCGGCGCATCGCGCGCACGCGTCCGTTGTGGGCATCACGAAATATGTGCAGCAGGCCGCGGCCGGGCTGCTGATGGAAAATGAACTCGCGTATTTAGGTAAGGCAATTTCCAATCCGGAGCGGCCGTTTGTTGCTGTCCTGGGCGGCGCGAAGGTATCGGACAAAATTGAGGTGGTTCAAAATTTAATGAAGTTGGCCGACGCTATGCTGATCGGCGGCGCGATGGCGTATACCTTCTTGAAATCAGAAGGAAAGCCGGTTGGCAAGTCGTTGGTTGAGGATGACAAGCTCGATCTCGCCAAGGAATTGCTGGAGCAGGCGCGCGGCCGCAATTTCCGGCTGCTGCTTCCGGTGGATCACGTGATCGCCGAGTCGCCTGATTCGACGGTGACTAACACCGTCGATGTCGCCGCGACACCGGATGGCTGGATGGGCCTGGACATCGGTCCGAAGACCATCGACGTATTCGGAAAAGAGATTGCCAAGGCGCGAACGATTGTGTGGAACGGGCCCCTGGGAATGTTTGAAAAACCGGCGTTTGCAGACGGTACGCTAGGAATTGCGCGCGCCGTGGCCGCGGCCACGAAATCCGGCGCCACTTCCATCATTGGCGGCGGCGATTCGGTTGCAGCCGTCGAGCACGCCGGTGTAGCGGATCAAATTTCGCATATCTCGACGGGCGGCGGCGCCTCGCTCGAATTTCTGGCCGGCGAAAAGTTACCCGGCGTCGAAGCTCTTACCGATAAACCAGGTAAGTGACAGGAGAACTTCTTGCGACGCCCGGTGATGGCTGGAAACTGGAAGATGTACAAGACGCGCGAGGAGACGCTTGGATTCTTTAGCACCTTTCTTCCGCTGATTGCCGGGACGAGGCATTGCGACATCGTAATCGCGCCGCCGTTTACTTCGATCTGCGCGGCGGTGGAAGCGGCGAACGGCAGCAAAGTATCCGTGGGCGGACAGGACCTACACTGGCAAGCCGATGGCGCATTCACCGGTGAAGTTTCCGGGAAAATGCTGGCGGAATCCGGCTGCACGTACGTGATCGTGGGCCATTCGGAGCGGCGGCAGTTTTTCGGCGAGACGGACGAATCGGTCGCTCGTAAAACGAAAGCGGCCTTGGAAGCGAAACTGACGCCAATCGTTTGCGTGGGCGAATCGCTTGACGAGCGCGAAGCCCATCGGACCGAAGCCGTGCTGAAACGGCAATTTCAGGGCGGACTCGGCGCGTTGACCACTGCGGAGTTCTCGCGTATTCTTCTAGCATACGAGCCGGTGTGGGCAATCGGCACCGGGCGCACGGCGACGCCAGAAATCGCGGCCGAATCGCACCGGTACCTTCGGGGATTAGCTGCCGCACAGTTCACGAACGAGCAAGCCTCGGCACTCCGGATTCTCTACGGCGGCAGCGTGAAGCCCGAGAATATAAGCGGATTGATGGCGCAGGCCGAAATCGACGGCGCGCTGGTGGGCGGAGCGAGCCTGGACGCGAAATCGTTCGCGGCAATCGTAAATTATATTTAGAAGCGTAAGTCATTCTTAAAGGCGCGCGAGACAGCGCGACAAGGCAGGAAACGGAAATGCCATCGTGGGCTAAATGGGCGGTATCGATACTGGTGGCGATCGGGCTGGTAGCGATCGGCTGGCGGTTCATTGTGCTGCTGGTGACCATGCACGTGCTGGTCTGCTTCTTGCTGATCATCGTGGTGATGCTGCAGAGCGGCTCGGCGGCGGATTTGGCTGGCGCGTTCGGCGGAGCGGGCAGCCAGACGGCATTTGGTCCGCGCGGAGCAGCTACGTTCCTTTCTCGCGCTACCACATGGTGCGCGATCTTTTTCATGTTGACGTCGATGGCGCTATCGGTAAAGCGCGCTGGACCGAATGCGGCAGCGATTGGATCGATCCTGGAGCATACGAACGCTCCTGCTCCAGCAACCACCACGCCGCCTGCGTCGAAGCCAGTTGCTCCGGCTTCAAAGCCGTCTCCTTCGACCCCGGCGGCGCCTGCACAGAACGCGCCTGCGCACAAATAGGCGCTTCTGTTACAATTTGCTCAACTCTCTTTGCGGGAGTGGCGGAACTGGCAGACGCACCAGCTTGAGGGGCTGGCGGTAGCAATACCATGGAGGTTCAAATCCTCTCTCCCGCACCAGACTTCGCTAAGAAAATCCCGCGGTCTTTGAAGTGA
>JBOGMW010000100.1:0-12444 GCA_050746805.1 Candidatus Acidiferrales bacterium | reverse complement strand
TCAGCAAGAGGGCCGCGAAATTGTCAAAATGAAGGAAATGCTTGCCGCTCGCAGCGGACAGCGCGGATTTCACTCCGTACCAGACCACCAGGATCGTTGCGAACATGCGAAACAGGTTCTGGCCCATTGCGTCGAAGAAGCCGAGGTTCTGGGTGAGGAGATTGTTGATCGCCTGAAAGATGAACTGAAGATAATCGGTCTGCATGGCTGCGGCTCCTCCGGCGCGTCTGGGCGGGTGTTCTACGGCATCTGAAAGCTCTGAAGCGAGCTGGTGAGCGTGCTGGTGACCTGGGCCATGTTGCCGGCGAGGTTCGCGCGCCGCTCGATATCGGCGTTGATGGAGTTGGTGGTAGCCTCGCGCTGCTGTTTGGCGAGGATGGTCTGCTGCTCAAGAAGTGAGGCAAGGAGCTTGTTCGAGTCCTGAAGCGTGCGAAGGGTCAGGACGTTCGCCGCGTTAATCTTGTTCAGTACGGAGACTTCGGTATTGAGGTTGGGGTCGGAAGAAAACGAATCCTGCTCGAGGTTGTCGATCTGCGTCTGAATATCCTGCGAGTCGCCGCGAATCGAGCCAATCGTTTCCATCGCGGTCGTGTTTGCGCCGTCGGCTAATTCCACGGACGCATACTGGGACTGTACGCGATTGAGTTCATCGGGCGTCATGCCGCCCAACTGCGCCGAACTATACGGAAGCAATGGCGTAGTCGCCTGCTGGTACCCGCTGCTCACGAGGGGAAGCTGCCCGGAATTGATGCCGCTGATCCAGTTTCCGGTATTGCCGTAGGTATTCTGCGCGGTGGCATAGCGCCACTGTGAAAACAGCGCCTGGTAACGAGTGGGCATGTTTTGGACAAACCGCGCCATCTGGAGGGCCAGGTTGTAATGCGCCAGGACTTTCGCATACGTCTGCTGGAGTTGGATGAGGTGCTGCTGAAGCTGGTAGTAGCGCAGCAGCGCATTTTGGTAGTTTGTCGGGTCGAACACGATTCCGCTTCCTAACTGCGCCGAGGCGGTCCCAACGCAGAGAATCAGAACCAGGAGAACCGCTGGAATTTTCTTTTTCATCGACTTCTTTCCTTTCGTGCCTTCAGAAATCGGAAGGCATTTTGTAGTTGGTGTAATCGGGCAACGCTAGGTCGCCCGAGAGGTAAACCTTTACGCGATGTCCTTCACGGATCGTTACGGTCGGCAGAATGTTCAGGAAGCGGTCGAGAATCTGCTCGGAGGACTGCGCCATGCTGGAAGCGAACTGCTGGCGCATCAGATCGCTTCCTGAGTCGGTGAACGCGCTTCCGGTGCCTGTCTCGGACACAGCTCCCAGAGCGCCGATGGCCAGCGACGTGCCGAAGATGCGCAGATAGTGGTTGTTCACCTTATCGCGCAGTCCGGTGTCGCCGATCTGGTGTCGAAGTTCCGAAGGAGCGTGTATTCATCGACGGGGATGTGGAACTCTATGACACTGTGCTGGCGCGGGGATTCTTGCCAAATCTCCAGCAACAAACCACAGTTAGGGTTCTTACCAAGCTTGAGCTCGCATATGGGCTTTCTTCGCGGATGGCGGAAGCTCTTGACGATCGCAGTGACAGTACTGTGGAAATGCTCGGAGAATTGCTTTGCTATATCGAACTTACGCGTTCCGCACTGCTGGTGTCTGAGGAACACTCATATGATCACGGCGATGGAGTGTTCTTCCCGGACGAGCGACCGCTTGGGCCATTGAGGGCGCTCATGACTCAATGGATTCCCCGCGCGATGGAGATAGTTGCGCTCATCGGCGGTCATAATCTAATGACTGCCCCCAGCCAGGCGATGCTAAGAAACCCGAAGCTTCGTTCGTTTATTGATATCTACTTCGCAGGCCCAAACGGGTCAGACGCGGAGAGTCGGTCAGCGCTTTTCCGGCTCGCCTGGGATTTTATAGGTTCTGCTCTAGCCGGGCGGCAGGAACTCTATGAGCGCTTCTACATTCGCTCGGGACGGAGCAATAGGCGCGCCTTGTACGTGCAAGCGGTTGGCTCCGCTGTCCCGAGTGTCGCTGAGCTTGATTACGACCGCATGCCCTCGCATGAACGGGCAAATCGGCTGGTCGACGGCATTCTTGCCAGCTCGTGATCGGGAGATTGCCCAGTCACAGCGGAACCGCTTCAATCAGAGAGAATAGAGATTTCGTCGGAATCACTCGTGCGAGCTGAAAACCTGACTTTGCAAATAGGAACTGAAATTCATCGATAGTTCGCTCTCTTCCAGTTGCCAACACCAACATGTCCAAATCCAGCCTTTTAGCGATTGAATCGTACTCGCCCGATGATAGCAATGCCTCTATAACCAAAATCCTTTTTGTCTCCGCAGGCGTAGCCGAGAGAGCGGCACGGCAGTTCTGCAGGATCTTGATACACTCGACATCCGCCCAATCATGGAGTACGTTTTTTAGTAAGTAGGTGTCCCCACCCTGCGGAATGCGCTGGAACAAGTCCATTGTATCCGCAACGCACCGCCCCTCTAATTTTGCTGCTCTAACGCTCTTCCGCGCCGCCGCCAAGCAGCGAGGCGATTCAGCCAGGATCCCACGAATTCTCGGGTACTTCTTCAGAATTTCGAGCAGCAATGCGCCTTCTCCTCCTCCTACATCGACCAGAATGCGCACTGGCCCAAAGTCATATGCCTCCAGTATGGCTGGTGCGGTGATTCGACACACGTTCGTCATCGCAGCATCGAATATAGATGCGATCTGGGGCGCCTTCGCGAAGTACTCAAAAACAGACATGCCGCAGACTTTTGCGCACACCGAGGTCCCCGTTCGTGCCGCAGTCAAGAGCTCGGAATACATCTTGTAGTGAAAAGGATCGAGCGTCCACAAGACAAGATCTCGAATGGAACTGCCCTGACTACACAACGTTTCTCCATCCGGAGCCAATGAGAACTTCTTGCGATCATGTTCCCGAAACACCCCCACACTCGCCAGGGCTCGCAAAACTCGATAAAGGGCACCTTCATCTGTATGAGTGGCCGTAGCCAACTGTTTTGCGGACCTCGGGCCGTCTGAAAGGTGGTCAGGAATCGCCAAGCGCACAGCTACATACAATGCTTGAGAAATTTGATAACCCATGGCTAGTCCCAGAATGCGTTGTTGCGTCGACGGAACCGCTCGGTCGTCAGAGGTTCTAGAATCTCGCGAGTGACCGAACATTTTCGGGCTGCCTCCTTTCTTGTGTTTGGACTGCTATAATCGAAAACTCTAAACTATAGACGGCGCTGAAGACAGTTCGCCCTTCGTCCCCGCTTTGTCGGGGGACAAGTCGTGCGTATTGACTGACTCTCAATGCCAGCGTCACAATACCATCGCTTGTCGCTGATAATGTAGATGGGGGCGATATTTCTGACCGGCCCCCTTGTGAGGCGGCTCCGTCTGCGGTGCAGGAAAGATCGGCAATGGATCAGCACTTCGGAAATCCAAGAGATACTTACGAGCGCGCCTACAGCACGTTTCAGTGGAATATTCCCGAGTTTTACAACATTGGTATGGACGTCTGCGATCGCCATTCCGCCAATCCTAGTCGAGTGGCAATGGTCTATGTCAATGACAAGAAAAATGAAACTCGTGAAATTGTGTTCGAGGAACTACGGCAATTGTCGAATCGGCTCGCAAATATTTTATGCGCCATCGGCCTAAACCGAGGCGATCGAGTCGCGGTGCTTCTTCCGCCCTCTGTCGAAGCCGCAATTGCCCACCTAGCGACCTGGAAGGGCGGCTTTGTTTCAGTTCCTCTAGCGTCCGTGATTGGTGAGGAGGAAATACATTACCGGTTACACGCGAGTCTGAGCAGGGTGTTAGTGACTGATTCCACGGGATGGGCGAAGCTTGGTCGTCTCGCTGGCGAGCTTCCAGCGCTACGCGCGACGTTCATCACAGACCGGTGTGCGGCCGAGCGTCAGACGGAGTTGTATACGGCTCTAAGTTGCAGTTCTGGAAAATTCGAGCCCGTACGAACGCAGTCGGAAGATCCGGCGGTGCTGGTGTTCACTTCCGGTACTGAAGGTACCCCCAAGGGGGTCTTGCACGCACATAGGAGCTTGCTCGGCTGCCTTCCAGTATTCGAGCTCGCACAGGACAGTCGGCCTTCTCCCGGTCAGGTGTTCTGGACACCCGCCGATTGGGGTTGGATCGGCGGTCTTTTTCCGGTCTTAGGTGCTTGGCATTATGGGTTATCCGTCTTGACGTGGAATACGAACTGCTTCGACCCGCAGCGGGCACTCACGCTAATGGCGAAGCACTTAGTCCAAAGCGCCTTTATTCCTCCCACAGCACTCAAGTTAATGCAGCTTTTAGCCCCATCGGACATGCGTATTCCGATGAAATGCTTGTTAAGTGGAGGCGAGCGGCTGGACGAAGGATCGCTAGACTGGGCCGAGGCCATATTCGGCACGCCGATCCAGGAAGTGTATGGACAGACAGAGTGCAACGGAGTGGTTGCGTGCAATCGTCGTCTGTTTCAAATTCGTGCGGGCTCGATGGGCCGTGCAATCCCAGGTCACGATGTACGAATTGTCGACCAGCAAGGAACGGAAATGCCGCGAGGGCGTTCGGGCATTCTAGCTGTGCGACAACCAGATCCAGGAACCTTTCTAGGATATTGGAAGGATCCTATCGCGACGGCACGGAAGTTTGTGGGATCATTCTTGGTGACTGGCGACATCGCGTCGCAGGATGAAGATGGGTACTTCTGGTATCAAGGGCGCGAGGACGACATAATTACCACCTCGGGGTACCGAATCGATCCCGTCGAAATCGAAGCTTGCATTATGCGTCACGGCTCTGTGGCGATGGTTGCTGTGGTTGGCATCCCAGATCCCATCTGTACCCAGACGATTAAAGCGTGGATCGTGCTTAATGCAGGCTGGTCCCGGTCAGAGCAACTGGCTCGCAGACTTCAACATTACGTGAGGGCTCACTTGGGTGCGCACCAGTGTCCACGGCAGATCAGCTTCACTGATAACTTACCGTTGACTAGTACGGGCAAAGTGATGCGTAGCGAATTGCGCAATCGCGGGTAACCCCTGCAAAACTCATTGACGGGCGGCGATCTAGGTGTGCTGGCTTAGCGTCTGGGTTAATGGGCTGAAGCCCGATAAATGTTCGTCGAACACGATCTCGACAGGGTCGTGGTGCCTTCCGCTGGACCGAGACAGCCGTGGACTACATGCTAGCGTATCAGCGAATGAAGGTGATCATGGAAGTGCCCGCCGAACACGAACTCTCTTGATTTTATTTTCTAGTCCAGGACTCCGTCTCGTCGGCGAATTCAGCCGCCATGCCCCCGGAACCAAGGAGGATAATGCCGTTCAAATACTATGAAGTCGATAAACTCACTTCTTTTCACATGTTGACTGAAACGAATTACCTCCGTAATATACGTACTCGAATCGTCATACGTCAGTTATGAGCTGCGCAATGCGGGATGATTGAAGATGTGGCCTCGAGATTTTCGATATTCAATTAGGCGAGTTTGTCGGGAACCGGGTCTTGCGTGTGTATTGATAGTTATCCTGACCCTTGGCCTCGGCACAGCAGTTGCGGCCTTCGCTCTGTATCGAGCCGTCGTATTGGGCGCTCTTCCAGTTAACCATCCAAACCAGTTAGCGGCTGTCGAGAGTCTGGATCCGCTAGGAAACACGCGCGCATTTTCATATCCTTTGTTCCTTGCATTCGAAAAGGACCAGTCAGTGTTTTCTAGCGTATTCGCTTGGGCGTCACCAATTCTTCGCATTAGTTCTGGAGAGCGGTTCGAAGACGTTAACGCGATGTTTGTCACCGGGGAGTTCCCCAAAACTCTCGGAATTCGTGCGTGGCGCGGCCGACTTTTGACCTCCGAAGATTCGAGACCTAGCTCTCCACCGGTGGTCGTGGTGGGTTACGGTTTTGCTCGCCGTTATTTTGGCCGAGCAGACGCTGCACTAGGCCAACAGCTCTTGATAGAAGGAGTCCCGTGTACCGTAATCGGAGTTGCAGGCCAAGGATTCTACGGGTTGCAGGTGGGTGCGATTATCGATTTGTATACCCCGATCTCGCTGGCGCCAAAACTGATGCACTTGGACCCGCTCCTGACTTCGCCACGGCTGCTTTGGCTTCACATCCTCGGAAGGCGGAATCCTTCGATTTCCGTTGAACAAGCGGATGCCCGTGTCGCTACGCTCCTGTCTAATATCGTTGTGTCCACTCTACCGCCGGGGCTGAATCCAGTGCTGCGAGCGCGCTTGCTCAGTCAGAAGTATTTAGTAGTTCCTGCAGCCTCTGACCTCTCAAGCATCGGCAAGCGATATGATAATTGGCTAATCGGGCTACTGCTGCTTGCAGGATTACTGGCTGCTCTTGCGTCGGTGAACGTGGCAAGTATTGTCTTGGTTAGAACGTTGCCTCGCCGAAGGGAGCTGAGCATTCGTAGCGCACTAGGGGCAGGTTTATTTCGAGTTTTTATTCTTCTCGCCTCCGAAACAGTCCTGATTGCCGGTCTGGCCGCGATTTTTAGCTTTGTAGGCGGAACTTGGGCAAGTCGCTTCGTGGCTTCACAGATGTCGTCAGATGTGAGGCCGTTCCAACTCTCGCTACCCTTCAGTTGGGTTCTAGCCGTCGACACTCTTGCTGCGGGAATTTTCCTAGGTATTGTTTTTGGTGCGGTACCACTCTTTACATCATTGCGCCGCGATCTGAACGGGTCTGGCTTGACGGAGTCTCTACAGAAGTCTGCTAAATTGACAGGTCGAGTCGGTGCCCGCCTACTAGTGGCCGCGCAGTTGGCGCTGTTAACTGCGCTGGTCCTAGATGCGTTAGTGCTGACCCGGAGCCTCGTGGTACTGAGCCATACGAAACTGGGCTATGATACCCGCAATGTTTTGCTAGTCGAGCTTGGACCTCGACCGGGAGGTTACGGCCACACGGACTTGATTCCGTATTACCACGACCTGTTGAATCGAGTGAAAGCGCTGCCTAGAGTGAGCGATGCCAGTGCGATGCTTCAGTCGCCGCTTGCTCCCGCGTATCGGAGTGACGAGATCTCAACGGCATCAGGTTCCTCGGGTCATTTCACGGCGTCCATAAACTGTGTGTTTCCAGGTCTGTTCAGCACTTTAGAGATTCCGATCGTGAAGGGACAGGATTTTTCAGACAATCCGAATATCAACGGAGCCCCTGCAGTAATTAGCTCAGGGCTTTCTACTCGCTTGTTTCCACATGCCGACCCGATAGGACAGACTATCGCATTCGGCGTGCAGAAGTCTAACTACACGGTCATCGGCGTCGCCGGTAATGCTGAACTTCGAAGTCCGAGCGAAAATCGAAACGGAACGAATTATGTGTATTTGTCGTGCGATAGAAATCCGCTGGCGCTAATGTCTCTCGTACTGGTAGTTAGGGCCAAGCAAAGCCCGCTGTCCATTGGCCCAGACATTCGCACGGTCGTTCTCGACCGTGGGGTGCAGATTCCAGGGCGCATCCGCACGCTGTTATCGCAAGTCGAGCAGAATCTTCTCGAACAGCGTCTCCTGGCAGATCTCTGCCTCTTCTTCGCCGCTGTCGCGATATTAGTTTCGGCGTCGGGCATCTATGGCCTCAGCGCGTACATTTCGAAACGGCGAAAGAACGAAATAGGAATTCGTATGGCGTTGGGCGCTGAGCCGCGAGACGTGGTTTGGCTACTTATGCGCGAGCACGCTGTCTCACTGGTTATCGGGATAGCGCTCGGGCTACCCGCGGGAATCTGGTTATTGCATATCCTTCAGGCTCACATGTATGGAATTCAGGGCACACGAACTTGGTCGTGTGTTGCGGCTGCTGTTTTGTGCATAGTCGTGAGCGCGAGTGCTGTGCTTCTCACCACCCTTGAGGCAGTAGGCACAAAACCGGCGGAAACGTTACGTTATGAGAACTAAATCGAAAGTGACGCGTGATGCGATCAGAAAGCGAGTGCTATGAAGGAAATCCGCGACTCGCGAAACCACCGGAGCGGTACGCAACATGAGGGTGCCACCCAATGGAATACGCACGCGATAAGGGTACTCAGCAAGATTGGAAGGCGCTATCCTGTATTAACCGCTTGGCTGATGTTCCTTGGTATGGATTTGTCGGCTAGATTTAGAGGCTTCGGTGCAGTCTATGGGTTTGTGCGGAATTGGCCTACTCCTTCTGGCAGGATTATGCCAAGTCAGATAGAAGCGATTGCGAGTGCGGTCGACAAGGCGTCCGTCTTCTATCTTCATCGAATTCTTTGCCTGCAGAGATCGATTGCTACGGCCCTGCTTTTACGCGCTCACGGGTTCCCTGCACACGTTGTAATTGGTTTCCGAGCATTTCCGTCCTCTGGCCACGCATGGGTTGAAGTCCAAGGAAGCGTTGTGGGCGGCCACCAAATACTTCGGCAGCGCTACCGAGAAATTGATCGACTATAGGTGTATTTGATGAATAGCATATCAGGCCTTTGTTTTACGCGCGGACGTATACCTCCCGACCAGAGTGGCGGTGATATCAGTTCCCTGATCAAGCCCTTGGATGACACGCCCGTCCAAAAGCAATCGGCTCCGAATGTAATGATGGTCGCGACCGGTGCCCGTCCCGCAATCGGTCAGTCGGACGACGCTTTTATTGCCTTTACTGGTCGCCTGGATAACATCTTTGAACTTGCCGAGGGGCTCCCGCCCTCCGTTCAACATTCGTGTAAATTCTCCGAACAACCGACATCTTTTGCCGCAAGTGTCATTTCTCACCACTATGCTAAAGAGGGCAGCGCGAGCCTATTGAACCGCATGATTGGCGACTTCGCGCTTGCAATATGGGATCCTCGCCGCAAACGCTTAGTTCTGGCCCGCGACCCAGTCGGCACTGTCACGCTTTTCTACTGCGCCATTGGGGATTTTATTTCTTGGTCCTCAAGCCTTGATTACCTGTTAAAAATCAGCAGAATTACTCCCACAATCGATGACCAGTATGTGGCAGATTTCTTGCTTCGTGAGACCGATCTGGTCTCAACACCATTCCGTGAATTCAGGCAGGTCTGCCCCGGAGAGGAAATAGTTTTTGAGCCGGGAAAGCAGGATTCTCGACGGTACTGGAAGGTCGATCCGTCTCGATCTCTCACGTACAAGAACGACGTAGAGTATCAATCGCAATTCCTCGAGTTATTCGGTCGATCTCTCAAGCGCCGGATGCGCGATTCGAAAGTGGTGGCCGCAGAATTAAGTGGTGGTTTCGATTCCTCTTCGATCATCTGTGTCGCCAATTCTCTGAAGAAAGACTCTGGCGGCTCTTCGGCCCACGATGTTCGCACCGTCTCTTTCATTTATGATTTGTCGCAGACGGCCAACGAATCCCACTATATCGATGTCGTCGAGCAAGCGTTGGGAGTGCAGGGGCTGCATATCCGAGAAAGCCAGTGGCAGCCTGATCTCCCACCCGACGCGGCCTATATGGGCGCGATTCCCAGGTTCGCAATGTTCTACGATAACATGTTCAAACAAGTCGTCGATTTCATGAAATCGATTGGGAGCAACGTACTGCTTCGGGGAACGGGCGGTGACCATTTAATGTGGAGCCAAGTCGATTTTCCTCCACAACTCCCGGATCTGCTCCGGCAGCTCCGCCTCATCGATCTTCACAAAGGCCTGAGGGATTGGGGAATCTCCCTTCAGTTGACGTACTGGAGTCTCCTCTCGGAAAGTCTTAGACGTTGCGTAGCCGGTCACCGAACGCGATTTCTACGCTCGCCAAACCGACTTTCACAGGTCCTGCATCGCGAGATCCGTAGACGCAGGTACGTGGTGGACGAGTGGAAGCAACTTTGCCAGGGCCGCTGCGGATCGGTTGCACGCGGCGAACAAATTAAGAGCCTTTTCGGCGCCATTCTCGCGGTAGCTATAGATAATTATCGGCCCTTTCAAATTGAAGTATCCTTCCCGTACTTAGATCGTGATCTCATAGAATTCTGTTTGGCTGTTCCGATTAGTCGTTTGATTCAACCTGCGAGCACGCGCGTCCTGCACAAACACGCCATGAAAGATATTTTGCCAGCCAAACTTCTAGCTCGGAGAGGAAAGGCTACTTCCGATGAGATCTATGGGCGGACCCTTGCCCGGCTTCATCCACAGATCATAGAGATGTTTAAGGATTCGATAGTTATTTCTCGTGGGTATGTCGAAAAGGCTGCCTTAGATGAGGAAATTGCGCGCATTCCCTATGGAAACTGCATCGACATGCACTTGTTACTTAGGGTGGTATCGCTTGAAGCGTGGTTCCGCGGCTACGGCCTACCGTTCGCGGGCTGACGACAAAGCGAAACAGACTCGCTAGTCGATTTCGTGACTGCTCGTCGGACACTCATTTACTTCAGAACTGTCTCAGTCAACAGACCGATCGCAGGGTTGCGACTACGATGGCCAAAGTGTTAGGTCGCGTCGAAGCTGGTCAAGTGCTCCGTGCAATGCCACGGCAACCGAGTGGCCGATGACTGCTTGTCGGAATGTAGGCGATTGCGCTTGATCAGGGCCGCAAGCCCTTTTTGCGGCTTTGTTGGCGCCGCGCCTTGTCGATAATCTCAGCAATTTCACGTAAAGTGCCGTCTCCTGCGAAGAATATGTCAAAGGGCAGCTCTACGTGAAACTCGGTGGCTATCCGACTAAGCATAAGCGTTGCAGACAGAGAGTCCCCGCCCGAATCAAGAAAGTTGTCATGAATTCCAATGTCATGCACGTTGAAAACCTGCGACCAGAGTAGTGCGAGCCGTTTTTGTGTCCTGGAACGGGGTACATCGGTTCCTGACTTATCTCCTGTACTAAGCGACTTCATAGTTGACAATTACCCCCTTTCTTTCTGGATAGCCAAAGATCAGTTACCTTATCAAGATAATTATAGATTCGCAAATCTTGCGTCCCTCGTGTCGCCGCAAAATGAGAATGTCCGGTTTGTGCAAAGTAGAAATGTCCGCCTCGCTAGTGGCCGAGAGGCCCGACGGAAGAGGGGCGGATCAACTTGAGCGAGCGGGAACGGGAGCGATCGAAAGTGCTGCGGCAGGTGGAAGAGGGGCATTTGAAATCGATCGAAGCGGCGCCACCCAGCCCTTCCGGTTCGGCCGTTCCAGGAGCCTTGCACTCCGCCACTGCCGCCATCCCCATTGGTGAGTGGCAATCCGACGCGGATGTGGAAGTTCTGGTTGGGATTCGTGCCGTACAGCAGGTTCACCCGGCAGTAAGCCGCGTTGCGTCCTGCCGCTGGTACCAGAATGCTGCCTGCCGATTTTATCCCTGAGTTTCCGGCCAAGCCGTTCGCAAGAGTCGCGCAGCTCGGCGACGCCATCATTGGAATCGATGCCAAGCCGATTAGAAATGCAATGAGGGTGACGAGCAGAGCGACAATAAACGAAAGCCGCTGCGTGAGAAGATCGCGCTGATGGAGAACGGACGCCTCTGGAATCTGGCGCGGGCAAAGCGAATGAACCGATTTCCTTGCGCTTCTGTTTTAGAGTGATAACGTCCTTTATAACACTCTCTTCGAGAGACCTATGGACGTTCAGGTTACGGACAAAACCGCCTCCACGCTGAGCCTCGACCTAAACCACCCGAGCGAAGCGCGGCTTGCCGGTTGCGCCCACCGCATCAGCCAGCTCCTGGCCGCGCCGGCCGTCACGGCCAACGCCGATGTTGAAAGCTCGCTCGATGATTTCCTCGGCGCGGTCTACGCGCTCATCCGTGCGAAGAAGAAAAACTTTCAGGACCGCCCAGGCCGGCGCATCAAGATCAAGCCCGTCGCGCAACGCGCCGCGCGGATCGCGGCCGGCCACGTCAAGACCGATGGCCTCTGGATCGCGGGTTTTTACTTCAACAATGCTTTGTTCCGAACCGCGGCCGTCTACCACCGCATCCTGAAGGTCGCCACCGGCACGGAAGGCCACGTGCCCACGTTGCAGCTCGAGGCTGTCGCCCGCTACGCCGGTTGGAACAGCATCCGGCTTTATAAGATTCACAACCAGGTCAATGAACTGAAGCACGAGTCGCAAGACGTTTATCACGGCCGCCTCGTCAGCTACGACGACCCACTGACCGCGGCTTGCGATCTTTTGGACCTAATCGGAGCCTAAATGGCCGCACAGACCGCGCCCGCAGCGGCGCCATGATCGTTTTGCGGTCAGCTATAAAGTGCTCTCGAAGTTCGCCCACCCGACCGCCATGCGCATATTGGCTCCCCCCGACGAGCGGCGGGAAAGCATCCAGCGGGACGTTTTCTTTAGTAACGACTGTTTGTTCTTCACCGGAGCTTTCCATGCTGCGTTTGACAACCTGATTTGGGCTCTTCCGCGAATTTGGTGCAAAGGTCAAAAGGAAACGCTGTGGGAGAATACGCTTCCTTATCTCGCCGCCGGTTCCATAGTTCGGCTAGCTCACGCGGCCTTGTGCCCCTCCGTTCGTAGC
>JBOGMW010000099.1:0-25809 GCA_050746805.1 Candidatus Acidiferrales bacterium | reverse complement strand
CGACTGGCCATGGCGCGTCTGGGCATTTTTGGACACTCCTTCGGAGGAGCACAGGCGTTGCAATTCTGCCATGACGATAAACGTTGTAAGGCGGGTATCGACCTTGATGGTGCTCCGTATGGGAGCGTCGTTCAAGATGGCCTGCAACAGCCTTTTATGTTCGTCCTAGAAGACATCAGCAACGTGGACTCTGACTCCGAACGTATAGTCGGTCACATGAGGTCGATCTACGATCGCCTGCCAGACGGCGGATATTTCGTGCCGCTTGAGGGAGCCAATCACTTCACCTTCAGCGACCAGATGCTCATTAAGTGCCCGCTGTTGATCGAGCTGATGCGTCTCGCAGGTGTGGGCCGTCTCAATGGGCAGCGTGGGCTGCAAATCACCGCCGCTTACGTACATACTTTTTTCGACGTTTACCTGAAGGGGGCGCCTCGCAGCGAACTCGCGGCGATTTCTGTACGATACCCGGAGGCCGATTTCCACGAGCGCTGATCGTGCCGCGTCTGGATGGTGAAACGAATCCCACTACTTCACGGAAAGCTCGGGCCTGGGACGAAATTCCGACCCGGGAACTCTCTCCCCATTCGCGAACTTTGAATGTCAAAAGCGGTCCCACCCGCGGAGTGCGCGGGTGGGATCCGATTGACTGAGGCGATTGGATTTGTCAGAAGAGTGAAAGGCGCTCGGCGTCGCTATGGATGTTGGCCAGAGCTTTGGCGCCACCAGGGAGGGTCAGTGACGTAACGATGGTGTGAATCGTACGTCCACCGTTTGAAATCACAAACACCAGGTCGATTTTGCCATTCGGTGTAATGGGATCATCGCTCGCGTTCACGGCGGTGGGCAAATCGATCTCCCCCGATCCCGTGCAATCGGAATTGACATGGTACTTGCCGGTTTCGTTGATGCTGAATCCTGTTACGGGATCAATATCGCCTATGGCGGTGTGCGATGGCTGCGTCGGATCGCTTGGAACTTTCCCGCTGCCCATCATGAAATCGACCTGTTTGAGAGTGCCGCGGCCGTCAAAGTGGGTCATGGCGACGCCGTCGCGATAGAGGTTGACTACAGCCGGCGGGGGACCGAGAGCGAAAATTTCGCCGGAAATTCGAAAAGCATAATCGCCCCGCAGGGTGAGATCCGAGCATCCATCGTTGTCGTTCGCCTGGGCGTGCGCGACGGGAATCAATAAAGCCGCGCCCAAAATCAAAAGCAATAAACGGAAGGTTCGAGGCATCATGGTTTCTCCTCCAATTCGGTTTGTAGCGCTCTGAGAGCGAAGCGCGGGCATCGTAGGCGAAGGGCATTGGAAGAGTCTTGAAGAAACGCTGAAGTATCCCTGAAGTATTTCTGACGAGGCGACCGAGGCACGCGTAGAATCCCTGCACGGAAGGGCGAAATCCCCCATGATTACCAGCGGGCAAAACGCGCATACCGTATTGCGTTTCGGACGCTTCGAGCTTGACCGTCGCAATTTCGAATTGCGCCGCGATGGGAAAGCGGTGCGAATTGAGAAATCCCCGTTCGAGCTACTAATCGCACTCGCGGAAAGAGCGGGAAGCTTGGTCTCGCAAGAGGAAGCGGCGGAGATCGTGTGGGGCAAGGATGTCCATATAGAAATTGGCTCGGCGCTCTATACGGCGGTGAAAAAAATCCGCCGCGCGCTCGGCGATAGCTCCCAAAATCCGAAATACATCGAGACCGTTCCACGAAAAGGGTACCGCTTCATTGCGCGGTGCGCGCCGCCAGCACCTCGCGCCAATGAAGCCTCGAAGCCCGAAAGGCTGATGCTTGCGGTTCTGCCGCTTGAAAATATGAGCGGGGACGAAGAGCAGGAATATTTCAGCGATGGGATGACCGAGGAACTGATCACGGAGCTGGGACGCCTTTCCACTCCGGAATTGGGAGTACTGGCGCGCACTTCGGTGATGCGTTACAAGCGGACCCGAAAGTCTATTCGCGAGATCGGGAGCGAACTGGGAGTCGACTACCTGATCGAGGGAAGCGTACGCCGCGACGTGGGGAGGGTGCGGATCGCGGTACAGCTCATTCGCGCAGACGACCAGACGCACGCGTGGGCTACATCCATCGAAAAACCGGCGCGAGAGGTACTGCGCATTCAGGCGGAGGTGGCCCAAACCGTGGCGCACGAAATCCGCGTGCGGATTGCCGGCAAGGTGCGGCGCCCGCAGGATGTGGACCCCGAACTCTACGACACATATCTCCGCGGAAGATTTCTGCAAAGCCAACTGGTGCCGCCAGCATTGATGAAAGCGATCGAGTGCTTCCAGCAGGTACTGGAACGGTCGCAGGATCACGCTCCGGCCTGGGCCGCGCTGGCGGATTGTTACGTGCGGCTGCCGATCATCAGCGACGTTCGTCCCCGCGAGGCCTTTCCGAAAGCGAAGGAGGCAGCAGAGCGATCGCTCGCGTTGGATGCGTCGCAGGGCGAAGCATACGCGGTACGGAGCGCGGTGCGGTTCTGGTACGAGTGGGATTGGAACGCGGCGGAAGCGGATACGTTCGCGGCGCAGGCACGGAACCCGTCGCTTGCGGAAGCCTACCAGTGGCGCGCACATCTGCACTCGAACCTCGGCCGACACAAGGAAGCGCTCGCGGAAATTGCGGAGGGGAAGCGGCTGGACCCGTTTTCACGAATCATCAGCACGCTCCACGGGGAATTTCACTATCATGCGGGACCGACTCACTACCGCGAAGCCGAATCGCTACTGCGCTACGCGATGCTGATCGATCCGCACTTCTGGGTGGCGCACATTCATTTAAGCAAGATATGGGGCATGCAGGGAAAGTACGACAAAGCGGCCACGGCCGCTGAAAAAGCGTTCCGCTATTCGCACGGAAACACCGAAGCCGCGGCGCTGGCAGGCTGGTCTCTGGCCAAAGCCGGACGCAAGAATGAAGCCAGAAAAAAACTGAAAGAACTAGAAGCTCAGGCGAAGAAACAGTACGTGCCCCCATTGCACCGAGCGCTCATCCGAGCAGGACTCGGGCAAGCGGAAGCATCGCTGGACGCACTCGAAGAGGCCCTGGCCGAGCGCGACGTGCGCCTGACTTTTTTGTTGATTGAGCCGCGTTGGGACCAGTTACGAAGCGAACCACGGTTTCGAAAGGTAATGGCAAAACTGGACCTGCCGCCAAAGTAAGCAGCCAGGTTTTTATGGGCCGCCGCGTAGGGTTGGGGACGGAAGCGCCTGACCGGTGCGCGCATCAGCTGCGCGACTCCGAGCGCTACTCGGCAGCCTTCGCGGCGAGCATCTCCACACCAGCGAGCACGGGCAGAAATTCCATGGGCAGACTGTGGCGGTCCATTAGGTACGCGGGATCGTTGTACGAGAGCCACACTTTTCCGTCGGCGTCCTGCGCGACGAGAATTTTCAGCGGCAGGTCGATGGCGATGCTCGGCGAGGCCAGCATCAGCGGCGTGCCGGCCTTCGGATTGCCGAAGATCAGCAGCTTGGTCGGCGGCATTTGCAGACCGGCTTTCGCCGCTTCGCCGCTGTGATCGACCAGTGCAAACAGTGCGATGTATTTGGCCCGCACGATTTGTTGAATTTTGGCGATGGTTTCGTCTACGGAATGATTGCTCTGCTTGCGGATGATGCCCTTGCTCGGCGGAGACGGCATGTCGCACTCCTGCGGCTAGCGATTTAAACCCAAATCAAATAAATCGCCATCGCGATACCTACGAACGCTAGAAATAACCCGATGGCGATGGCGGTGATGGAACGGTTTCGCGTGATGCTTCCGGACGCGTTCATGTGGCCGATGAGGCGGGAGTAGCGCGAGGAAGAATAGACATCCACCACGACTCCCGCGCAGATCAGCCCGGTGCCGAACCACAGGGACAGCCCATAGGAATGCACCACTCCGGCCGGCCGAATCGATTGAAGCTCTTGCAGAAACAGGCCGAAGCGGGCGACCACGAAGCCGAAGCCCATCAGGGCGAGACCAGTGCGAATCCAAGCGAGAAACGTTCGTTCCGCCGCCAAATGATCGCTTAGCTGAAAAGATTCGACCGTGGTTGACTCTGAAACTTCAGCGCTTCCTTTCGCTTGCGAGCGCATGTGCGGAAATCGTAACAACTTGAACCTCAGCGGCTAAAGCCGCTCTGGCTTGGCATTTCTTTACGTCGCAGCTAAAGCTGCGACCCACAATACACCCTTGATGTGACATACATCCTAGCGGCGGAAAACGATTTTGCCGGCGACGATGGTAGCCATGGGCGCGCCGCGGAAGGAGCGCCCGTCGAAGGGCGAGTTGCGCGATTTGCTAGGCGAATCGGACGCGCGAAAGATCCAAGCGTGATTGGTGGAAAAGATGGTTAGATCGGCGGGCTCGCCCGGAGCAATTTTGCGTTCGATGCCCAAGACGCGCGCAGGACCAGTGGTGAAAAGCTCGACGAGGCGCATGAGTGGCAGCGCGCCGGTGTGTACGAGTTGATCGAGGCCGAGCGCCAGGGCTGTTTCAAAGCCGACGATGCCGAAGGGCGCGCGATCAAATTCCACGTCTTTGCTTGCGGGATGATGCGGCGCGTGATCGGTGGCGATAGCGTCCACACTGCCGTCGGCAAGACCCTCGATCAGCGCATCGCGATCGGAGCGAGAAGCCAGCGGCGGATTCATTTTGAAGCGCGTGTCGTAAATCACGTCTTCGTCGGTGAGCGTGAAATGGTGCGGCGTCACTTCGCAAGTGACCTTCAGTCCGAGTTTCTTGGCGGAGCGGACGTAAGCAAGCGAGCCCCGCGTGGACATGTGCGCGATGTGCAGGCGCGCGCCGGTGATAGCGGCGACTTCCACGTCGCGACTGACACAGATGGATTCCGATTGCGAGGGGATGCCGGGAACTCCGAGACGGATGGATTGGAGGCCTTCACGCATGGCGCCTCCGGCGAAAAGCGATGCGTCTTCGCAATGGTCGATTACCGGCAGTCCTAGCGAGTCGCAATACTCCATCACCTGGCGCATCAAGCGCGCCGAAGCAATCGGTTTACCGTCGTCGCTGACGGCCACGATGCCCGCCGCTTTCATAGCCGCGATTTCGGCGAGCGATTCACCTTTGCTGCCGACCGACGCCGCGCCGATGGGCCATACGCGGACGGCGGCAGTGGCCGTGGCGCGCTCCACAATTCCGCGCGTAACGGATGCGTGGTCGTTCACCGGATGCGTATTGGGCATGCAGCAGACGGCCGTGAATCCTCCGGCCGCAGCGGAGTGCGTGCCGGTCTGGATGGTCTCGGAGAGTTCTCCGCCTGGCTCGCGCAGATGGCAATGCAGGTCGATGAAGCCGGGAGCGACGATCAGTCCCGACGCGTCGAAAATCTCGGCGCCGGGCGCGGAAAGATTCGCGCCAATTTTCGAAATTCGATCGCCTTCGAGCAGCACATCCTGCTGTGCCTCGGTGTCGCTAGCGGGATCGAGGACGCGGCCATTCTTAATCAGAAGCATTCGAGCGGTCCTTTGCGGGATGGGGCGCGTCCGCCGGCGCGCGGCCAATGAGATGGTACAGCAGGGCCATGCGCACAGCGAGGCCGTTGGTGACTTGTTCGAGTACGGCGGATTGCGGGCCGTCCGCCACAGCTGAGTCAATTTCGAGTCCACGAATCATGGGGCCGGGATGCAACACAAGAGCACCGGGGCGCGCCATTTCCAGGCGCTCGCGCGTGAGCTGGTAGCGCAAGATGTATTCGTCGGAAGCCAGCGCGGGCTCGTGGAGGCGCTCGGTTTGCACGCGCAGCACCATGATGATATCCGCGTCACGAAGCGCTTCTTCCAGGCACGAGGTGCAACGGACATTCGTTGCCATGGCTTCGAATTCGCGCGGCACCCACATGGGCGGGCCGCAAAGCGTGATGCGAGCGCCAAACTTGGACAGCAAGTGAATGTTGGAGCGAGCGACGCGGCTGTGAATAATGTCTCCAAGGATGGTGATGTTCCAACCTTCGAGCTTACCCTTGCGGTCGCGAATCGTGAGCGCGTCGAGCAGAGCTTGCGTGGGATGCTCGTGCATCCCGTCGCCAGCATTGAGCACCGGCACGTCCACGCGCTCCGCGATGAATGCAGCCGCGCCCGAGGAACTGTGGCGGATGACGAATCCGTCGGGGCGCATGGCTTCGAGAGTGCGAATGGTGTCGACGAGCGATTCGCCCTTTTTCAGGCTAGAGGATTCCGCTTGCAGGGCCATGGTGTCCGCGCCAAGGCGCGCCGCAGCGGTAGCAAAACTGATGCGGGTGCGCGTGGACGATTCGAAAAACGCCAGGGCCACGGATTTGCCGCGCAGAGTGGCTAATTTTTTAAGGGGGTTCCGCTGGAATTCCTGAAATGGCTTGGCCTGATCGAGAATGAAAAGTATCTCGGCTTGGGTGAGTCCTTCAATTCCGAGTAAGTGTGAGGGTCGCTGGAGCACTGGTTTCCTTTGTCTTCTGCCTCCTCAAGATCGCCGGCAGCTCAGGGAACGCGATCGACCAGCATGGCGCGCTCCTCGCCATCAATTTCCCGGACGCGAACCTCCACGATTTCCGTATCGCTGGTCTGGACGAAACGGCCCACGAAACTCGCTTCCACCGGCAGTTCGCGGTGGCCGCGATCGATCAGAACGCACAGGCGTATCCGCCGAGGGCGCCCGAGATCGAAGAGAGCGTTCATGGCGGCGCGAATGGTGCGCCCAGTATAGAGAACGTCGTCCACAACCACCAGATCGCGCCCGTCCACTGAGAAATCGATCTCGCTCGATTGAAGTACCGGCTGCGGGCCAACGGTAGAAAGATCGTCGCGATAAAGAGTGATATCAAGCGTGCCCACCGGGACATCGATATGGGCGGAATCCTTCATTAATTTTGCCAAACGCTGAGAAAGTGGAACCCCGCGGCGTCGCACACCCAGCAGCGCCAAATCACCACTTTCCGCGCTCTTTTCGAGAATTTCGTGAGCCAGCCGGTTGAGCGTGCGGCTAATTTCGTCGGCAGAAAGGAGCTGTCGCTTTTCAACTACGCGCATTGGGCGCCTTATCCTAGCATAGACCGGAGCAGGCACGGCGCGGGAATCAGCGGAACTGGACCTGCCGCTGGACCCGGGTTTCTTGACCGCCATGCTAAGCTATTGGCAGTGAGCTCGCCCGAGTTGGCACGCGGTCCCGCCAGGCCTACGGGGGTAGACCTCCGAGTCTCCGTCGGTGCCGTTCGCCTCAAAAACCCCATCATTGCCGCCAGTGGCACATTTGGTTACGGGCTGGAGTTTGCCCATCTCGTTGACTTGAATGCTCTGGGCGGCATTGTCGTCAAGGGCCTGTCTCTCGAGCCGATGGCCGGCAATCCTAGCCCGCGGATGTGCGAGACGACTGGCGGGATGGTTAATGCCATCGGACTGCAAAACATCGGTGTGAAGGCGTTCGTCGGCGAAAAATTGCCAGAGCTGCGGAAATACGATACGGCCATCCTGGCAAACGTGTTCGGGCGGACCGTCGATGAGTACGTGGAAGTGATTCAGATCCTTAATGACTCGGAGGGACTCGCAGCATACGAGCTGAACATCTCGTGCCCCAACGTTAAACGAGGCGGAGCCGAATATGGTACCGACCCAGTACTAACCTCGGAGGTGGTCTTGGCTGCAAAACGAGCTGCAAGGCTGCCGCTGTGGGTGAAATTATCGCCGGTTATTGGCGGGATTGGAGTTATATCAAAGGCGGTGGAGGAGGCTGGCGCAGACGCAGTCGTAATTGCAAACACCTACCCATCATTGTGTCTAGATCCACACACCCGGGAGTCCCGGCTTGGCAGTACGACAGGCGGGTTGTCCGGTGCAGCGATAAAACCTATAACCATGAAGTTGGTTTATGAGGCGAGCCAAGTGATTCGAATCCCGATTGTTGGACTTGGCGGGATCGGAAGCGCGGCTGACGTGGCCGAGTACATGGTCGCGGGTGCCTCGGCGGTAGAAGTCGGGACCGCGCACTTCGTGGATCCACGGGCCTCGGAACGCCTAGCGGAGCCACTTGAAGAATGGTGTAGGGAAGAAAATCTATCTAGAATCAGCAACTTACGGGGCTCTATCAGGGTTTAAATGGATTGCCTCGGGAACGACTAGGCAAGTACAATTGTTGCTGGCTCAAAAGAGGATAGCTGCCAATGAGAGCTAAAGCCTTCGTGGTTCTGGAATCCGTCTTCTTAGGACTGGGTATGCTTCTCCTCAGCCCGTCGGCGAATCCCACTGCCGTCAGCGAGATGAGCATCCCCGCACACACTCAAAGAGTCCAGGCATCGGCTACCAAAAAGGAACTTGGCCCCAATCGTCAGCCCAAGCCCTTGGCGGTTTGGGACTGCGTCTCCAGCTGGTACGGAGAAGATTTCGATGGTCTGCCCACCGCAACCGGCGAAACCTATGATATGTATGCGGCTACGGCCGCGAATCCTACGCTCCCGCTCGGATCGATCATCCGGGTGGTGAATCCGAAGAACCACCGCAGCGAGGTGGTTCGAATCAACGATCGCGGCCCTTATGTGGAAGGACGCGAACTGGACGTTTCCTATGCCGTAGCCCGTGACTTGGGCTTCGAGGAGCGGGGCACGGCCAAAGTACGCGTCGAGCTACTCAAGGTGCCCCCACGCCCAGCATCGGATCATCGCAACTAATCGTCGCCCTGGATTACGGCCGGATCGGACCAGCCCTGGCATTAGCCAAGCGGCTTCGCGGCTCGGCAGGGTTGGTCAAGGTTGGCGGTCAACTATTTACGTCGGAGGGCCCGCGCGCTGTGCAAAGGCTCGCGGGCCTAGGATTCGGCGTATTCCTCGACCTGAAATTTCACGACATACCGAACACCGTGACGGGAGCAGTAGCGGCTGCGGCTGACCTGCCGGGTGTCCGGATGATGACGCTGCATACTTCGGGCGGGCTGACAATGATGCGTGCGGCAAAAGAAGTCATTGCCGGGCGGAATACGCGGCCAGCGCTGCTCGGAGTGACGATCCTGACGAGCCTGGATGCGGCCGCGATGCGCCGAGTGGGGCTATCTGGGTCGCCCGGAGTCCGAGTGTTAGCATTGGCTCGGCTGGCAAAAGAGGCAGGGCTGGACGGCGTGGTCGCTTCGGCCCACGAGGTAAAGGCAATCCGGCGAACATGCGGTCCGCGGTTTCTGATCGTGGTGCCCGGGATACGCCCGGCGACGACCGCCGCGAACGACCAAGCGCGCGTGGCGACCCCCGCCGAAGCGATCCGCGCAGGCGCCAATTACCTGGTGGTTGGACGTCCGATTACTGGCGCGGGGGATCCTGCCGCAGCAGCCCAATCGATCACGAATGAGATCGGCGCTGCCCGAAGGAGATAAAGCGAAGTTTTCCCCGATTCAGTCGCAGCCTTGGCTCGCGGAATCGTTCCCTGCTCGCGAATGCTTCCCGCTTGCAAGAAATTCGCGCCGCGGATAGGCTCAGACGTGGGTGTCAGCTCGGCGTCCCGCCGGCCACCTCTTTCAATGGCAAGCGAAAAGCACGTAATCGTCGGCACTGCCGGCCACATCGATCACGGCAAGTCCGCTCTAGTTGAGGCGCTAACGGGCACCAATCCCGACCGGCTTGAGGAAGAAAAGCGCCGCGGCATCACTATCGATTTGGGCTTCGCTTTCCTGCGCGTGGGCGAAGTGCGCTTCGGATTCGTGGACGTGCCGGGGCATGAACGCTTCGTTCGTAACATGCTGGCTGGCGCGGGCGGGATCGACGTACTGCTGCTGGTAGTCTCCGCGGACGAATCGATCATGCCGCAAACGCGCGAACATTTCGATATCTGCCGGCTGCTGGGAATTCCGCGCGGACTGATCGCGCTGACGAAATCCGATCTCGTCGATTCCGAGATGCTCGACCTGGTGCGCCTCGAAATCGAAGAATTCGTGCGCGGCTCGTTTCTGGAGAGTGCTCCGATCATGCCCGTAAGCGCCCGAACCGGCGCCGGTCTCGATGCGCTCAAACAAGAACTGGTGAACGCCGCGCTCGCTGCGCCAGCCAAAGACGTGACACGCCATTTCCGCCTGCCGATCGACCGCGCGTTTGCCACCAAGGGCTTTGGCACGGTTGTAACCGGAACGCTGATGTCCGGCACGGTACGCGTAAAGGACGAAATCGAGCTGCATCCGCTGGGGCGCCTAGCGCGCGTGCGCGGACTGCATTCCGGTGGGCAGCCCATCGAGCAGGCATTCGCCGGCCAGCGCACGGCTGTTAATCTGGCGGGCGTGGAACATAGCGAAATCCGGCGCGGCATGGTGCTTTCGGCGCCAGGCGTGTTTCATCCCACGAGGCGGATCGACGCGCGCCTCGCGTTGCTACCATCGGCGCGTCCGCTGCGCAATCGCGCGCGAGTGCATTTTCATCAAGGCTCCGCCGAAGCTATTGCTGAAATCGTCTTGCTGGGCCGCTCGGAAATTGCTCCGGGCGAAGAGGCGCTCGCGCAGCTGCGGCTGGACGGCGAAGTGCTTGCGCTGCCCGGCGACCGCTTCATTTTGCGGCAGTATTCGCCGGTAATCACGATCGGCGGAGGCGTGGTAATCGACTCGGGAGCGCGGCGCCACCGGCGCAGCGATCCGACCGCCACGGAGTTGCTGCAGACGCTCGAACGCGGCAACCGGCAGGAATCACTTGCGGCGCTGGCTGAATCGCTACCGCGCGGACTCTCTTTGGAAGAGCTGCTGGCCCGAACGGGATGGATGGAGCCTGAGATTCGAGAAGTGGCGGGCGAACTGGCGGCAGCCAAGCGGCTGCGCGTTCTGAACGACCCGCCGTTTATCGTCGCGCCCGAGCGAGCGGTGCAAAGCTGCTCCGCGGCGATTCGCGCAGCTGTGGAAGAGTTCCATCGCGCCAATCCGCTACTGCCGGGAATACCGAAGCAGGAAATGCGCGGGCGCGCCGGGAACCCTCGCGCCGAGCTTTTTCAGACTGCCCTCGAAGACCTGGTTCGCGCGGGAATCGTAAGCATCAATGGCGACCTGGTGCAGCGCGCTGGACGTTCCATTTCGCTTTCCCCCGAGGAAGCCCGCGCCAAAGAGCTGATCGAGCAGGCGTTCGCGCAGGCCGGGCTGGCCGTGCCGAATGTCTCCGCAGTCCTCGAAAAACTTCCCGTGGAGCCGGTGCGTGCGCGCAAGATTTTGCAGATTCTGCTCCGCGAAAATGTGCTCGTCAAAGTGGCGGAGGATTTGTTCTTCCATCGCAACGCCATTGCCCACCTCCGCGAGCTGATCGCCAGCTATCGCAAGGATCGGGGCGACCGGCTGCAGATTACCGCGTTTAAAGACCTGGCGGGCATCAGCCGCAAGTACGCCATCCCCCTGCTTGAGTACCTGGACCGCGAACACGTGACCCGCCGTACGGGGGATGAGCGTGTTATACTGTAGCCTCTGGGTAGAGATGCCGGGAGTGCTCCGCGAAGGCGCCCTCGCGCAGGAAGTGGATGAAAGGTAGGTGCCGTCATGTGGGATAGTCCCATACATTTGTTGATCGTCGCGATCGTCGTGCTGGTGTTATTCGGCGGGCGAAAGATTCCCGAGGTCATGAAGGGCCTCGGCCAGGGCGTACGCGAGTTCAAGGAAGGCATGCGCGGAGATCAGGCGTCGCCGCAACCTCCCGCTAATCCCGTCCAGCAAGCGGTGCAGCAGGCTCCGCCGGTCAGTGCGCCGCCAGCACCCATAGCCGCCGAGACGAAAAAGTAGCTCCGGTTGCGCGCGATGCGGGCGCACTTCTCTGGTACAGCCCGATCCGCCACATGATTCTGGCAGTTCTGCTCTTTGGCGGGATTGAGTGCTTGCAAAAGCTGTAGAAGACTTCTGTAGGGCTTCGGATTTAACAAACGCGGGGAGCGGCGGCCGAAGGGCCGTCGCTTTTGTTTTCTAGACGTCGCGGCCGCGCGGCTTATCCGCTCCATCCAGTTTCACGAAGCATAGAGTACAGCAGCGCCAGCGGCAGCCCCACCACGTTGAAGTAGCATCCCTCGATCCGCGTCACGTAACGCCCGGCGAGTCCCTGCACCGCGTAGCCGCCGGCCTTGCCGAAAGGCTCGCCCGTCGCGATGTAGCTTTCGACTTCCTCGTCCGAAATCTTGGCGAATGTGACGCGCGTTATTTCTTCGGCTACTCTTTCCCATGCGCCAGGAGAGCGCACCACCGCGAGCCCAGTGTGAACCTCATGGACGCGACCGCTTAAGAGCCGCAACATGCGCTGGGCATCTACTTCGGATTCCGGCTTGCCGAAAATCTCGCCATCGACCACAACCGTGGTGTCCGCGCCGATGAATATCGTGTCGTCGGAGGTTCCCTGCCGCTCTGCAATTTCGTTCGCCGCGGCTCGCGCTTTTTCAAACGCTAACCGCCGCACGTAGTCTCCCGCCAACTCGCCTGCGCGCGGCGCTTCGTCAATCAGCGCCGCTTGCACGTCAAATGCGATTCCGGCGTTGCGCAAAATCTCGGCGCGGCGTGGCGATGCCGATGCGAGGACGAGTCTCATGGGCGCTTTTTGCTCTCTGGCTTTTCAGCGCCATCCACCGCGTGGCTTGCCTGGATCGCGGTCTGCGCTTGCTCTTTAGTCCAACCGAAAAGGCGCGCAAGTCGCATTGTCTGCGTGCCAGCGTTCGTTTCGAGGAACTTGGCCGCCAAATTTGATCGAGCCGCTTCCGGCCCGATTTCAAACGCGGCAGTAGTTTCGACCGGAAACGCGCGGCAGGTCAGCTCGTATTTTCCGGAGGCCCACGCGCCGGTCTCCTGCTCGGAGCCGAAATGCGAAATCACCAGCAGACACTGCAAATCCAGGATCGCGCGCTTGAAACGCGCGTTACCGGCGGTCGTCTCCATGTTGCATGCGTGGCGCAATTCGAGCGTGGCCAGCGGGCCGTGCGCGGCAAGCGCTTCCCAGATCAGCCGCGCATCGTCGCGAATACGGCCCTGGCAATAGAAGCGTTCGTGATCGTGCGGCACGGCTGCTGTTTCGCGCATGGCGAGAAAATAGGGTAATTGCGCGCGCGAAATGAACGTGCCCTTGCCGCGAAAATATTTCGCGTAGAGAGCGCGCTGCCGTCGTGGCAGTTCGTCCTTCCAATGCCAGATCGTCTCAAAATGTTTGTCGAAGACGATGCCATCATCGGCATCTCGGCCCGTGACCGCGCAGTAGAGCGAAGGCAGAGGCACATTCACCACCGGAAACAACGTGCAGAATCCAGCCGCGTCGATGAACTTCACCGCGTCGGCCAGAGTGGCGACCCGCCGCTGGCGAAATCCATTTCTGGTTTGGAGTTTTCTCGACATTCGAGAGGAGAAATCGAGCAGATCGTTACACAACCACCGATTCCTGATACTCGCCGAAGGCGCGGCGCATGGCGTCCGAAATCTCGCCCACGGTTGCGTACGCTTCGACGGCGGCGAGGATCGCGGGCATCAGGTTTTCGTTGCCGCGCGCGCGGCGCTCTACCTCTTCGACAGCCGCACGAGCTTTCGCCGCATCGCGTTTCGCGCGCAAAGCATTGAGGCGCGCCACCTGCGCGCGCTCAATTTCGGGATCGATGCGCAGCGTGGGAATCGGCTGCTCGGAATCGGCTTGGAACCGATTCACGCCTACGACCACTTGGTCGCCCGATTCGATAGAGCGCTGATATTGATATGCTGATTTTTGAATTTCCTGCTGCACGTAGCCAGTCTCGATGGCGCGCAGCATGCCGCCCATCGCGTCAATCTTGCCGATATATTCTTTTGCACCCGCCTCGATTTCATCAGTCATTTTTTCGATAGCGTATGCGCCCCCAACGGGATCGATAGTATTCGCAACGCCGGTTTCCTGCGCAATGATCTGCTGCGTGCGCAGAGCCAGCAGCGCGGCGCGTTCGGTAGGTAGCGCGAGGGCTTCATCGAGCGCATTAGCATGGAGCGATTGGCAGCCGCCCAGCACAGCCGCAAGGCACTGCACCGCCGTGCGCACCAGATTATTTTCCGGCTGCTGCGCGGTGAGCGACGATCCCGCCGACTGCGCGTGAAAGCGCAGCATCATCGAGCGCGGATCGCGCGCGCCGAAACGGTCGCGCATCGTGCGCGCCCACAGGCGCCTTGCCGCTCGGAATTTGGCGATCTGCGCTAGAAACTCGTTGTGCGAGTTGAAGAAGAACGAAAGTTGCGGTGCGAATTCGTCCACTTGCAATCCCGCGACGACGGCTGCTTCCACGTACGCGATGGCGTTGGCGAGCGTGAAGGCCACCTCTTGCACGTCGGTCGACCCGGCTTCGCGGATGTGATAGCCGGAAATTGAGATGGCGTTCCAATTGGGCAATTCGCCGCGGCACCAGGCGAAAATATCAGTCACGATACGCATGGCCGGACGGGGCGGATATATGTAGGTGCCACGCGCGATGTATTCCTTCAAGATGTCGTTCTGCACCGTGCCGGAAAGGCGCTCCAGGTCCGCACCCTGCTGCTTCGCAACGGCCACGTACAGCGCGAGCAGAATCGACGCTGTCGCGTTGATGGTCATCGACGTGGAAACGCGATCGAGCGGAATGCCGTCGAAGAGCAACTGCATATCTTCGAGAGAGTCGATCGCTACGCCCACCTTCCCCACTTCACCGAGCGCCAGCGAGTGATCGGAATCCATGCCGATCTGCGTGGGCAGGTCGAATGCGACCGAGAGTCCCGTCTGGCCCTGCGAAAGGAGATACCGGTAGCGGCGATTCGATTCCGCTGCGCTTCCGAAGCCCGCATACTGGCGAGTGGTCCACAAGCGACCGCGATACATGGTGGGATAGACCCCGCGCGTAGACGGAAACTGCCCTGGCTCGCCCAAGTCGCGCTCAGCATCCCAGCCTTGCAAATCGTCAGACGAGATAACCGCGGGAACAGCTAGACCACCGGGAGTGGCCGATTTTCGCTCGGCGATTTCGGCGCGTTTTTTGGAACTTTCTGCCATGGTGAAGAAAACGGGTACAGGGCCAATCAGCGAACGCGCTTGGCTCGGCGAAACGACCCGAAGGCAAACGCTCCCATCATCAGCGCGTAGACGGCCCCGACCGCCGCCATCCACAAGGACGGACCGTGTTTCCACTCTTTCCAGACAATGTAGCCGCCGTAGCCGGCAAAGATTGCGAAGATTGCGCCGGTCGTTTCGTGAAACAGTTGCTTCGTGATGCGCCAGAAAACACGGAACGTCACGATGCACGAGCGCACGAACGCCGAAATCATCCGAGCGGACATGCCTTGATTTTATGCCTATCCCGCCTACCACGGCACCCAATTTTCAACCGCCGAGGCAGTTGACGGCGAGCGATCGTAATCGACCATCCTTTGATGCGCGACTATACTTCCCAGATGATTTCGGACGCCGATTTGCTTTCCGCATTGCGCCGCTACTGGGGCTACGATTCCTTTCGCCCATTGCAGCAGCGCATCGTGCGCAGCCTTTTGCAGGGGCGCGACGCTTGCGTGGTGATGCCCACGGGCGGAGGGAAGTCGCTGTGCTACCAGCTTCCGGCCGCGCTGCTTGACCGGCGAACGGCGATCGTGATCTCGCCGCTGATCGCGCTGATGCAGGATCAGGTTGCGCAGCTGAGCGAAATGGGCATTCCGGCGGCGGCGCTGAATAGCACGCTCGCGGATGCACAGCAGGCAAAGTTGATTGCCGATGCGATCAAAGGGCGGTACCGGCTCCTGTACGTCTCTCCCGAAAGGCTGGCGCGAGCCGATACGCTCGACTGGCTCGCGCGCGCGCCCGTTTCGCTGTTCGCGATTGACGAGGCCCACTGCATTTCCGAGTGGGGCCACGAATTCCGTCCGGAATACCGCCAGCTCAGCCGCCTGCGCGAACAATTTCCGGAATGCCCCATCGCCGCGTTCACCGCCAGCGCTACGCGGCAGGTCCGGCACGATATTCTTGCTCAACTCCGCCTGCGCAATCCGGACAAATACATCGCCAGCTTTCACCGCCCTAATTTGAGTTACTTCGTCAAAGCCTGTGACCGAAAGACGCAGAGCGGATTACTGTTGCGAGCCGTGCGCCGCCACGATGGGAGCAACGTGATTATTTACTCGCCCACCATCAAGCGCGTGGACGAGACGTTGGCGCTACTCGCCGAGAATGGAATTCCTGCCATCGGGTATCACGGGAAAATGGACGCAGAGGAGCGCAAGCAAAACCAGGAGCGGTGGATGGCTGACGAAGTGCGCGTGCTGGTCGGCACCATCGCGTTCGGGCTGGGCATCAACAAAGCGGCGGTGCGGGCGGTGATTCACCTGGCGCTGCCCAAATCGATCGAACAGTATTACCAGGAAGCGGGGCGCGCCGGCCGCGATGGGCTTCCGGCCGATTGCCTACTGCTTTGGCAGAAACGCGACGCGGGATTGCTGGCGCATTTTATTGGTGAAATTGACGACGCAGCGGAGAAAAAGCGCGCGTGGGATCGCTACGACCAAATTCGCAAATTCGTGGAATCGCGTGCATGCCGGCATCTGCAAATTTGCGCCCATTTCGGAGAGACCGCGAAGTGGAACTCCTGTGCGGCCTGCGACGTTTGCAGCGGCGAGCCGGAATGGCTCTCGGAACCGGCAGCCCCGGTGCGAAGCAAGTCCAAAACTGAAGCCCGGCAGTTCGAAGGAGACCCGGAACTATACGCCGCTCTGCGCGAGTGGCGGCTGAAGACCGCAAAGCTGCGCAAGGTGCCGGCGTTTACCGTGATGCACGACAAATCGCTCGAGGATCTCTGCCGCGCGCAGCCCCGGGACCTGGCAGCCCTGCGAAGGGTGCACGGGTTTGGCGAACGGAAAACCGCCATGTACGGCGACGAAATCCTGGCTGTGCTGGCGCGGTTCAGGGTTCCAAAAGGCCAGGCGGAGGATTCCTCTCGCTACGCTCCGCACCAACGCTCGGGGTAGGGTGCAGACTGGATCGGAAGGGGGGGCAGGTAACCTACGCGACGCGCGGCATGACCGCAGGGCTTGTTTCGTGCTTGCCATCACTCTAAAATTGGGGTACCAAAGGGCATTGACAGGAGGTGTCGCCCTTGCAACTTGACGACCGCATGAAGCAGCTGCTTCGGGAACTTGGACACGCCATCAACGATAGCGTGTCGGACTCCGAGCGGATCGCCGAGGCGATTGCAGGAATCCGCGCAGCCGGGTTCGAGATCGTACTGAAGCTCGACGCGACGATAGGGCTGGCGCGGCGCTCCTCCGCGGAAGCGGCGCGGATGACCACGAATGACAGGCGTTTTCTGGAATCGCTGCACATTCGGGTGGACGAGGAAGTGCTGGACGAAGAGCCGACCGCGACAAAGGTCGAAATCACGCCGCAAGATATCAAGTTTCTGAAGTCGCTGAAGATTTCCTTCGATGAAGAAAGCTAGAATTTTCGTCGTTGCAATCGCGATCTTCGCCGCTCTGGCGATCCCCGCCGGAGCTGCGCGCGCGCAAGAGGCAGCGGCCGCCGCCGCTGCGGCTTCGATCGTAGCTAAACCGATTGTGCATTTGGTTCACGCCGTACTGCCGAAGGGGACGCCGAGCGGTGATTCCTGGCTCAAAGCCGACGTGATTCACTTCAATTCGCGTTCGATCATAGTCCGCGAGGCCGGAAATGAGCGGATGATTCATACGTTCACCTACGCTTCAGCGCTGCAACCCAAGATGGAGACGCTGATGGACAAAGGCGGCTATCAGTACGGCGACCAGGTGAAAATCCTCTATCAGCCGGGCCAAAAGGTAGCGCTGGAAATTCACGGGAAACCGTCGAAGGCGCAGTAGTACGCAGCACCCGGCGCGAAATTTGCATTCTCGATGATTCGTCCTCCCGCTGTTGCCGGCCGCTTCTATCCCTCTGAACCTGAAACACTCTCCAAACAAATTGCGGAATTCGTTTCCTCCAGCAGCGAAAAAGTACGCGGGTTGGGGTGCATCGTGCCGCACGCGGGCTACATGTACTCGGGCCACGTGGCGGGAGCGGTGTACGCCTCTATTGAGATTCCAAAGAAATGCATTGTGCTGGGACCGCGACACTTCCCGCGCGGCGAGCCAATGGCTATTTTGAGCGAAGGAGGTTTCGCGACACCGCTCGGCGAAGCGCAGATCGATGCGCGGTTGGCCACAGCGCTGGCGCAGGCGTGCCCCTGGCTGCGCGAAGATGCCGTTGCGCACGAACGGGAGCACTCGCTGGAAGTGCAGATTCCCTTCCTGCAAGTTTTGGCGAAGGATTTTCGATTTGTTCCAGTGGTGCTGGCCACGGACCGGTACGGCGCGATTGAAGAGCTGGGACGCGCAGTGGCCAAGGTAATTGCCGCCGAAAACGAGCCGGTGCTGGTGATAGCCAGCACGGACATGAATCACTACGAAGATGACGCAACGACGCGGGTAAAAGATCGGCGCGCCATCGAGCGAATTTTGGCGCTCGATCCGCGCGGGCTTTACGACACGGTGCGCGGTGAAGGCATTACGATGTGTGGATATGCGGCGACCACCGCGATGCTGATCGCGATGCGCGAACTGGGCGCAACCGAAGCGCGGCTGGTGCGCTACGCCACTTCGGCAGACGCGAGCGGCGACCGGGAGCAAGTGGTCGGCTACGCAGGAATCGTGATTCGCTGAGTTCGCGAGCGGCGAGCGGTGCTTGGAAGAGCGCCACGCCACCCGCATTTTAGCTATTCGACGGTAAAGACCAGCGAATGCGTGACGCCGGTGCTGCAACCGGGGGTTGAAGGTAAGCTGCAAGTGGTGGCCGTAACCGTAGTCATAAATGGCGAGCCGGTGGGTCCGCCGCCTCCCCCGCCCCCTCCGTTATTACCGCTCGAGGAGTTGCCTCCCCCACTGCATCCCGCGATTACGAATAACAAGATGGCGAGAAGGGCGAGGACGGAATTCCAACGGCGGCGTCGCACGCGCATGCCGAAAAGCAAAAGTGCGGCGAAACAGGCGAGCGCGAAAACAATCTCGGCGCGAAGCGGCCGTCCGGCAGGCCCGCTGGGATGATTCATCGCGCCGGGAACGGAACTTACGGCGCCGCTGATGGTGACCGTGACCGCCGTAGGACTGTCATTGACGGTGACGGGGCTGGAGGGAGCGAAGCTGCACGTATCACCAGAGGGCAGTCCCGGGCAGCTCAGATTCACGGTGCCGGTGAAATTGGATACCGGCGTTATGGTGATCGACATCGTCCCTTTGCCACTCGAGCTCAAAGTGACAGTCGGGTTTGACGAGGCGATCGAGAAGTCGGGCGTGCCTGCAGGACCAGACCACACGTTTGCCATCACGAGGTTCTTGGCGTTGATGCTGCCAAGGCCGGCGGCAAGATCGTATCCAGCGCCGGCGTTATAAGAAAGCTGCGTAGCGCTGGCGCCAAGAATGCCGACGGTATCAGTATTTATGGACGCGAAGCAGTCGGGCGAGTTCGCACTAACTGTAGAACTGAACGCGCACGGCATGGCGTTGGTTCCGGTGGTCACGTCGTAGAAAATGCAGGACGCGCTGGGATTCGCGGTCGAAGCGCAAGTATTAGCGCCAGCAAGAGTATTAGCGCCAGCAAGACCGTACAGCGCGGGATTAATGTTGCCTTGCGGGCTACCTGCTTGCTGGTCGATGAGCGCAACGATTCCGGCCATCACCTGGACTGAAACAGAAGTGCCGCCGACGCCATCAATTGTGCCGCTCAAGCTGCAGGATTGCGGCGGAGTGGAAAGATCGGATTGGCAGAGATAGTAAAAGCTCGCGGAGATCGCGCCCGTTCCGGCGAAGAGCGAAATGTCGGGTAATTCGCGCCCGGAGGTGCTGGGGCCTAAACCGCTCTGCCAGCTCGGCTTCGGGTAGACGGTGCTGACGCCCCCGGAACCGCCGACCGGAATGACGAATCCGTCTTCAGCAAGAGTCGCGTTGTTGCACGCTTGTTCCGGGGTGGAGACATTCCCGAAAGAGGCGTTCACGGGCGCGGTGCTAAGTACGGAATTCGTGCATGATTCGTTCCAAACAGTTTCCGGAATGTAACCGAGCGCGGAAGCGGCCGTCGAAGAAGAGCTGTTGCTGGTGCTCCAGAATTGTGCAGGATTTGTGACATCATTGAAATCGGTGCCGCCGACGGCGACATCGTATTGCGTCGAGGCGAGACCATTAACCTGCAAGCCCTGCCTAGCGGGCTCGGCCGTGGTGGCGCTTGTAGGAGCCGCATCGCATCCAGACGAGCCATCGTCGCCAGTAGCGATGAGAACGGTGATGCCTTCAGCGGCAGCCTGCTGCCAGAGCGGGCCGTAGAATCCTCCCACTCCTGCCTCGCAAGCGCCGAAGCTGTAACTCAAGATGGGCGCAAGGTTGTTGTCAACGATATATTCGGCGGCGATATCACCGCCAAAACTGGTGTTCGTAGATGGAGCGATGACCAGATCGATGATGGCATCTGGAGCAGCGGCGCCGGACCATTCCGCGTCGAGTACTGCTTCGGATTCGTCGCCAGTGATGCCGGGATCGGTGCCGTTGGCCAAAATGATCTGCGGGCTTCTGGCGGCCAGCCCCATGAGGCTGCGAAACGCGCTGACGTCGGAAAGATTGATATTGCTGTCGTTGGCGATCGCTATGGTTTCGCCATTGCCGAGGATGGCGTTGGACCATAGCGGGCTGACGTTGTAAATCGCACCGAAATCGGCGGGGGTGACCATGAAACAGATGTCGCCATTCGGAGCCTCACCGGAGGCCTGTGGCGTGCTACACGCACCGCTCGCCTCAAAGGTGAACATCGGCTGCGGCTTTAGCTGAGAACTTGGCCGCGAGGCCGGGACCTTTGAGATAACCCGCGAGATGACCTGGCTCATCGGCTTGGGATAAAAACTGTTCAGCGAACGAATGCCGGAGACGACCGGCGCGAGCGCCGCGGGGATTTCAGGATCGGTGGAATTGGCCCAGTGCTGCTTACCGTTTGGCAGGACGTAGCGGTGAATCTCCGTATGGAAGGCGGACTGCACTTCGCCGGCGCTGCCGGAAAACTCGATGACGGTGCGTCCCTTGGCCACGCTATCGATGCTGAAGCCACGAGATTCAAGCCACGTCTCGATGGTCTGAATATCTTGATTGGAGGGGCCGAATTCCGCGCCGAATTGGGCAGGCGTGAGCCAATGGTGGTAGTTCGGCGAATTCCGGTCCAGCTGCTGCGCGAGGAGCGAATCGAGGGCAGCTTCCTGCTGCGGGCTGCGCTTGAGCAGCAGCATCATGTGGTCCATCGGGAGGCTGGCGGGAGCGAGGCCGCGGTCGTATTCGGGACGCGCAAGCGGATGCACGTTGCCGCGCAAGGTGACGAGGTGGGAATCCGTGATGGCTTGGGTGATGCGCGGCGGAACGGCGGTGACCTGCGCGCGGGCGTTCAGCGCGCCTATAGTGCCGAAGAGAGCCACGGCGGCGAGCAACCTAGGGCAGAAAAATTGTGGTGTTGGCATGGCGTTATTCGGATGCTCGAAAGACTAGGAAAGGATGGATGTGGACGAGACTCGGATCGCGCTGGGGAGTTGCTGGTCGGGGCGGCCGGACGAAGATTTGATGTAAGTTGACATGCACCGCGACGTTCCGCCCTTGGGTGGGGCCGGTCGTTTGTTTTCTAGGATTTACGTGTGCGCAAGGTCGATTGACTGTTTCGCCCTTGCGATGGCGGCGAGCGGCTACTGGGGAATGACCCCAAAAGGCGACCGGCGAGGTCGTCGCGCAGTCCGGCGGGCCGCAAACCAGGCTGGCACGGTGAGAGGTTCCGATATCCAAGGGTTTGTCTTTTCTCCTGCCTCTGCCGAATTTTTCAAGTTCACGCATATGGCGCATGGAGATTACCAGACGTCTGGGCAAAAATTAACTGGTCAGAGGGGCAGTTTAAGTACAGGCCGATATCACCTGTACCTCGATGTGAATTCCCATGGAAACGCACTGGGGTTCCAGAAAGTTCGGGCGCATTTTGCGTGTTCAAGAGCGGCAGCTATTTGAGTGCGGAGAGGTCGAAGCTGGCTGCGTAGCGCTGGCCATCGGGCGATGAGATCGAAATCTGGACGGGAGCGGGCTGGAATTGAGAAGCGTCGAATTGGAGATCGACTTCCAGACCGTTGGCCCACTTCGCGCCCTTCGTCGCAGTGTACAGCGTTGTGTAGGCAACATCCTTGGCCTCGAAACTCCGTGATTGGGACACAACGATGGAGGTGTCGTGAGTCAATTCGGAGCAACGGTCGAAAGAGATAGGGGAATATCCAGATGCCGAGGGGCAGTAAACCCACATCTTGACCAAAACAGGGAGTGCACGGCCTTGATAGTATTGGTCGGCATCGACGGCAGTGTCGTTGAGCATATCCTGCAGGGCGGCGGAAACAATCTGAGCGTACGGGGTGAGAACTTGCACACGAGAGAATTCCAGCTCGGAGCTTTGCGAAGTGCGGATGATTTTCGAATAGCGGCCGAGGAAATCGCGGGCGTGTCGATCATGCCGTCCCAAGAAATAGGCCTCGCGGATGGATTCGGGGCTCAGCGGTTGTTCGTAGGCTGCAGCGACGGAGGCAGCGACGATCACCAGCGTGAATACCGCGACGGAAACTCGGTAGCCGGGCTTGTTCATGGCGTGCTCCGGTACAGGGGATCGAATGCTCGATTATCGGACACTAGGGTCATTCAGCATCGACTAGGTTCGGATCGCGTGGTTAAGACGCCATGGGCCAGCAGTTAATGGCCGGAGCGGATGCGGCCGGCAAGGGTGCGTGCGCGGTCGCGGGCGATATTTAGATACGTGTTGTCGAGAGCGAGCTGATCGAGGGTGGCGAGCAGGGCGGAGGGATCGGGAATCGCTTTATCGTCGTAATCTTTTTCGATGCGCAGTATGACGTCGTAGACGCCTAGGTGGTCGTAGCGCATGGTGCGTTGGAGATCGGACAGATCGGTCTGCTCGCGTGCCAAATTTTCGAACAGGTCGACGAGCTGCTCGGCGGAGGCATTGGTTGAGTAATTGAAGCTGGTTTGATAGACCTGCGCGCCATTCTGATAAATAAAAGTCTTTTCGCCGAGATTGGCGATGCGACGGTGGATTTCGAGGTTCACCCCATTGAAATCGTGAAGCTCGCTCGCAAGCTCAAAGATATGCTGGACGACCGGCTCGCTGAGCTGAAATCGCTGTGGACTGGGATCGTCTGAAAGCTGACGAATGTCCGCAGTGCAAGCGCCGGTTTCCGGCACTTTTATTTCCACATATTCGGGATAGCTGGATTTGAAAATTTTGCGAAAGGTGATGACTGCTTGGCCGCTCGAGCCAGCCTGAGCGTGCAGGAGCGGCGCCAGCAGAAGGAGGGCGAAAGCTAGCGCCCAAACCCGCGCGGATTGGTGCCGCAAAAGCATTTTGCAAGAATCCAGCTTACCGCAATTGGGTGGAATAAGGGCAAGCGGACTGGAATTTTTGTAATGCGGCGATGCGGGCTTACTCAAGGGCACGCTCGTGAGGTGAACGATCCAGAGCTAGTCAGGAAATTGCACAGCGCGATTTGCACAGGCTGCGGCTCTGTTGGAAGCGGCGGCTGGGCGCGTTATGGCACGAGCCGTGGAACGGGCCAGGCGTTCGCGGGCGCGAGAAAGTTGCGCGTGGCATAGCGCGACGGCGAGTGCGTCGGAGGCGTCGGCAGGCTCGGGGATGACGTCCATATCGAGAAGCGAGCGAACCATCTGCTGAATCTGCTGCTTGGAAGCGGCGCCGAAGCCGGCGACGCTGGCCTTAATTTCGCGCGGAGAATAACTGTGCGCGGGGATTTGCGCTTGCGCCGCGGCGAGCAAAACAACGCCCCGCATTTCAGCCAGTTTGAGGGCCGTGCGCATATTGAGCGAAGTGAAAACCGATTCGACGGCGACGGCATCCGGCCGGAACTGTTCGACAAGGCCGGTGATTAGGAGATGGATTTCGCGCAGACGGAAATTGAAGGTGAGCTGGCGCGGCAGCTTTAGGGCGCCGAACCGCATGCAAATGGCACGCGAGCCTTCGGTCTGAATCACGCCGTAACCAATGGCGCCGGCGACCGCTGGATCGACGCCCAGAACGCGCAGTTTCTGATTGGTTGCGGATTGCTGCGGGCGACAAATCATCGACGGCGCAAGTGTACGCGCCAAGATGAAGCGGACGATAGCAAAATCTGAGCACCGCGCAACCGGAAAGGAACTAGCCGGCGTCCGCCCAAAATCCCCGGAGGTCGCCGCCTAATTGTTTCAAACTGACGATGTTAAAAACCGCCCCCGAGGAAAGCACGCTACCCAAACTGCGCCCCCGGCGAAGGAACGCGAAACGAAACGATCAGCCGGCAACGGCGGCCTGGATTTCCTTTTCGTCGATGTCGAAGTTGGCGTAGACGTGCTGGACGTCGTCGTGATCTTCGAGGGTTTCGACCATACGGAGCATCTGTTGGGCCTGCGAGCCGGTGAGTTTCACGTAGTTCTGCGGGAGCCAGGAGACTTCAGCGGACGACGGGTTGATGCCGGAGGCGACCAGTGCCTCACGGATTTTTTCCATGGCTTCGGGCGGGGAGATCACTTCCCAGGCAGAGCCATCGTCGCGCAAATCTTCGGCGCCGGCATCGAGGACGATGCCCATCATTTTTTCCTCGTTGGCAAGTTCCTTGGGCACCACGATATCGCCCTTGCGATTGAACATCCAGCCGACCGCGCCGTTTTCGGCCATATTGCCGCCGTTTTTCGAGAACATATGGCGGATTTCGCTGACGATGCGGTTGCGGTTGCTGGTGACGACCTGGACGAGGACGCCAACACCGCCTGGGCCGTAACCTTCGAACATCACTTCGTCGAGGGTTTCCCCTTCGAGCTGCCCCGTGCCGCGCTGGATGGCGCGCTCGATATTGTCGTTAGGCATGTTTTCATTTTTGCCGGCGGCAATAGCGGTACGCAGACGGGGGTTGGTGATGGGATCCCCGCCGCCGACGCGAGCGGCAATGGTCAATTCGCGGATTAGCTTGGTGAAAACCTTGCCGCGGCGGGCGTCGGTAGCCGCCTTTTTATGTTTAATCGTGGCCCATTTCGAATGTCCAGACATGAATCAGCCTTTAATGGGAAGTGTGGCAGGAGCAGCTGTGAAGCTCTTGCCGCGACAGTTTAGCAGCGGTGTACGAGGCACGCAAGGGGACGACCGGGATGAGAAGGCGTATGACGAAGGCACCCAGCTGCGGATGCACACATGCCGATTGCTAAGGAGTTGACTAAGGCAACCCGACGACCGGGTGGCATGTGGGGTTAGGCGGTCCCGCTAATCGATGATTAGATGATTAGCGGAACCGCACGTGAGATTACGAAGACCGCATCGATCGGAGGCGTTCCACAGAAGACCTTCGGCGGACGGTGAAGAAAGCCAGCAAGCCGAGCGCGAGCAGTGCGACAGAAGACGGCTCGGGGGTGGCTACTGGCCGACGATTGTTCCTTTCGTGCCGGTCGACCTTCCAGGTAGAACGATCGCCGTGATCGTACTCACCTGAGAAGATGAGCCCTTTTACGACTGAATCGTAGTCAACGCGTGGATGGTCGAGCGGCTTGGTCATGAGCAACCAGTGTCCGACCATGAAGTCGGTACCTAGATCAAAAGGATGAGAGTGTGTGATAGCGCTACCCTCGCCGCAGGAGCCGGAAATGCAGACGGCGTTACCCGAAAAGGCCCGGATACCGACATCGGCAGAATCCGCCGCGGCGAGGCGCGGGAGGAAAAGGACGCAGAGCGCAGCTAAAGCTAAGAGACACGCGGCGCGGTGGACGACTGTGGAACCTGGCATGCACTCCTCCGGGGTCAGCCGAACTCGCAATCGCTGGTTCGCGGTATCGAGT
>JBOGMW010000098.1:0-2754 GCA_050746805.1 Candidatus Acidiferrales bacterium | reverse complement strand
GCTTGATGCCCAGCGACAACCGGCTGTTTTGAGCGTCCACTTTCATGACGCGCGCTTCGACCGTTTAGCCCTTATTCAATATTTAGATCGGATTCTTCACCCGCTCGGTCCAGCTCATGTCACTGATGTGAATCAGACCTTCGATGCCCTCTTCTATTTCCACGAACGCGCCAAAATCGGCCAGATTGCGAACGCGTCCGTTGACCAGGCTCCCAACCGGGAACTTTTCAGCGACGGCTTCCCACGGGTCGGGCAGCGTCTGTTTGAGGCCCAACGAGATCCGGCGCTGATCGGGTTTCATTTCCAGAACGACGACTTCGACGTCATCGCCGACCTTCACGATCTTGGAAGGATGCTTGGCGTGCTTTGACCAGGTCATTTCGCTGACGTGCACTAGACCTTCGATGCCTGGCTCGATCTGGACGAACGCGCCGTAGTCCGTCACACCCACGACTTTTCCGGTGGCACGAGTGCCTACTGCAAAGCGCTCCGGCACGGTGGCCCAAGGATCGGGAAGAAGCTGTTTGCGGCCCAGCGAAATGCGCTGCTTTTCTTTGTCGAACTTCAGCACCTGGACCTGAATATCTTCGCCGGGCTGCACTACTTTCGAAGGATGCGGCACGCGGCCCCAGACCAAATCGCTCACGTGCAACAGGCCGTCCATTCCGCCCAAATCGACGAAAATGCCGTAGTCGGTGATGTTTTTCACGCGGCCAGTAACCACGGCGCCTTCGACCAGAGTGGAGGCGAGCGCGTCGCGCTTGGTTTTCATCTCATCTTCAAGGATGGCGCGGCGGCTGACCACCACGTTGCCGCGCTTGCGATTCAACTTCAGAACGCGCACTTCGATTTCGCGGTCTTTCCAGGCTTCCAGATCGTGTACCGGCTTCAATTCGATCTGCGAGGCAGGCAAAAACGCGCGGACGCCGACATCGATCACCAATCCGCCCTTGATGCGCTCAAGGACTTTGCCAGTAAGGTTGGCGTGCTCGCGAGACGCCTTTTCGATACGGTCCCAGGAGCGGCGGCGATGCGCGCGGACATGCGAAAGGAGGACGTAGCCGTCTTTCCGCTCGTGCAGCCTCTCGACTTCGATGGTCTGTCCAGGGCCGAACTCAATCGGAGCCCCAGAATCAAGAAACTCCTGCGCCGGAACGAGGCCCTCGAACTTTCCACCCACGTCGACTACTACCCCCGCGTCCGTGACAGCCAAGACGTGGCCATCGAAAATCTCGCCCTCAGCCGCAGCCTCGGCGGCGGGAAACTGATCGAGCATGCGATCCATTGCTTCGGCCATCTCGGCCGCCTCCGCTTGCGCCTCGGTGGATTGCTCCGCCGATGCGGATTCGGAGATCAAATTTTCAGGGGCGGACTCATTGCGAGCATGGTCTTCCGTTGGAGGGGAAGTGTGTCCATCGGAAGCCTGATTCATGGAATTCTGGGCTTCCAAAGGAGCGGATTCGGGTTCGCGGGCCACTGCGGTAGCGGCCCCAGTCGCGGACTGTGCGCTAGGAATGGCGGCAGGAGAAATTGCGGCTGGTTGCTCGGCGCCAGGATCGGCCGAAGAAACTTGGGCGTTAGGATTTTGTTCGGGTGACATGGGAGAACGGCCTCCGTACGGGTGCGTGCCCTGCTTGCCGAGGATGCAACCTCGGTCACTCCATCCTGCTTGGGGGATGAAGCAATGAAGGATAGAGCGTTCGTTGTCGGACGCCTTACCGATAGAAATGATACGCGTCCGCTTCGAATGTTGTCAACCGAGCCGGCAAGCCCTCTGGTGGCGCGGGTGAGCATTTGCGGCACCGCCTCGCCAGCAAACGGAACTATATGATGGAGTTGCGTGCCAAAAGCGCTTTTCGTGTTCGGAGCGGGCGGCAGCTGGTCGCTGCTCGCACAATTGCTGGCTCGTCAGGGACATTCGGTGTGGTGCGACGGGGATTGTTTGACCGATCGCGCGTTGGGCCGCTATACTTCGAGTTTCGGCTCGGGCAATTAAGCGCGGCGAGCGAAGACTGCGGCGGGTACGGACCCTCCCGGCTAAATTTCCCCTGCGGGGAAATCCCATGAGAGAAATCAGGAGCAGGTAATGACGATCAAGGCGACACTTTTGCGTTCGGGGATGATCATCAAGCATGAAGGCGATCTGCACATGATCTATAACGTGGACCATCGCACGCCTGGAAACAAGCGCGCGGCCATGCAGACGCGCATGCGCAACCTGCGTACCGGAGCGATGATCGATTATCGCTTCCGTGCTGAAGATTTCCTCGATAAGGTGACGGTGGACGAAGTGGAGTTCGAGTATCTTTACAGCGACGGCGAAGGGCACCACTTCATGAACACGGAAAACTACGAGCAGATGGCGCTGCAGAATGATATCGTGGGCGACTCCAAGGATTATCTGATCCCCAACATGCCGGTGAAGATCGAGTATTACGACGGAAAAGCGATCGGAGTGCTGCTGCCAGACACCGTTGATCTGACCGTGGTGGAAACGGAGCCGAGCATTCAGAAGGCGACGGCCAGCTCGGTGATGAAACCGGCGAAGCTGGAAACGGGGCTGATGGTGAACGTGCCGCCGTTCGTGGGCGAGGGCGATAAAATTAAGGTCGATACGTCCGAAGGCCGCTACATCCAGCGAGTGCAGTAACGCGAGCGAGCTGTAACGGCGGTCCTTCACCCGCGCCGCCTTTGGCATCCCACCCGAATTTCCATCGAGAGTGTCTATTGCGCGGCGGACTTTTTTGCGCCGAA
>JBOGMW010000097.1:0-5113 GCA_050746805.1 Candidatus Acidiferrales bacterium | reverse complement strand
ACGGCTCCCGGCGCTACCGTGAGCGTGATGACGCTCACCTCGGGATTAGGCATCTCCGGCAGCGGCTCGTCCATCAGCGTCTGTACCGGCGACGCCATCCCATGCATGTTTCCGTGTTGCGGCGCTGGCAGCGTTTTTGCCTCTAATAGAGTGCTTGCGCTGCCTGCAACCAAGGTGGCAAAAGCCGCCGCCATGGTACCGCCCATCATTTCACGACGAGTAATCATTGCTAGATTCTCCTTTCGCATCTTCCTGCATAAATCTCGGCAAATATTCAGACCACGCCCCACGTGTACGGGGCGTGATCTTACACCCGCAGCACTCGAACGGCGCCGGGAAGCTCCCGCTCCACGCACTCCCGGCGGCGCTTAGGATTTGTTGGCCTTGGCCGGTACGTATAATTCCGTGTGCGGATGGAACTCCGACCACGCGAACCAGAACTCCGGCTCCAGAATGATGCGCTTCAAGTGCGTGCCTTGGAGCTTTCCTCCAACGCACTCGCCATACGCATTCCACGTGGAGTGAGTCTCGATATCCATGAGGCGGCTTGCCTCTGCATTCGTGGCGCGAAATCGGAGCGTTTTGCCATTCGCTTCGGCGATGTAAGCAGTCGTCGCGTCGGAGGCTGGCTGATGAATAATAACCACCGGATTGCCGCCCACGCGGTCGTTCACAATGCGAACCTTGTCCAGCGCCGCTATCGGATACGCTTTTGCTACGCCGCCGGTCTCGAACCCAACCACAGTGTCGCGCGGTCGCAGTCGATTATCGTGGCCCAACGTGGGGTATGGTGCAGGCCCGGCCATGCCCGAAACACCCTGATTAATGATCGCGTTCTCCGCTGCCAAACGCTCCGCGTAACCCGGCAGCGGTTTCAGCACCAGCGTGTTGGGATGCTGCTTCCGCCATTCGCGCCAGGTCGTCAACAGAAAAGGATACATCTGCAGGTGGGTCCCTTTCAGCGGCCCGGAAATCGCTTCCAGCGACGATTGTTGCCATTTACTCCCGGTCTGCCGGTCCTTGAATACCTCGTTGCTGCCAATCAGCCCGGCGGTATCAAACACCAGCGCCTTGCCTTTGGCTTCGGCCCTGAACACGAGGGCCGTGTTGCAATACCCTCACCAGGTGATGGCAATGGGTCCGTCTGCCATTCGATCCTGCACGACCCCGTGCTGCGATAGGATCGCCGCGGGATACGCCTTCGACGTTTTGCCATCGGTCACACCAAGCACGATGTCTTTGGGACCTAGAAAGTCTGCTTGCGATGCGGACACAAACTGCGGATGGTCGATCGTGGTATAGGGAAGGTTTCGTTCTTTTGCCGCTGTCGGCATCGTCATCGATGCGATGACGACCAAAGTCGCCAGCACCGCTGTCATGCGCGGATCCATTCGCGAATCACTCATCGTCTTTTTTCTTAGCGAGATGCCGCACCAAGCCCGGCTGGTTGTCGGCTTTCCATCGCACGCTCGATCTGAAGATTCTTTAAATCGCGGGAGATCGTTGCCATCGCGAGCGTACGACTAGCGCGCTTGTAAGACACAGCGCAATCCCGTGCATCGAGCTTCCCATCGATCTCGATCGCATCCCAACTCTCCGCGTGGCCGATGTAGTTGATGACGATGTCGTAGTGCTGGCTCCAGAAGAAGGGCACAGCATCGAATCGCTCGCGATAACCGAGCATATTCCTGGCCGCTACTTGACCTTGTCGCTGGGCAACGACCCAATGCTCAACGCGAATTCGATCGCCGGAATGGGGATCGAGCCACCGCGCAACATCACCTGCGGCGAACACACCTGGAGTGCTGGTTTCGAGGTACTCGTTGACTGCAATCCCACGGTCAACGGCCAAGCCCGCTCGCTCGGCAATGCTAAGGGACGGTCGCACACCTACGCCGAGAACGACGAAATCCGCATCGAGAGACTCCCCGTTTTTCAGCGTTACAGTATGGCCCTCGATATGGCTCACCGTCTGGCCCAGGTGAAATGTAACGCCATGCGCTTCATGAACCTCCCGAATGAAGCCGCCGATCTCTCTTCCCATAACGCGTTCGAGAGGCTGACTCTCTGGTGCCACGACGTCCACATCAATTCCGCGTGTGCGCAGTGATGCGGCAACCTCAAGACCAATAAAGCTCGCGCCGACAACTACGACGCGCTTGGCAGACGCGGCCTTGGCGACAATCGCGCGACTATCCGCGAACGTGCGGAGATAATGGATATGGGTACTCGCTGCTCCCGGGATTTCCAGTCGCACAGGTGCGGCGCCTGTCGCGATCAGAAGTGCGTCAAAACCGTACGTTTTGCCCTTCTCGATCTGGACCTGTTTCTTGTGCAAGTCGAGCGCGGCGACCCACGAATTGAGCACGAGTTCGACCCGCTGCTCGGTGTAAAACTGCGGTTGCCGCAGTGGAATCCAATCCTCCTGGGCTGTGCCGGCAAGGAAGTCTTTCGATAGATTCGGCCGGTCACACGGAGGTGAGTCGTCCCCGCTGATCATGGTCAGAGCACCGTCGTAGCCTTCTCGACGAAGCATCTCTGCGGCTGCCAGCCCGGCCCCGCCTCCTCCAATAATTACAATCGATGCCGGCGGGTGTCGCAATTTCGCAGTCGGCGACGCGTGTTTTGGGCTAGGTTCGGCAAGCTTCTCCCGGACAAAGGCCGTGTCGCCTACCCTCTCGACCTGCCATCTGGGGATCGAATCTAGTGCGGGTGCACGCAGCGCTTCGCCGGTGCGGAGGTTGAAACATGCATGATGCCAAGGGCATCGTACTGTGTCACCGACAACCAAACCGTTGGCTAGCGGCCCGCCATAATGCGTGCAGTGCGCGCCGACGGCGAAGAGTTCCTCACCGTGCCGCACTAGGAGGATGTCGTCGTCAGCAGCACGCCCAGACACCAAACACCCATCAGCCAGATCTCGAAGTGGGAATCCGTTTCTAAAATCTGGTTTTTGAGCGTCTGTCGCGCCTGTCATCAAATCTCCACGCCCCGAATCGCTGATGCGTAATCGTCAACGTCGCTTTTGCCGCAAGCGAGATCGCGGCACCGTGAATAGCCTTCGCATCCTTCACTACACAAAAATGAGGATAATGTCGCGATACCGTAGGGCGCTAGTTATCCGCAATGTTTGCCTAGGCATCGCTTTTCGGTTCTTTTTCGTATCGATGATATTTTGAAGAACCCTGCTCGCGCGGGTCTGGCGCTCCCCGCCAGAGTGAACCGTCGCGGACATGCCCAAGTGCTGCCGGCCTGCCATCTTGAGAAGCTTCCTTGAGCGGGATATCCGCGCGCGATGCGGAGCCGCTGGTTCGTGGTTGGACCGCACCATCACCTGGTGATGACCGGATCTCATCCACCAGCTGGCTGAGTGTGTCGGCGAATTCTCTCGGTCGAAGGGGCGGCTTACCTAGACACTCGTCTCCGTGCACAATAACCGGCACCCATAGACAGCTGTCCTCGATGGCATGAGCGCAAAACAAGCTTGCCGACGAGCTGATTACTGGGGGGAAAAGAGCCCTGATCCCTGGCCGTCCGCTGCATAACACCAAGTCAAACGGCTGGTCGGCAAAGAATCGCACACCCTCCGCATAAGAAGAAGCAAACTTGCAACCGCAACCTTGCTCTTCTAACCGTTGCAAAAGCGAAGAGAAACTACCTGCGCTTTCACCTATTAAGAGTACTCTCACCGTTCTCTCGTCCACGGTCCCTCTCTTCGGTCGAAATTGTTCAATCTGCTTTTTATCGGACTTGATAAAACAGACGAGGCTCACTCGTGACGAACTGCAGGATCCGTTCAATTTCCGAGGAGTCCGGCGGGCACGCGGTGTAATCGTACGCTCCGCGATGAACGGCGTCTAAGTAACGATCCCAATCCACGAGACGTGAGAAGACAATGACCGGAGTCGAGCCCACAGCCCCGATGACAGCACGAAAATCACCATCGGGAAGACGGTCGCTGCAGAATACAGCGCTAAAGGTTTGCCCAAGCAAGAACGAGCGGGCATCACTCAAACGAGGACAGCAGACCGTCTCAATGCCGCGTTTCCGGATAATTTGAGCCACGGTGTCTCCACATTCCTCATTGTCGCAGATAACCAACACGGGTTTCCTTCTCAGCGGCTCGATCTTGCTATTGCAAACGGCTTCAAAGAATATATCGGTTGGTAAGCTTTCAGTTTTCATGGCAGCTTCATCTTGGACTTGACTGGGACGGCTCACAATAGTCCGTTTATACCTGTCCGGAGAACACCCGTAACGGACGTCAGAATCGAGATCTTTCGAGGGATCCGAGCGCCCGAGACTTCGGCTGGGGAGCTTGCGATTGTCAACGTTCTACTGAACCTTTGATCGTCCATTTCTGGAGGGCCAATCAGAACGAGATCAACGAATTTGCTCTGGGGTGAATTCGAAACGCGCCGGTGTCATGGAATGAAAACCGATCGTTGCCCGAGCGAGCTCTCAGTCCTAAGAAACGTCCGAAGACACACCTGAGCCGCTTCAGGGGCACGCTGCAGGCGGACGCGTATGCGGGGTTCGATCAGCGTTACGAAACGGGGCGCATTCACAAAGCGGCCTGCCGGGAGCACGTGCGGCGGAAGTTCGACGCCCTCTACGTCGCACACAAATCGTCGGTGGCCCAAGAGGCGCTTCGGCGCATCGGAGAGCTTTACGCCATCGAAGGAGACATCCGCGGACGGCAGCCCGAAGAACGTCACAGGGTGCGCAACGAGCGCAGCCGTCCTCTGCTTGGGTCGCTGAAGTAATGGCTCGAAGAGACTTTGGTCAAGCTGTCGAAGAAATCGGACACGGCCCAGGCCGTGCGTTATGCGCTGGGGCGCTGGGAAGCTCTCGTGCGCTACGTGGATGACGGCCGCCTGGAGATTGACAGCAACGCCGCCGAACGAGCGTTGCGTGTGGTCGCGCTAGGCCGGAAGAATTACGTGTTCGCAGGATCGGACCGGGGCGGTGAACGCGCCGCCGCAATCTAGCAGCTCGTTGAAGAATTTAGCTTTTGAAGCGGTCCGCCATGATTTTGTGAGTCATCGAGTTATCGCTGGGCGGTGAAGGGCTGCTGTGGATGTTTCCTTTTGGCTCAGCGCGCCCAAATCGA
>JBOGMW010000096.1:0-19369 GCA_050746805.1 Candidatus Acidiferrales bacterium | reverse complement strand
CCTCCATAATCCCGGGATCGAGAAAAACGGATACCACCAGCTCGGCGCCCAGTTCGCGAACCGCTTCCGCGGGCGTTGCTTCGGGGAGAAAACCATCGGCGAGAAAATGCCCGCGATATTCCACCGGCAAAAACAATCCGGGATAGGCGCACGAAGCGCGCAGCGCCGGGCTGATTTCGCCGTCGGTGAAGTGCACGCTCTTCCCGGAAACGAGATCGGTGGCCACGATACTGAGCGGAATTTTCGTCTGATGAAAGAATTCCGCGCTGGTCAAGCGATGCAAGTAGCCTTCAAGCCGCAGATTTGAAGCCATGCCGTAGCGCGAAAGCGTCCAGCGGCCGAAATCGTGAAAGGTCGTCAGCGCACCTTGGCGTTCCATGAAGTCGAGAGACGCGCCGCTGGCGTACGCGGCCGCAACCAGCGCGCCCACGCTGGTGCCGGCGATGAAGTCGATAGGAATTTCGTTCTCTTCGAAGACGCGCAGCACGCCGAGATGGGCAATGCCGCGGGCGAACCCTCCGCCGAGAGCCAACCCGATCTTCGGGCGCACACCGTTTTCCGGATACGCGAACGAACGCAACCCGCGGACCGCCCGCGTGAGCCAATTCTGTACCGCAGCCATGACGTGAATCTCCAGCTCAAAATACTGTAGCAGAGTTCCGCGCATGCGAGCGTTTCCGGTTGACCCCTGCTGACCGTTCTGTAACCATCAGCAGCCGAGGAGATCCTGATGAGACGCCCGGTCGAACGCGCAGCTGTGCTCGGTGCTGGCACGATGGGTTCGAGAATCGCCGCACACCTCGCCAACGCCGGAATTCCGTGTTTTCTGCTCGATATTGTGCCGCCAGAACTTACGCCTGACGAAAAACGCAAAGGTCTGACCGCCGAGAGTCCGGCCGTTCGCAATCGCCTGGTACTCGGCGGACTGGAGGCGGCGAAGAAAGCGCGTCCAGCAGCATTTTTTACTCCTGAGACCGCGCGGCTGATCACTCCCGGAAACTTTGACGACAATCTGGCATGGTGCGCGCAGGCGGACTGGATCATCGAAGCCGTCGCCGAAGATCTGGAGATCAAGCGGAAGCTGTTCGAGCGCGTGGAGGCGGTGCGCAAGCCGGGAACGCTGGTCACGTCCAATACATCGGGCCTGCCCATCCGGAAAATTTCCGAGGGACGCTCGGAAGACTTTCAGCAGCATTGGGCGGGAACGCACTTTTTCAATCCGCCGCGTTACATGAAGCTGGCGGAACTGATCGCCGGCCCGAAAACGCTGCCGGAAGTGATGGAGGCGCTTTCGGAAATTTGCGACCTGCGGCTGGGCAAAGGCGTGGTGCTGGCGAAGGACACTCCAAACTTCATCGCCAACCGCATCGGCACGTTTTCAATGTTGAACGCCATCCGGCAGATGCAGGAGCTTGATATGACCGTCGAGGAAGTGGATGCCTGCACGGGACCGGCGCTGGGATGGCCGCGCTCGGCGACGTTTAGTACCGCTGACATCGTTGGACTGGACGTGCTGGTGCATGTGATCCGGAATCTCTACGACAATATTCCCGATGACGAGTCTCGCGAGATGTTCCGCATACCGCCTCTGATTGAAGAGATGATGCAGCGCAAATGGCTGGGCGAGAAAACCGGCGGCGGATTCTACAAGCGCGTGAAAGGCGCCGGAGGCGGACCTGCCTCGCCGGCCGGCGGGTCGGAGATTCTGACGCTCGATTGGCACACGATGGAGTACCGCCCGCAAAAGAAGGCGAAATTCGCGTCAATTGAAGCGGGGAAGTCGATCGAAGACACAGGCGAGCGCATGAGGGCGCTATTCGAACCGGCGATTGAAGGAAGGGGCGACAAAGCGAGTCAGTTTTTGTGGAACAGCATCGGCGACACGTTTCTTTATACCGCGCGCCGCATTCCGGAAATCGCCAACAGCATTTTGGACATCGATAAGGCAATGAGCTGGGGATTTGGCTGGGAGCTTGGCCCGTTCAAAATGTGGGATGCCATCGGCGTGGAGCGCGTGGTGAAGGCGCTGGACCGCGAAGGCAAGCAGATGCCGCCGCTGGTGACCAAGGTAATGGCATCGCCGCGGAAAACCTTCTACGAATCGGAGCAAGGGCACACGTGCTATTTCGACTTTGGCGCGGCGGCCATGATGGCGTTGACGGAGCCGGCCGGCTTGATCCTGCTGAAGTCCCTGAAAGAGCGCTCGAAAGTGGTGCAGGAAAATTCCGGCGCGAGCTTGATCGATCTGGGCGATGGCGTCCTTTGCTGCGAATTCCACACCAAAATGAACGCCATTGGCGGCGACATCGTCGCCATGCTGAATGCGGGCGTGGCGAAGCTGGAAACGGAATTCGAGGCCATGGTGATTGCCAATCAGGGCCAGAATTTTTCGGCGGGCGCCAACCTGATGCTTGTGTTGATGACGGCACAAGAGGGTGAATGGGACGATGTTCACCTCGCCGTGAAGCAGTTTCAGCGCGCGAACATGGCCATCAAATACGCGCCGCGCCCTGTGGTCGCCGCGCCGCACGCGATGGCGCTCGGCGGCGGATGCGAAATTCCGCTGCATAGCGCGCGTATTCATGCGGCCGCGGAGACGTACATGGGACTGGTGGAAGCGGGCGTGGGGCTGATTCCCAGTGGCGGCGGATCGAAAGAGATGCTGATCCGCGCGAACGAGCAAGCGGCGGCCGGAGGGAATCTGGATTTGTTTCACGTGTTGCGGCATGTATTTGAAAACGTGGCGATGGCGAAAGTTTCCACCAGCGCCGAAGAGGCGCGTTCGCTGGGATTCCTGCGCAATTCTGACTTGATCTCCATCAATCGCGACCGGCAGATCGCGGACGCGAAAGAGACTGCTTTAGCGATGGTTCGCGCCGGTTATCACCCGCCCGCACCAGCGGAAATCCAGGTGTTGGGCGAGGAGTTTTTCGCCGCCGCGAAACTCGGCATTCACATGCTGGTCCGCGGCGAATATGCCACCGAGCATGACGCTGTGGTAGCGCGCAAGCTTGCGTACATACTTTCCGGCGGCGGAATCACCGCGCCGCAGTCCGTCCCAGAGCAGTACGTGCTCGATTTGGAGCGCGAGGCGTTTGTCAGCCTGTGCGGAGAGCGCAAGACGCAGGAGCGCATTGCGCACACGCTCAAGACCGGCAAGGCCTTGCGCAATTGAGTCGCTTTGGGAAACCCACGCGAGTGGGCGGAGGGCCCGGCATAGCGTCTCGCTGCGCCGCGCAAGCCCGCAAGCAACTTTTTTCCGCAACGCGTGTTCCTATTTCCGACAGCCGTGCGTCCGGATAGAATGTTTACCTGCGACGGCTAATGCTTACGGGTGCGGCGAGCGAGACTTTCCTGAAACTCTTTTTGTTGCGGATGCAAGCTCCGTGATGATGTGACTGCGCTAGCGAGATTCCGTGCGCGCAGGCGAATACGACCTCTGGAGTTCTACGATGCGGACTGATAGCAGGGTTGCGGCTTTAGCCGCTGTGGCATTCGCAGCTGCGTTGGCGGTTACTGGTTGCGGCGGTGGTAACACCGGTGGTGGTGGCGGCGGGGAGTCGACACCGCCAGCTAGCGGCGTAGTCACAGTATACCCAGGCGCCGCGAGCGTGCCGGCGGACGCGAGTGCAACCGTACAATTCAGCGCGTTCCTGGCTAGCCAACCAAGCGCGACGTTCACATGGACCATCAGCGGGGGCACAAGCGGAGGAACGATTAACGCCAGCACAGGTCTGTACACGCCTCCCAAAGCCGTTCCCAGCCCGGCCGCGGTGACGATCACCGCAACTGATACAGCCGCAACCAGCGAGCAGGGTACGGCAACGATAACGATCATCGCGACGCAGGGTGTGACCGTCAGCCCCGGGGCGCTCTCCATTGCGGCAGGGATATCGGCGACATTCACGGCCACTGTGAACGGTAATCCGGTAGCGCCTACCTGGCAGGTGAACGGAATCGCGGGCGGAAATGCAACCGTAGGAACGATTACAGCCGGAGGCGTCTATACGGCGCCCCTAACTCCTCCACCGGGAGGTTCAGTCACCATCACGGCTGTGAGCGGCGGAAGCACCGGTACAGCTACTGCTGCGGTATTCTTCTCGAACGCCTCGCTGAACGGCGCGTATGCGTTTTCATACTCCGGGTCTGATGCTTCCTCGTCGAACCCCTCCGGATCGGGCGGGCCGCCGGTGCTTGCAGTGGCGGGAAGTTTCAACTCATCGGCAGGATCGATCAGCGGCATCGAGGATTACAACAGCGGCGGCTCGTTCACGGTTGCCATGGCCCTTCCCGTGAGCGGCTCGTATCAAGTGTATCCCGACGGCAGCGGCTCGGCTGTGCTGAACAATCCTGCCACCCTTGGCGGGACGGAAACATGGCAATTCACGCTGGCTGCCGGAACGGGGGGAGGGCCTTCGCAGCATGCACTGCTCGTCCGCTACGACAGTACGGCGACGGGAAGCGGAACGATTGACCGGCAGAACACGGCGGAACTGAGCAATCTCGCGTCAGTTTCAGGGAATTACGTATTTGGGCTTTCTGGCAGCGACCTAAATGGAAATCCGGTTCAAATCGCTGGAATTTTCAATACGGACGCCGCGGGAAATATTCCCGTCAATTCGGGCGAGGAAGACATCAACTACGCGGGCCAGGCAACGCCCTTCAACACGCCGGACCTTTCTTTGCACGGCAGCTATTCGCTCGATACCAGCAACCTGGGAAGCGGCCGGGGCTACATCACGCTTACCAACACGAGCAGCCAGGCGGCATGCAGCTGCCAATTTGCTTTTTACATGGTGGATAGCAGGCACCTGAAAGTGGTGGAAATAGACAATACGGCGATTCTTTCCGGCGATGTGTATGCCGCGCCGAATACCGCGCGAGGTTCCTACACGCCAGCGAGCTTTAGCGGCAATTTCGCCTTCACGATCGGCGGTGCTGACCTTAATTCCGGTTTGCCGTACGCGCAAGGCGGCGTGATGGTCGCGAATGGATCGGGAGGGATCACCGGCGGCGTAGTGGACACGAACGACGGCGGAGGCCGCCATCTGAACGAATCCGTAACGAGTAGTTCGTATACCGTGGACGCTAGCTTGGGACGCGTCGCCTTGCCCATCACCTACGGTGGCACGACGACCAATTTCGCTGCATACGCAGCCTCGAATGGCACCATCGAAATGATCTCGCTCGATCCTAACTACATGGATTCGGGCATAGGTTTCCTGCAGACCAGCACCACCACGCCGCAGGGCGCATTTGCGCTCAATTTGAGCGGCGTCTTGAACAGCAACAATGATCCCGAACAGGATGTGGCCGGGCAAATGACTGCGCCGGCCAGCGGGGCTCCGACCGGAAACATAGCTATCAATGACTTCGAGAACTCCGGCAAGCTGACCACCGGCGTCCCGCTCGGGTCCGCCAGTTCCCTTGGAAGCGTCGGTACGAATGGCCGTGGCACGGCTTCGGTGGCTACGCACCTAGGAACATACCCGCTGATCTACTACACGGTTGACGGTAACACCGTGCTGCTCTTCGAATCGGACAGCTCAAGAACCATGGTGGGCGAGCTTTCGCGGCAATTCTGAACGCCTGCACCCCTTCCGAATTCAACATCCGCAGGTGCATTTAAGCCACTTCACTGCACATGCCTGATGGAGGGTAGTTTGGAGCGCCGCGCGCACTTTCACCTCCTTTTCAAATAATTTCTAGAACATGTTCCAGACGGGTACGAACGTACTATTGCCGCAGTTTGCACCGCCCCTTGAAAATCCCAGTGGTACGAAATTACTAGACTCGTTTGGGGGACGGCTTCAAGCCGTTTGCGGCAAAATGACGCCTACAAAAGAACACCTCGAAATTGGAAGCTCTTCGGCGGAATCGGAGAATTCGCAAGTCAAGGGCCGGCCCAGGCCGGAATCTGCGCACCTTCGCGCGGATGCTGTCTCGCTCGAAATTCCCATAAAGGTGCACGGCTCGATGGTGCCCAATGCCTCGCTCAATAGTTCGCCGGGCGCGACATCGCAAGCCCAGCCTTTCGAAGAGCAGACCACCACGATGATCGTGTTCCCGCAGGGCGGTGTATTGAAGATGTCCACTACCGTCAGCGCGGGCCAGGTAATGGTACTGACGAGTTTGAAATCGCGCCAGGACGCGATCTGCCGCGTGATAAAAGTGCGTGCGTACGGCAAGACCCAAAGCTACGTCGAAGTCGAGTTCACCAGCCCGCAACCGGGCTATTGGGGCGTATATTTCCCCACCGACGGGCCGGAAGTCGCGAGGATGGCGCCTCCGCAGCCGACGATGGATTCTCCATCTGCGACGACGCCCGTGCCAGGGGCGCCTGTGGCGTCAAACGCCACGCCAATGCCGGCGGCACAAGAGCCGGCCGCTGCTCCACCGGCGTCAGCAGTTCGACCACCCACTTCGTCGCTCGAAGGATCGCCGGCAGGATTGAACGCGGCTTCGCTCATAACCTCAACTGAAGAGGAGGTTCCGAACGTTTCATGGGCTCCTGCGTCGGCGATAGCGTCGCCGGCGGCAAAAGCAGCGGAACCGACGGTTCAGGCCGAAGCGCGGCAAGCTGCAAGCGTCCCGCCTCGCCCATCAGCGCCAGCAAAGCTGCCGGAGTCATTGTTCGCGTCGATTGGCACGAAAGAGGATGTGGAATACGTAGCTACGAGTACCAAGGGTACGCGGCAAAATCCGTTCTCCGAAAGCGCGAAGCACCAGACTATCGCTGACGCCGATATCAGTGCTGCAATCGACGCGCTAATCGCGCCGTCGGCATCGGCCGCGTCCATATCAATTGCATCGGCGTCGCCGACTGCGGACTCAGCGAACCGCGCGGCAGCTGGCGAGCGCCTGCGCGAGACTCCGCCAGCCAACGCGCCTTCGCCGGTCGCGAAGCACGTGAAGGTGTCCGTCTCGGATGCGGCTGAAAGCGAGTCAGGAGCGGCGCTGCCCGTTCCGAAGCAGATGTTCGGCGTGATGCTCGACTCTGCGAAGCCCGCCATCGAGAGGTCTTCACGAAGCAGCGGCGGCAACATGTTGCTCCCGATCGCCATCGCCGTCATGCTCGCCGTCGCTGGCGGAGGCGCGTATTACTATCACACGCGCACGTCGGCGAACGCGCGCAGCGCAGCGCCGAACGGATATTCTGCCGCGCCGGCGGTTGAACCGTCTGTTTCCCAAGCCCCTATCACGCAATCGGCGGATGCAAGTGCTGCAGGCGCCACGCAAATGCCCGATCAAAGCGCAGCGGTGCAGTCGCCAGATGCTGGCCTGCCCGCAAATACAGCCCGCGACTTGATGGAGCGATCGGCTGCTCGCGCGGAGGACTCTTCAGCGAAGCCGCGCAGCTCGGAGCCGTTCTCGAATCGGCACGCAGCCTCGCCTGCAGAAATGGAGAGTCAGCCCGCCGCTTCGGTGAAGTCTCAGCCTACCGTCGCCATTCCCAGCACCTTTGGCGCGCTAAACATGCACCCCGTGGCTAGAACGGGTGGTGTTGATTCCGCCGGCGCTGCGCCCGCACTGGATTCCAGCGGAAGTCCCACCATGCCCGCTGTTTCAGGTCCGAGCATTGCCCCGCTTGCGCCGAACGTGCCCGCGCCGCCGAAGCCCGCTCAGTCAGTGGCGCCGGTTCGCGTGGGTGGGAGAATTCAGCCTCCGCGGCTTGTCTCCTCGGTTCTGCCTATGTACCCCGCCATCGCCCAGCAGGCGAACGTTACTGGCACGGTGGTCATCGACACCACCATCGATAAAAACGGCGACGTGTCTAAGATGAGAGTTGTCTCGGGCCCGGAATTGCTGCGCGGCGCAGCGCTCAGCGCACTGCGAAAGTGGAAGTACGAACCCTCCAAGCTCAACGGCGAACCCATCTCCGTTCAAATGGTTGTCTCGATTCAGTTCCACTAGTCGAGCCGCTTCTGGCCCACTACCACGGTTGCTTTTTTTTGCATGCTGGCATCCAATGAGGGTGTTCGCGCGGCGCGGTGTGCACCGCGTCCCCATCCGGAGTACCTATCGCGCCAACTTCGCGTTCTGGCAGTAGGGGGTGCAAGATGCGAGAAGCGGTGATTGTAAGTTCCGTGCGCACGGCCGTGGGCAAAGCGCCCAAGGGAGCGCTGCGGGCTACGCGTCCCGATGATTTAGCGGCGCTGGCAATCAAGGAATCGATTGCACGCGCCGAGGGTCTCGACGCGAAAGATATCGAGGACGTGGTGATCGGCTGTGCCATGCCCGAAGCAGAGCAGGGAATGAATGTGGCGCGCATCGCCTCGCTGCGCGCGGGCATTCCGGTGACCGTTTCCGCGATGACCATTAATCGCTTCTGCTCGTCAGGATTGCAAGCTATCGCCATCGCCGCGCAGCAAATTATGGCCGGACAAGCCGAAATCGTGCTCGCCGGCGGCGTCGATTCCATGAGCATGGTTCCCATGGGCGGCCACAAAGTCTCGCCGAATCCCTGGTTAATAGATCACTATCCGGACACTTACATCAACATGGGCCTGACGGCCGAAAATCTGGCGCGCAAATATTCCATCACGCGCGAACAAGCCGACGAGTTTTCGCTCCAAAGTCACAAAAAAGCGCTGGCGGCTATTGCCGCGGGCCGCTTCAAAGAAGAGATCGTTCCCGCCGAAGTAAAATATTCCTTATTGGAAGCGACCGCCAACGGTTCGCCGAACGTTTCACCTAGCGGCGCCAAGCCGAAAACCGTGAAATTCACGTTCGATACCGATGAAGGCCCGCGCGCGGATACGTCGATGGAAGCTCTGGCTAAGCTCAAGCCTGCGTTCCACGCGCACGGTACGGTGACGGCAGGGAACAGCTCGCAAATGAGCGACGGCGCTGCGGCAACAATCTTGATGAGCGCCGAACGCGCCCGCGAATACGGTCTGAGGCCCATGGCTCGCTTCGTCGCGTTTGCCACTGCCGGATGCCCACCGGAAGAGATGGGCATCGGGCCGGTGTACGCGATTCCCAAGGCGCTGAAAATTGCCGGGCTGAAACTCGATCAAATTGATGTGATCGAATTGAACGAAGCCTTCTCCGCGCAATCGCTTTCCGTGATCCGCGTGGCCGGACTTGATCCTGCGCGAGTGAACCCCAACGGCGGCGCGATCGCGCTGGGCCATCCGCTGGGCTGCACTGGCGCTAAGCTGACAGCCACGATCCTACGCGAAATGGAACGACGCAACGCGCGATACGGGATGGTTACCATGTGCGTTGGCGGCGGCATGGGCGCGGCCGGCATTTTCGAACGCGCCGCCTAGCGTCTGGAGCGGCGTGCAGAATTCGCCTGATTACACGCATCGACTCGGAATCAGGCTTCGGCAAAGTGTAAGATAGCTCCACGCAAAGGCACAGATTGAGTTCCTCTCGCGCAGCGAACCTAATAGGAGGGCAGCCATGGCTACAACGCCAGTGTCACAGGACTTAAAGCGCGGCGGAGCTTTCCTGATTTCGTCCGCGACGCTCGACGAGACTTTCACTCCCGCCGATTTGACCGACGACCAGCGCCTGATCGGCCGCACTGCCGAAGAGTTCATCACAAAGGAAGTGGTTCCCAATATTCCCGAGCTCGAAAAGCACAAAGAAGGCCTGATGCGCGACCTGGTCAAGAAGTCCGGCGAAATCGGTCTTCTTGGCGCTGGAATTCCGGAAGAATTTGGCGGGTCGGAGCTCGACAAAGTTTCGGCCGCTGTGCTCTCTGAAAAAATGGGCATTTATGCTTCGTTTGGAGTGGCTTTCGGCGCGCAAACTGGCATTGGAACCATCCCAATCGTTTATTTTGGAACGGAAACGCAGAAGAAGAAGTATCTCCCGCGAATGACCACCGGTGAACTGCTGGCGTGTTACGCGCTTTCCGAGCCGCAGGCAGGATCAGATGCCCTCGCCTCGCGCACCCGCGCCGTGCTTTCGCCTGATGGCAAAAGCTGGATCCTCAACGGCCAAAAAATGTGGATCACCAGCGGAGCGTACTCGGATATTTACACGGTCTTCGCGAAAGTGGACGGCGAGAAATTTTCGGCCTTCATCGTCGAACGCAACACGCCCGGATTTTCCGTTGGCGCCGAAGAAAACAAGATGGGCATACGCGGCAGCTCCACCGTGCCGCTCTTTTTCGAAAACGCCGCGATCCCCAAGGAAAATCTGCTCTATGAAATTGGACGCGGCCACGTCGTCGCGTTCAATACGCTCAATGCCGGACGTTTTTCGCTCGGCGGCAGCTGCTCAGGTTCCTGCAAGCAGGTGATCGCCATTTCGTCGAAGTATTCGAAAGAGCGCACTGCGTTCGGAAAACAGCTCGCGGAGTTCGGTCTGATTAAAGCGAAGCTCGGCGAAATGGCTATCCGCGAATACGCGCTCGAATCGATGATCTACCGCACCGCCGGCACGATCGAAGCGGCCATGTCCGCTCCAGGCGAGGACAAAGTCAAGCAAGCCATGCAGGTGCTCGAGGAATACGCCATCGAAAGCTCCATCGCCAAAGTGATGGGCAGTGAAACGCTCGACTATTGCGTTGATGAGGGCGTACAGATATTCGGTGGCTACGGTTTCCACGAGGATTACCCCGTGGCGCGCATGTATCGCGATAGCCGCATCAATCGCATTTTCGAAGGCACCAACGAAATCAATCGCCTCGTCATCATTCAAATGCTGATGAAGCGAGCTACCGCCGGTACGCTGCCGCTGATTCCGGCGGCCATGAAGTTGCGCGAAGAGTTGCTTGCCGGCCCATCGTTCGAAGAGGCTTCCAACGGTGCGTTTGGGGAAGAGGAACGTTCGCTGGCACAAGCGAAGAAGATTTTTCTGCTGGCCGCGGGCACGGCAGTCGAGAAATTCCGCGATCAATTGGCCAATCAGCAGGAGGTCGTCGCGTCGCTGGCGAATATCGTGATGAACGTGTACGCCATGGAATCAGCGCTGCGCCGCGCGCAGAAAGCAGCATCCAACCGCTCTACCGTGGCTGGCGCGATGGCCGATGCCACGCGCGCGTTCATGTACGACGCGATGGACTCGATCGAAAAAGATGCGCGCACCGCGCTCGCCGGCACAGAGAGCGGCGATACACTGGCCACCTTGCTTGCCGCGCTGCGCCGCTTCGCCAAACACGGTTCCGTGGACGTGATCGCGTTGCGCCGCAGTGTTGCGGCCGCCGTGCTGGCGCACGATCGTTATCCATTCGAAGGGCGATAACTTTCGATCGCTTGGTAGCGCACAGTATACCTACTCAAACGCAGGTTCTAGGACGAAACAAAGCCGAATCGCCGCGAGCGGATTCGTCTTTCAGGTATTCACCCGACGCCCGTACTATACCCGCGAAAATTGTTGGTCCGTCGTGGAAGCATCCTTCCAGTCTATCCCTGCACGCATAACGGCAAGCCGAACAAATAGCTGCACTTCTTCGTTGTAGCTTTTGGCGCCCATCGTGCATCAAATGCCGCAGAAGGGCGGGGTCACTTCGATGAACAGGCTTTGGGATCGGATCGGGGCCGTGTCGGTAAGGCTTGTACAAAAAAGGCAATTTCGGAAATGGGTATTCTCATCGCTGGCAATTCTCTTTGTTCTTCAACTGTACTTCGTCCGCGAAATGCTCGCCGCCGAAGTGCTTTTTGGAATGTTTTTCGCAGTCGTCTTAGTTCTCTGCGGTATTTTCTACGTCGTGGGCGCGGCGGGAGAGCGGGGATTGGATTTGGCGGAAGTGGGAATTCGAGTAGCGGCTCGTTCGGCGCGCTGGAGTTTCAGCGCGATCGAGGAACTTAGTAAAAGACAATTCCGCCATCGGCATTCACAGTCTGCCCCGTAATTGCGCTGGCCAGATCGGAAGCAAGGAAGAGGGTTGCGGACGCGATTTCATCCGGCGTCTGCGGCCTTCCTTGCAGCGTTCCCTCAGCCATCTGTTGGCCTATCACTTTCGCGTCCGCCTTTCGGAATAGCGCCAGTTCTCCGCGGAGTTTCTCCGACATTGTTGTTTCCAGCACCGGACCTGGGCAGACGGCATTTACGCGCACGCCGCTGCGCGCTCCTTCGGCGGCCAGCGTGTGCGTCAAGCCGATCAATCCTGCCTTCGACGCTGCGTAGGCCGCGCCGAACGGGTACGACGCCTTGGCCGCGACGCTCGCGATATTCACAATCACGCCCGATTTCTGCGCGTACATCTGCGGTAGCACCAGCGCGGATAGCATGAACGCGCTGCGCAGGTTGACGGCCATCACTTCGTCCCATTCCGCCGCTGTCACATGCTGCACGGGCCTTACCGGCCCGTAAATCCCGGCGTTGTTCACCAGAATATGGACTGCGCCAAACGCGTCCTGTGCTGCCTTGACGACCCGCTCGCAATCCCCGGCCTGCCCCACGTCCCCAGCGATTGCTACCGCTTTGCCGCCCGCGCCGCAAATTTCGGCGGCCGCATCTTCCACTTCGTTTGCGGTTCGCGCTGCCAGAGCTACCGCAGCGCCTTCCGCAGCAAACTTCCGCGCGATGGCGCGCCCGATTCCGCGCCCCGCACCAGTCACGATGGCCACTCGACTGTCCAGCAGCATGCACCCTCCTGAAATGAATCGTAGAGGATAGCACAGCTGCGAATATCTTGCGGCGCGCCAACTGAGCAAGAGTGTTAGCCTTCACTTGCTATTGCGCCCATCGCCGCATTGACTCGCGTCCGGCCTCGGCATAGCATGCCGCACAGCTTTCAACAGGAGAAATCGCGCGATGGCAAAACACTTCGATCTGCTGGCCTCATATTGGACGCTTTCAGGCACCGCGCAACCTCATACCGACCGCGAATGGAGCGAATTCCAGTTTAAGGACCGCGTGGCCGCCGCGGCCCGCGCGGGTTTTACCGGCATGGGAATCTGGCACGCCGATCTGGAGCACTCGCTGCAGAAGCACAGCCTGCGGGAAATGAAGCAGATACTCGACGATCATGGAATCGTGCATATCGAGCTAGAGTTTTTAGGCGATTTCTTCCTCGACGGCGAAAAGAAATTTCAGTCCGATATCACCAAAAAAATGCTGCTGGAAGCGGCCGAAGCCTTCGAAGCCCACCACGTGAAAGTCGGCAGCTTTGAGCACACCGACGCACCAATGTCGAAGGTGATCGATGCCTTCGGCGAACTCTGTCGCGAAGGCGCCGAGCACGACGCTCGCATCGGATGGGAATTGATGCCATTCTGCGACATCGATTCCGTTGAAAAAGCCGTCGAGCTGGTGAAGGGCGCGGGTGAATCCAACGGCGGCATCTGCCTCGACCTGTGGCATCTCGCCAAGCTGAGAATTCCCTACGAAAAAGTCGCGCGCATGCCGCTGAAGTACATCACCTCGATCGAAGTGAACGACGGAACGCGCGAATGCCCCTGGCCTCTGCACGAGGACACCGTCAATCACCGCGTCTTTTGCGGCGAAGGTGAATTCGATCCGAAGCGTTTCGTCAGTGTCATGCTGAAAGCAGGCTACGACGGTCCATGGGGAATCGAAGTGCTGAACCTGGCGGCGCGCAGTTGGCCCCTCGCAAAGCTGGCATCGCACGCTTTCAAGACCACCATCGCGCAATTTCCGGGGCAACGCAGGCAGGAACGGCCGCGCAAATCATCCGTCGCGCATACGAAGAAAGCGAAGTATACAGCGAAGCCCAAAGCCCGCAAATCCAAAGCATCCAAGCGCGCGACGCGACGAAAATCACCCGCCCGCGATCGCCGCAGGTAATTCACTAGACGGCCGATGCGGAGAGCGCCTTTCCCTCGATTTTCGCGATCATTTCATCCACGGTGAGAACTTGTGCGAAGAGAAATCCCAGCGTGGCGCAGGTGACTTTCTGTAGTTCCGCGGCTGGAACTCCGCCCATATCCGAGGTTGCGGTTCCATCGCTCAGGAAAAATACGCGGAAATCGCGGACGGCAGCCTCGCGCGCCGTGGTCTCGCAGCAGACGTTCGTCGCCACGCCGCTGATGATTAAGGTGTCGATGCTGCGGCCGCGAAGAATAAGCTCCAAATCGGTGCCAAAAAACGCGCCGAAGCGCGGCTTATCGATCAAAATGTCGCGCGGATCGACCACTAATCCACTGTGAAGTGCGGCCGAATTCGTGCCCTTGTGGAGAATCCCTCCCCGAGCCGGAGGACTAAATTGTCCCATCACGCCGAGGTTGGATCCGTCCGGCCGCGTCACGATGCTTGCGTGGATTACCAGAATTCCTGCCTGGCGGCATGCCGCCGCCAACTGGTTGACCCGCTCCAGCACCACCAACCCATCCGGAGCGGCGATCGGCGAATCCTGGACGAAGCAATTTTGCATGTCTATGTTCAGGAGCGCCGTCCGCTCCGGCGACACCGCGAAATCCACCATGGCAGCCTCCATCGAAATCAAAACGCTTCCGAAGGTTCTAAAATCGAAATCGCGCTAGATCGCCGCGGCGCGCACCGGTAGCAGCGACTTCACCGCCTTGATGATTTTTTCCTCGTTCGGCAGGACGTAGCTTTCCATCGGCTCGCTGTAGGGAACCGACGTATTGAGAGCCGTTACCATCTTTACGGGCGCCTTCAGGTACTCGAATCCATGCTCGGCCACTTCGCCGGCGATCACCGCTGCCGCCGAAGCGTGCCGCGGCGCCTGATCCACCAATACCAGCCGCCCGGTTTTCTTCACGGACGCCACAATCGTGTCGACGTCGAGCGGCGCGAGCGTCCGTGGATCGACCACCTCCGCGCTGATACCTTCCTTGGCAAGCATCTCTGCCGCAGCGAGCGACTTTTTTACCATCCACGCAGTCGCAACGATAGTCACATCCGTTCCTTCGCGCTTGATGTCCGCTACTCCAAACGGCACAAGGTGTTCGCCGTCCGGCACGGGCCCCTTGTCGATCGTCAGCATGTAGTGATGCAAAAAGACAACCGGGTTATCGTCGCGGATCGCCGCGCGCATCAGCCCCATGGCATCCGCCGAAGTGGAAGGAACCGCCACTTTCAGTCCTGGAATTCCCATCATCGTGCCGTAAATGCAGTTGGAATGCTGCCCGGACCATCCGGCCGCGAATCCGAATCCCGCCTTGAACACGCACGGCACTTTCACCTGGCCGCCGGACATATAGCGAAGCCGTGGCGCCTCATTGATCACTTGATCGAAGGCCACCAGCATGAACTCCGCCATGTACAGCTCAACGATTGGCCGCAGCCCGTTCATTGCCGCGCCGATGGCGATGCCCAGTTCGGCCGTCTCCGAAATCGGGGTGATGCGCACGCGGTCTTTGCCGAATTTGCGCACAAAAGGATCGCGGTCCGTCATCGCCATGTTCTGGCCGTAGAACACCACGCTTGGATCGCGCTGCATTTCTTCCGTGATCGCCACGGCAATCGCTTCTGCGAACATCATATCGCGGGCCATAACTGTCTCCTCGGGCTTGCCGCGCCGCCCAACAGGCGGAAGCGGGGTCGTCCTGTCGCAAATCCGTTTGGAAAGCTCCGCCTACGCGTAGACGTAATTCAACGCATCTTCCGGCGCCGGCATGGGGCTCGCCAGTGCGAACTTCACCACTTCGTCCATCTCCGTGCGGACAAAATCCTCGATCTTCTTCGCGTCCGCTTCCGTCAGTACACCCTTGCCAATCAGGTGCACGCGGAATTTCTTGATCGGGTCGTTCGCTTTCGCCGCCGCGAATTCCGCCTTGTTGCCGTAAACCTCGATGGATTCGTGCTCCTGGAACTGTGTCGGTACGGGCGGCACGGTTATGGCGTTGCCATGCGGACTGAAGCGGTAAAATTTCGACTCGATCAGACTCGGGCCGTTGCCTGCGCGCGCGCGTTCGGCCGCCTCGTTCACCACGTCGTAAACTTTCAGCGGATCGGTGCCGTCCACCGTCACGCCGGGAATGCTGAACGCCTTGGCCTTCTGCGAGAGCGGATCGCCGGCAATCGCGTTGCCGTCCTCGAGCTTGACGTGCGTATACGCCTGGTATTCATTGTTTTCCAGGACGAACACTACCGGCAGCTTCCAGACCGCAGCCATGTTCAGAGTTTCATAAAACGCGCCTTGCTTCGACGAACCGTCGCCGAAAAATGAATACACCACCTGCCCGGTCTTTTTCACCTGCGCTGCGTATGCTGCGCCCGCCGCGTGCGCGATTCCTTGCCCGATGATGCCGGAAGCGGTAGGGAAGTGGTGCGCCGGATCGGCCAGATGCATCGAACCGCCGAACCCTTTGCAAATGCCGTCTTTCCGCTGATAAATCTCCGCCATCAGTGACTTTGCCGGTGTTCCCAGTACCAGCGGATATCCGTGGCAGCGGTAGCTCGGCATCACCAGATCATTTTCTTGCCGCGTTGCCAGCGCGCCGACGATGCTTGCCTCCGCGCCGTCACCCAAATGGGCATGCCCGCGGATCACGCCCGGATGCTCCACGAACGTGCGCTTCACCCGCTCCTCGAATTCGCGGATTCGGCACATCTGCGTGTACATCCAACTCAGTTTTTCTTTGCTAAGCTCGCTGCTCGCTCCCATGGCTAAATCCTCCGCTAAGTTCTCCCGTTGAATTCCGGTCACACTTTGCTCTGATGCTTCGCCGATAATCTATCTCGCGTTTTCGCGCTGCGCTCTGTAAATTTGCGTGGCATCGTCGAGAGAGCTCCGTGGGTCGCAGCTTTAGCCGCGATATCGAGCTTTCAATTTAGAGCGGCTTCAGCCGCTGAAGCTTCCCCAAGCCCTTCTGCCAGAAAGACTTTCTACGCTGCCGGTGCCTTGTCGCCCGGCGCCCCGAAATAGGCCAGCAGCCCGCCAACTTCCACCTCGGTCGGCTCCGCGATCACAATTTTCAGCAGGACGCCGTCTACCGGCGCGTCCAGTTCGTAGCTGATCTTTTCTGTTTCCAGCTCGACCAGGCCTTCGCCCTGCCTCACCGCGTCGCCTTCATTCTTTAGCCAGCGCACTAGAGTTACTTTGGTCGTGTTCATTCCGCCGGTTTTCGGCACTAAGATATTCGTAACGATGGCAGGTCCCTTCCTCGCCTGTTAAATTCAATCCGGCTGTAAAGTTCACTCTGGATGGGTCAGCAGAATTGCGCAGCCTCAACAAGGGCCCGTCGCCCCTTCGCCCACAACCTCGAATTTCTTATCCCAACCGCGCGGCAATGTCAACCGACGTGTCAGTACTCCGGGACGTAAGTCCGCTAACAACCGCCAGATTGCATTATTCTAGATGCTTGGAGGCCGGCGGCGCGAAAGTCGCGCGCGAAGAGTCGCGCCCCTATTGAATTGGCGAAAGGATGCTCTTCGCTGTCGCCGACGCGGGCGCCATTTCGGCCGATCGCTTTGCAGGTGCGAGTGCTATCAGCGGCACACCAATCGCGACGAGTATCGCGGACATTCCGAAAAGCTCTGGGCGGCCAGCGACGTCGTTGATCGCCTGAATGAGCATCACGAAAGCGTGTGCGAAGCTGGCCCACGCGGTGAAGGCAATCAAGGTACGGTGCGCCGACGGGTCGCGCGCGGCGATTAGCAAGAAGACTCCGAGCGTAAAGTAGATGCTGAGAAACATCGGCACAACCTCATCGGTATGTTGCCAATGCCAGAGAGACGTCCTCAGAGGGTACAAGCCAGCAACGAACAGTAATCCGGCCGCGATCATGACGATTTCAGCGCGCGTTCCTTGGCCATCGGCTCCTCCTAAAGAACTGCGGTGGCAACTGCGTTCATCGCCTCGCGTGCGACGATCTTAGAGGCGAAAGATGCGCCGGGCGGTTTCGCCGAGGATGTTGCGCTTGGCCTGTTCGGTGAGGAAGGGCAGGGCGGCGATGCGCGAGGGCACGTCGAAATCCCAGTGCGGCCAATCGGACGAATACATCACCTGCGTATCGGCGTGGATGGCTTTGAAGGTGCTTTGCAGCAAGTCCATATTGGTGCATTCCATAGGCTGCGACGTATAGAACATTTCCGCCATATATTCGCTGGGGAGGCGCTTGAGCAGAGGCGCGTCTGACTGGCGCATGAGGTATTCGTGGTCGATGCGCTGCATCATGAACGGCACCCAGGCGAGCCCGCTTTCGATCCAGATCACATTTAATTTTGGAAAGCGTTCCGGCAGGCCATTCACGATCCAGTTGGCCATGTGAGTCATGTTGCAAGTAACGAACGACATCGAATGGACCGCGAGGAAGCGGTTCATCGTGGTGGTCATCGTGTCGCCCCAGGTAGGACCGGCGTGGAAAGCCAGGGGCATACCGCGTTCTTCGAGCGTGCGGTAGATGGGCATGTAGACATTTTTGTGTACGCCGGTGTGACGCTGGCTGGTGACCATGAAGCCGATCACGCCTGGAGTTTCGGCGAATTCCTTGATCGTTTGCATGCTGGCTTCGGGATCATGGAAGGGAAGGCAGAGTAGAGCCTTCACCCGCGTCTCCCGCCGCAAAATCGTGGAAGTGAACCAGCGGTTGTAAGCAAACGTGAGCGCCGTGGCGATTTCCGGGTCCGGATGCAGGCCGAGCTCCAGCATCGGCTGCGGGAAGACCACTTGAATGCGAATACCCATCGAGTCTAGTGCGCGGCGGATGAGCGTGAGGTCGCGGTGCTCGTTGGACGGCTCGACGTGCTCGGCGAGTTCGGCCTGATGCGGAATGCGGCCGTACACGTCCTGAAAGGTGAGCCCGACGTTGTGGTTGCTGTAGACGAGCTGCTTGGCGCGCGGCCAATCCTGCACCATGGCTTGCGCGTTGTGGCGCAGAACGGGATTTTCGAGATGGTCGAGAATGTCCGCCCAGGAGTCGAATTCCACGTGGTGCGCGTCCACATCGACGATGAAATAGTCGTGCAGCTTGTAGCGCTCGATATCGCGGCGGGCATTGGCGAGAATTTCGCGGGAATCCGTGCGCGTGGTGATCTGCTGCACGGGATGTTTCACGGCGGAGACGGTCGTTCCGCTTTCGGCTGCGACTACTTTGTCGACGATTTTATTTTCGATGCTCATGGCAAATTCCTTGATTACCGCTACTGCGATTCGGACGCGTCGGTCTCCGCGTTGGCGCGCCGATGCGGCGCGGTGCGCGAAAACCACAGAGCCAGATCGAACGGGTTCAGGCGATGCGCGCGGAGTAATGCGCAGGCGACAACCATCGCTTCGGTAGTGGAGATGGACGCGTCGATAGGCGGAATTTCGCGCTCCGTTTCCTCTACCACGGCGGCGTAGAGACGAACGGCTTCGGTCATTAGCCCGGTAACGTCTTCCGGCGTCACGCGCGCGATTTGGCCGGCGTCAATCGTGGCCGCGACGCGGTCGTGCAAGGCCCGTGTCAAATCTGATAGCTCCGGGTTGTCATTAGACGCTGACATAAATTCCGCTGGGATTTTCTTCGACTGCGATCCGCCGCAGCTTCGCGGCGGGCTT
>JBOGMW010000095.1:0-2250 GCA_050746805.1 Candidatus Acidiferrales bacterium | reverse complement strand
ACCGTGTTAGTTTTTGATCCCGTAACCGCCGATCCGGTAGCGCCAGGCGGAAGGGCCATCGATTATCGTCCCTCCCAACGTTTCTGTCCGGAAATACCTCCGAATTAGGCAAAGACCGAAGCATCTCCCGCGGAAAACCGTGGAGAGAACTGTGCATCTGTCAAAGCGAGGGACTGGTGTTAAAACTTCGTAAAGTCGAGCTATTCGGCTTTAAGTCTTTCTTTGAGAAAACTCCCATCACGTTCAGCGGGAGCGGGATCACGTGCATCGTTGGTCCGAACGGGTGCGGCAAATCTAATGTGGTCGATGCCGTCACGTGGGTGCTGGGCGAGCAGAGCCACAAGATGTTGCGCGCCGAGCGAATGTCCGACTGCATTTTCAATGGCACGGCCAAACGGCCGCCGCTGGGAATGGCGCAAGTGACGCTGACCCTGGTCGACGCGGAGCTTTCGGAAGCGGTCGCGAAGGTAATTGATGGGAAGCAAGATGCCGTGGCTACGAGCGAGGCTGACGTGGCTGCAACGATATCAAGTGACACGCCGGAGGATTCGATTGCCGTGATCGAGACGGATGCCGAGAGCGCGGATGCAAGCGCGCCCGCATCGCCGGAGTACGGGAACTTTGCCGCGGAATTTGGCGGCGCGAAACGCAAGGGACGTAAGCGCGCGGAGGCAAAGGCTTCGATTCATTTGCGGCCGGGCGAGGTGGTGGTCGGACGGCGTCTGTATCGCTCCGGCCAGAGCGAATATCTGATCAACGGGCGCGTGGCGCGCCTGCGCGAGGTGCAGGAAATTTTCATGGGCGTCGGGTTGGGGCCGGATAGCTACGCGATCATCGAACAGGGCCGCATTGGGCAGGTGTTGAATTCGAAGCCGATGGATCGCCGCGCGATCATTGAAGAAGCCGCCGGAATCACGATGTACAAGACGAAGCGCCGGCTAGCAGAAGCAAAACTGGAAGCTTCGAAGATCAATCTTTCGAGGGTGAACGACATATACGTGGAAGTGGGAAAGCAAGTGGGTTCGCTGAAGCGCCAAGCGTCCAAGGCGCGGCGCTATGCGGAAATTCGAGATCAGATGCGGGGGTTACTGCGCGTGGTACTGGCGAGCAAAGCGCAGCATCTCGATATGGAAGCGGCGCGGCTGGAAAATTTGCTTCGAGAAATGGAGGCAGCCGAGGCGCGCGACTCGCACGCAGTGCAGGAGATGGCAGACGAGCAGGAGAGGCTCACGGCGCGGACGTACGAGTTGGAAGGCGAGTTGCGTCAGACACACAATTTACTAGGGCAAACTTCGCTTGACTTGGACCGCGCGGAAAATCGAATCACTTTCAACCGGGAGCAGGCGGCGCAGCTTGACGCGCGCATCGGCGCGCTTGCCGGAGAGATCGAGCAGGCAGCGAGTCAGGCGGCGGGTTTGGCGGCGCGAATAGAGGAACAGCACCAATCGGTAGTGGCGCTGCACGGACAGGCCTCGGAATTGGAAGCGGCACTGCGAGAATCATCGGAGCGCGTGTCGGATAGCGTGGCAGAGCAGGGCGAGCTCGAAAATCAGATCGTGCAGTTGCGGCAACTGGCGGCACAGCTTGTGGAAGAGTCGGCGCGTGCGCAGGCTGAGTCACTTCAGGCGGAGGAAGCCGCGGCGCGCCACACGGCGGCGGAAACGAAGCGAGCGGAAATTCTGCGCGAGGTCGAAGAAGAATGCTCGGTTCTGGAAGCGCGCGCGACGAGCACCGAAACGGGCTTCGCGAACGCGGAAAATGAGTCGCGGCGATCGGCCGCCGTGGTTCGAGAGGCGCAATCGCACCTCGGAGAGCTTCGGCAGACGCAGCAAGAAACAAGCGCACAACTGGAACGCGTCCGGCAGGAACTCTCGGGCGAGCGAGCGCGGCGGGCGTCGCTCGAACGGATCCTGAGTGAACGCACCTACACCGCGGACGCGGTGCAGAAGTTATTTGGCGCGAGCGGAACGGGCGCCGGCCAATTTGCCGGCGCGGGAGGATTTCGCGCGGTCGGATTGCTGGCGGACTACGCGGAAGTGCAGGAGCAATACGAAGGCGCAGTGGAGCAATTCCTGCGCGAAGAACTGGAGTACGTGGTGGTGGAAACGTTCGACCATGCGCGGGCCGGCGTGACGCTACTGCGCGAAGAAATGGGCGGGCGTGCAACGTTTTTCGTGGACTCGCTGCGGAGCTTGAAAATCGATATGCCGGAAGCGGGCGCAGAACTGCCGCTGGCGGACGGCGTACTTG
>JBOGMW010000094.1:0-3288 GCA_050746805.1 Candidatus Acidiferrales bacterium | reverse complement strand
CACAGAGCAAGAACGGAAAGACAAAGTGCTGAAGTTTTCTGATTGCTTGCGCGCTGCGGGAGTCGCCCGAGTGACGGTTATCTACTACGGGGATGGCGATGAAGGGCGTGCGGAACCACCTGAGTTCCAAGATGCCACAGAGAAACCCGTTGAGGAATCGCGCCTGCCCGTCGATCTCAATCTCCAGACGCTGGGTGATCTGCTCGAGGGTTTTGCGCCACAAGGCTACGAGGACGGCGACGGCGGCTTCGGAACGGTTACGTTCAACGTTCAAACGCTCACGATTCGCGTGGAGCACAACTGGTACGAAACCGTCAGTCACCCTGAGGAACCGCGGGAGATTTAGCTCATGGCTCATCCTCTAGAACACGCGAAGAGTAGCGCTCGCAGATTCGGCGGCGTCGCCGACGATTACCTGCGTATCCACCAGTGGTTCGATGAGTCGAAAGCCATCCTGGCAGACGTTAGGCATCGAGCCCTGAGGCACCATGCAGAAGGGGTTTTCCTGGCAGAGCGGATCTTCGGTGTGGCTATCCGGAATAGCCAAGGGAAAGAGGTGCCGGTGCGATATATCGGAGAGCAGCATGTCCGCGAGGACCTGGGGCGGATACCCAGTTTCCAGGATTGGACTACAACGATCAGGCTGCAACCGTGGATGTACGGCCAGAAGTTGACGAAGACCGCCGAATTCTGAGTTCGCACGTGCAATCCCATGCGGCCTTGCGGTATGCGCTCAGCTATAAGACTGGGCGATTCTTCGTGAACAACGCCTACTTTTCCCCTTAGAATGGGCTCCGGAATCAGGATGGGCAGCGCTATCCTGCCTCGTACCGGAGTGCAACAGCGCAACCGTTAATCAGCCGGAGGTCGAGTTGTTCACGCCGAGATTGGACATATTGCCTCATTCGCAGCGTTTGCTCTGGGACGAACTTGAGTCGACACCGAGATCATTCGTTCTCTACGGCGGAACTGCGCTCGCACTGCGCCTGGGTCACAGGGCATCGGAAGATTTCGATTTCTTCACAACGGATACATTTGCGTCCGAGGATCTTCTCGGCGGTGTACCGTTCCTCAAGAGCGCGGCCGTGGTGCAAGCCGCCGAGAACACTCTAGTTTGTGCTGTCGAAAGGCGGGGACGTGTTCAAATGTCTTACTTTGGGGGACTCGACCTAAAACGAATTCATGAGCCCGACATCGCTTTAGGAAACCGTGTTCGAGTTGCATCTCTGCTTGATCTCGCTGGCTGTAAGGTTGCGGTGGTCCAGCAACGCGCCGCAGCCAAAGACTACTGGGACATCGCTGCACTTATGAGGGCGGGCATCGATTTGCCGACCGCTTTGGCAGCGGGTAGAGCCGTGTATGGAGAGCGATTCGACGCTGCGATTACCCTCCGTGCTCTCGGAAGCTTTGATGAGGGTGATCTGAATCAACTAGATCAGACAACTCGAAAGGAACTGGTCGCTGCGGCGGCCGTGATACAATTGAGTAGATTGCCATTCTTGAAAGGAAGAACCGGTCTCTACGACTCGGCGCGAGAATGACAAATTATCCAGAGGATCTCAAAATCGTCGCCCGCAAGGTCGTCTGGTTCGATCCACCCGAACAGGTGCTCGGAAATACACAATACTTTCTGACGTACCTCATGAACTATGGCAGTGAAAACGATGTAAGTGTCGTGCGCAACTATTATTCCAATGCGGATTTTGAAGCTACTTTAGACAACCCCGCGCCTGGAGTGTTCTTCCGGGAGGCGTGGATCAAGTGGAACAACCGCTACAACAGGATTCCTGCGCCTCCTCTGCCGAAGCGGCAGATTCCAGGGGTGGACCCAAACTCGATTCCTGACCTGTTTCCTGCGAAGAGCTATCGTCCTCGCATCTAGCGCGCCGCATGGCCTCCTGGTTTGTTCAATTCAGCGTGCTTGCAGCCATCACCTAATGCGCGGCTCGGGACGGATAAGTATGACGAAGCCAACTGCCGATCCCGAACCTAAAAAGAAGAGCGCGGAGAACGATCCGGTGCTTTCCTCCTTCCTGAGTTTCTTGGCCTCTGATATGCAGCGCTTTCCGGCACGCATCAGGCCGCTCGACCGCAACATTCTCGACCGCATCGGCACAATCGTGAAAGAGGTAAAAACCTCTTCTGAGGAGGACTTGGAGACGAGGCGCTGCTCTGAATGGAAGTAAAGTGCTGGCGCCTCTTCAGCTATCCGTTTTTTGAGTGCGAGCTAAAGAAGCTGACCGAGGCTGTCGAACAGCTTTGATCAACCAGCCGACCAGCTTCAAAGAACATCCCATGGCCACACTGCTCACGCGGATCCGTTGGCTAATTCAGGAAAGCATTCCTCGAAATCCCAACCCTCCAGAGTTTTGGCAAGGCGACACACTCGGACCCGATAATCGCCACTGATTTCGCGCGAAATTTCATCGACGTTATCGCCTGTTCTTTCGCTTCTTGTCCAAGGACAAAGTGATTGTATACGCTTCGGTGAACGACGAATCCACGCTGCAGAAGGCCGGGACGAGAACCGATGTCTATGCAGTTTTCAAGTCCATGCTGGACGCTGGGGATCCACCGCGGACGTTAGAGGCGTTGCTGAGGCGCGCGACAGAACTAAGAACCTAAGTGAAGTGGAGCGATTCTGTGTCTTGGCGTGCACTGCCTCGGCTATCTGGTTTCAGGCCTGCCTTGCCTCCGGCTCCTCCCATTGTGTGCGGCATTTTTAGAAATACGTCAACATCCGCGCACATTGTGCCAAGACAGCCGACGATCGTCCCATCTGATTCACAGTCTCGTTGCAGCCCTTCCCAACGGCTTCCGGATCGTTTCACCTCGGAACCGGACGGTCAATCCGCCGAACGCTTTGAATTAGGGCAGAGAAAGAGGTGTGTTCAATGGATTTCTTCGTTGAAAGATCTGATCTGGTAAGGGAGCTAAACTTCGTTCGCAACGCGGTGGAGAAGCGAAGCACGATCCCCATACTTTCTCATTTTCTCTTGGAAGCAGAAGGATTCGAGTTGAGGATCACCGCGACCGACTCGGAGGTCACGGCCAGAACGACGTGTCAGGCAAAGGTAAAGACCAAGGGCGCTGTCGTCGTTCCGGGCCTGCGCTTCCTGGAAATTGTCCGTTCCGTTGCGAGCGGCGAAATTCGCTGCCGAGGCCTCGATAACCATGCAGTGCAAGTGACGGCCGGACGGTCCTCCTTCAAACTCGTTGGTTTGACCAAGAGTGATTTTCCGAAATTCCTGACCATCCCGGAACCCTTCGCAACGCTGGACGCCGCCA
>JBOGMW010000093.1:0-4322 GCA_050746805.1 Candidatus Acidiferrales bacterium | reverse complement strand
GCTGCTTCACCCACCAGCGCATCGTCAGCAACGACAACGTCGTGCAATGGGACGGCCAGCGCCTACAAATCCATCCACAGCCTCGCCGCTTCAGTTTCGCCGGCGCCAAAGTTCAGATCCATCACGCCCTCAACGGCCGCGTCTCGCTCTACTATCGCGATACCCGGCTTCAGCATTCCCACCTCGCCGGAGGGTGACATTTTTACGTTGCCATTAGGGTGACATTTTTACGTTGCTGCAACAGTTTGCGGCGGTCGGTCGAAAACTATCGCCGATCGCAACAACAATGCCATTGATCCGGTCGACTCCGCCACCGACACGTTTCTCGGCTTCATCGGCCGCGGACATTACACAGGCAGCCGCCCGTGCCTGGGGCAGCCGCGCGAAATGCGCCTTTGCGCCGGACCCAATGGCGTGGTGACGGACGATCTCGGCCACGTCTGGGCTGGCGACGGTGACGCAAACATCATCGAAGCCGACGCCACCAAGCCGGGTACCTCGATCATTCGCTCTATTCCCACCGGCGGCAAGTCTGTGGAAGCGTCGGCGGCGTTTCCTTGGATCCTGGTAGCGGGAAAATTCTTAAGATCGTCTCCAAGGGCGCTGACGCGGACGAAATCTGGTACGATCCGGGCTCCGACAATTACTATTTTTCACGCGAGGCGGACGTATCGGTGGTCAATGCCGCCAACGATGCGTTTATTGGCACCATCGCACTCCCAAGCCACTCGGTTGCGTCCAACTCGCGCAACCAGCACGTATTTGTTCCAGTAGCCTCGAGAGGTATTTACGTGATCGTGCTCAAGAACTGACTTTACACGCACGGCGCATCTCTAATCCTCGGTCTAAGATCTACTGTGAGAGCTAAACCTCAGTTTCGAAGTAATCTGCAAACAAAATTCGCCGCTTCGTCCGTGCTGCCATGCCCCGTGTAATGCGCCGTCATCGGATACGGGCACAGCGGGCGAGTAAGAGTCGCGGTCCCGCTGGTCATGTGCGCGCCAATGATCTTGCTCGGAGCCTGGCCCTTCTCAACCCAAGTCACCAACGAGCCAAATGCGTCGAATACGTTCGGTCCCGGCCCGCCCCCGAAATGATCCATTCCTGGCACCATGAACAGGCGCGCGAAATCCTCCGTGATCTTGATGTTCTGGATAAACCCGGCTGTTTCCTGGCCAGGAGCTTCTGCTTGCGTCCGGCTAAGCCGTGCCACTATGCCGTCGTAGTAGTCGATCGTCTCAAGCGGAGACGCCCCGGGATCGGTCCACCCGTGGTATAGCAACAACTTTCCTCCGTGAGCTCGAAACGCCTTCAGATCGGGATTCGTGGCGTTTATCTCGGCGGCCAGCTTCTTGTCGGTGTAAGTCATATCCTTGTCGTAGTTCCAGTTTAGAAAATTCCAGTTGGGATCGCCGAATACGAAATACTTGAAAAACCCCACCGCGCCGACCGCGGACTGATCCGTGAACGGTTCCGAAGGGTCGGCCCCCGCCAGGATAAAGAAGCCCCAGCCCGCCTCGTGTCCGGGCATAAACCCCGGATACGCAACTTGGCCTCGCGGGTCGCGATACCCGGCGTAAATATCCTTCAACGTCTGCAATTGCGTTGCGGTAAGGCACGTGGACGAACGGTCGCCGTTGCACAAAAGCACCGAAGGATTTTTCCTGAAGTCGCACTTCAGCGGGTCCTCGATTAATCCGTCTCGAACTCCATCGATCTCGTCGCAAGCTGCAAGGGAAGCCTTCTGAATGTCCGGCAGTATGCTTGGTGGAAAATAGCTTCCAGGAACTTTCCTCGTCCGCAGTGCAATTGAAAAATGCGCCGCCTGAAGACGCGTGTAGTCGATCACCGGATCGCCCGATAAAATCCCGTTATAATCGTACGGGTAGCGCTGCGCTTCCATCAACCCCTGCCGGCCGCCGGTGGAGCATCCGTTGAAGAAAGAGCGTGACGGGCCATCGCCGTAATAAGCCGCGATCACCCGCTTCGCCGTCACCGTCATTTCGTGTACGGCAAGGTAAGCGAAATCTCTGATCAGCTCCGGATGATGGAACGCCCACTTTGTGTCATTTCCGCTGCCCTCATGCCCGGTATCGGTGCTCGCCGTTGCATAGCCATCTTTCAGCGCCGTTGCCATCGCTGGGTAGCTGATCGAACCGGCTTTCCCGCCGTTGCCCACCGCTTCGAATTTGCGGTTCCAGCCGGACGCGGGCATCCATACTTCCGTTTTAATAGCCGGCGCGGCAGTAATTTGAACGCGACAGAAGGCAGGCAATTTCGCCGCTTCGGATCTGCGGTCGAAAGGTCCCTGCATGTTTGCGCCGAGTCCTCTCGGCACCGAAAATTGACCGGGAGCCACGGTCGTCGCCGATGTGATCCTGGCATTTGTCAGTTTCAGTGACGAGAGCTCTTCGCACGACCTCGCATGCGCTGGCGCGCACACTGACAGTGTCGCGAGCACAGCCGCGAACATAATTGGAGCCAGTCTGGCAACTCGACTCACCATCGACTCACCATCGATTCACCCCCGGCGACTATTCAAGTGATCCGCCCGTCGCCAACCAGTTCGCGCGAAGAGTGCTTATTCGCGGACTGGGCTCAGCGCAAAATTCCCATTTTCCGTCACGCCGGAATCTTCGGAACCACCAAATGAAAGAGCCTCATCGAACCGTTTTCAGCGGCCCGGATCGTCGCGGTTTCCGAAGGAGCCAGATAAACGCCGGCGCCCTTCGACACCTCGTAATCCTTATCGTCCAGGCGAATGGTTCCTTTTCCCTCCATCACATAGAGAAGCTGATGTCTGTTGGTCGTTTCGGCGGTGAATTTCTCGCCCGATTTCAACCAGCGCAGCGCCGCCACGACGTTCTTGGTGCCGCACAGGTCCCGGTTCAGAACCTCCGTGAATTCGCCCTCGACAGTTTTGTTCTTGGGTAGCTGGTTCGTATCGATAAAAGTCAGCATAAGGTAGGTCTCCTTGGTTCGGCCGAAGTATTAAGTCTGAACCCACACTCCGCCTTCCACGCGGTTCCAGCGGAGGTCCTCAGGGGTTCCGTCCAAAATTGTGGTGACGAACCGATTCGGGGCCTGAAATTCAAAATAGAACAATGGCGCTTTCGTGGCCCGCAGGCGGTGCTTCTCTTCCGCGGGAATGAAAACCATGTCGCCGGGTCCCACGTCGCGGATTCCATCCTCGGACTCGACGGTGCCTTGTCCTTCCATGATGAAATAAAAATGCTCGCAGTTTTTGTGGAGGTGATAGGGTGAGGAAGCGCCCTTGTCGTAGTGCATCACCCCCGCAAGCATGTCGTCGATCTTGGTCAGTTCCTTGTTCACGAAAAACGTCCGTTCGCGACCCGGAACTGCCGAGATTAGCTTCGGCAGATCGTCTTGATGAAATATGTATCCCATCGACTTTTCTCCCTAGTGCGCCAATGAACAACAATGACCAACCAATGAGCAAAAATGCTTCGCGTGCGTTTAGTGCGGTCGATACGCGACGCGCGCAACCTCGGCGTAAGGCACCGATGCAACGGTCGCTCGGATCGTAGCTTGCGTATGGCGCTCGACCGTCGGCTTCAACGTGCCGCGATTCTCCTCGCCCCACAAAACCGCAACCTCCGTTCCCACCTCGCCGTATTGGCAATCCACAACGCCCAACGACAGCATCGCGCGCTCATTGTACGTGTAGCCCGTGTAGGTTGATACGCCCACCATTTTCCCGTCCTTCAACACCTTGTCGAACGGAAGAGTGGAGTAGTTCGCCAGAGGGAGATCGATGTACTTGGCGATGTCGCCGTCCTCGAATAGCGAACCCCACGCGCGTTTGATATCGTCGCGGTTCCAAACCAGCGTAACTTTCTTTCGCTTCCCCTGATCCATCTTTTCAAGAGCAGCTTTTCCAATGAAATCGTGGTCAAATTTGACGAAAGGTCCGTACCCCAGATCGTACGGAGTCAAATAATAGTCCGCGATATTATCGGAGTAGAAGCTACCCCCCAGCGACGCCGTCGCTTCATAGCTCGTTGGCTTCAGCCATTCGCGATATTCCTTCATTTCTCCGCCGGTATAAATCGCCGGAAGCGGCGAGGGAATCCAGCCGGACTCAAGACACGACGTCGGATAAGCGCGTGCGCCCACTTGGCGAATCCCCAACTCCCGTCCGCCCTCAAGAATCGCGTTGCGGACTGCATCGCCGTCTTCCCAGGGACCGAAAAGCTCCCACCCCGGTTGCCCAACCATTCCGTGGCGCAACGCGCGAACGCTCCGGCCAGAAATCGTGAATACATCCATGTTGAAAAATCGAATATTCGGAGCAGGTTTGC
>JBOGMW010000092.1:0-35295 GCA_050746805.1 Candidatus Acidiferrales bacterium | reverse complement strand
GGCCAAGCGGTTCCTGCGAATCCTCTTCGGGTTCACCTTGCTGATAGCGGGGATCGCGATGATCGCTACTCCGGCGCCAGGCGTGGTGACGATTCTACTGGCTCTGGGCGTTCTGGCGGCAGAATTCGTCTGGGCGCGCCGCCTGCTCGATCGCCTGAAGCTCGAAGGCGGGCGCATCCGCACCGCCGTTTTCCCGCCGCCGAACACCCACCGCGCATAAACTCGCGCGCCTCTGCCGTAGCACTCGGATTCCGTTCGCAACCTTTCCAGTTTCCGCTAAAGCTCAATTGTGGTCTGATGGCCTTTCTGAATGGGAGGCTGCCGGTGGCGAGCAACGTGAACTATAGTGCGATTGGACGTTGGAAAGGGAAATGGGCGCTGGTTACGGGAGCCAGCGCCGGAATCGGCTTGGCGCTTGCCGAGCAATTGGCCGCCAGCGGCGCCAATCTGGTGCTAACGGCGCGCCGCGTGGATCGTTTGCAGAAGCTGGCCGAAGAGCTTTCCGCGAAGCACGGCGTTGAGGCACAGGTTTTCGCCGCGGACCTCGCGCGGGCGGAAGCTCCTGCTGCGATTCACGCTTTCACGCAGAGCAAACGGCTCGAAATCGAGCTGCTGATCAACAACGCAGGCTTCGGCGTCTTCGGCTACACGCACGAAATCGACGAAGCGCGCCTTACGGATATGATCGACGTCAATTGCAATGCGGTGGTGCGGCTGACGCGCATCTACCTGCCGAGGATGGTCGAGCGCCGCAGCGGAGACATCCTGATTGTTGCATCGACCGCGGCGTTCCAGCCGGTACCGTTCATTTCCGCCTACGCCGCCACGAAGGCCTTCGACCTGATCTTCGCTGAGGGCCTTGCGGAAGAGGTGCGCGGGCTTGGCGTGCGCGTCTGCGCGCTGTGCCCCGGCTCGACCAACACCGAATTTCAGCAGGTAGCGCACCAGCCCGACCGCGCCTTCCGCTACGCCGAAACCGCTGAGAAGGTCGCGCGTGTGGGCCTCGAAGGCCTGGCGCAAGGGAAGAGCAGCGTGATTTCCGGCGGCCGCAACCGCTGGATGGTGTTCGGCGAGCGCTTCGCGCCGCGCGCGTTCGTCGCCAAAATGGCCGCCAAAGTCATGGGACCCGAAGGCGCCAAGGGCTAGAAACGAGCGCAGTCGCAAAACTCGGAATTTCCCTTAGAGCATCGAGGCGCAAATCTTCGGACCACAGGGCGTGCGCGGGTTCTCGACCCTTCCTGGAGCGTTGTGAAGCTTCACAGAGGCGAATACGCGCGGGCCTCGGCGCACCTGAGATTCTGGGGGCCGCTTTCTGCCCCGGCGACAAATGTGAAGGGAACGATGGAGATTGTGCTAATTGCTATGGATGAGCGAAGCTGCGGAGAATGGCTGCGCGCGGGGCGGCTTGCGCAGGCGCGTTCTTAGGACAAAAGTTTCTCCCACCATTTTGGGCTGGGGCTTTCCACGATGACACCGGTGCAATAGCTGTGTTCCAGCTGTCGCCAACAGTAGGCTACTTTGCCGTGAACGGAGAATTGGCTAACAAGAGATTTGATCTGGAGGGTTTCGCCGCGTCGCCATTGGCGACTGGTGACTACGCGAACGCCGTGCGCGCCAGCGTCCATCGCCACTGCCAGCTCGGTTTCGTCACCCAAACCCTCCCTGGCCAGATAAACCGGCATTCCCACGGCGACGCGTGGCTCAGTTCTTCGCCTTAGCAAGAGTAAGCGCACTGGATCTTCCTCCCCCATCGCCAGCTCTGGGAAGAATGGCGTCTGACAGGGGGGAAAGGCGTCGTTTGCGTTTCTCTTCGTACATAGCGCGGTCGGCTTGCTCCATCAGTTCGCCCAGAGTGGTTGGGTTCTCAGGATCGAACCACGCCGCGCCGACGCTCAGGGATAGCTCGTATCGCAACTCGTCTTTCCCGGCCTTTTTGAGGCTTCGGTACAAACGGCTCAGAATAGTGTGGTGGTGTTCAGCGGAGAGTTCCGTGGCCAAGACCGCGAATTCATCGCCGCCGAGCCGCGACAGCACATCCGAATCGCGGAAGACTTCTTCGAGCGCATCCGCGGTGCGAACTAACGCGTGATCGCCCTCGCGATGCCCGAAGGTATCGTTGATTGCCTTCAGGCCGTCTACATCGCAGAAGAGCAGCACCGCGGCTTTCTGATTCCGGCGCGCCACTTTCAATTGATGCGTTGCCGCGGCATAGAATCCGCGCCGGTTGTAGAGGCAGGTAAGATCGTCGGAAAGCGCCAAATGGCGCAGCTCGCGTTCGAGGAGCATCTGTTTCACGGCGCACCATACGGCTGGGTGCGCGGCGATACGGAGGTCCGCATCGCTCGGCTTGCCGGATCTGAGAGCCTGAGAAATCGATTCAACTTCGTGCAGGACGTGGTCCAGTTCCTTGTCTCCCGCCAGAAGAGCCGACACCAGCGAGCCTTCCAAGTCCCTATCCGCGGGATTCCTACGCTTCTTCGCCGACAGGGTTCGGTTTTTTGGCAAATCGGGCGTGATGCCGACGAAATCGCCGCTGATGTCGACAACCGAGTGCGAATTTTGAGCTGCCATAAAAAGTGTCTCCCCTAGGGGCAGAAGTAAATTTTCTGGTCACCCCATACCTGGATATTCTCAATGCGGCGTGCCTCAAACAAGCAGGCGTAAGCCCTAGCGGGGGTACTGGTTATACCTGGGAGGGCGACCTGGTAGGGGATTCACCTGAGCCCACAGTCCACGGCCCGATTCCTCTCCGCAACCGGCCCCCGCGTCCGCTTCTGAAGCAATTTTCCCAGCTCGACGGCGCTTGAATCAGTCCGTTGCTGCGTAACGGCTAATGGACGATCAAATTTCCCCCGCCGTTTGCTATGCTAAACGAGAGATGCTGAAGGAATTCGAGCACGTACAGCATGTAGTCGTCTTGATGCTGGAAAACCGCTCGTTAGACCATCTATGCGGCTTCCTCTACTATGGCGAGCAGCGTCCGAAGCACTTCCTGCCGTCGCACAGCCGTCACGAATTCAACGGCATGCCGCCGTCATTTTCGAATCCCTCCAATCCGGCCTACTTTTCAGGACGCGGCGCCGCGGACGACGTGAAGGTGCGCGTCGGAGCCGAGAATCTCTGCATTCCCAACGCGAATCCGCAGGAGCGCTTTGACCACGTGAATCTGCAGTTGTTCGGAACGAGCCAGCCCGCTCCGGAGCAGCAACCCTCCATGAACGGGTTCATCCTGAGCTACGCAGAAAAGAACCCAGGCCGCGGCCACGAAATCATGCAGTGCTACACGCCGGACCAGTTGCCGGCGTTCAGCGCGCTGGCGTACAACTTCGCCATCTCTGACGAGTGGTACGCGTCCGTTCCGACGCAGACCTGGCCCAACCGGGCGTTCTTTCACACCGGCACATCCATGGGACAGGTGGACGACTACCCGTACGATCCATTCGCGTACGACACGCCGACGATCTTTAACGTACTCACAGCTCAAAACATTAGCTGGGCCGTTTTCAACGACAGTTCCCTGACATCCAGCACTCGGCTGCAATTCCCGCAGCTTTGGGACGCGCTGCTGGAGCCGCATTTTCAAAACTTGGAGGCGTTCGAAAAGGACGCTCGCACCGGCAATCTTCCGGCCTATTCGTTTCTCGAGCCGAGCTTCCTGGTTGATCCCAACGACGGACATCCGCCGCACGACATGCTTTTGGCCGACCGGCTCATCTGGCGCGTGTGGCAGGCGGTAAGCACCGGAGCGCATTGGGAGAGCACGCTGCTGCTGATCACGTACGACGAACACGGAGGCTGCGTCGACCATCAGCCGCCACCGTACGGTTGCCCAGCGCCCGACGAGCACCGCGGTCCCAATGGCTTTGCTTTCGACCGCTACGGTGTGCGCGTTCCGATGATTGCCATCTCGCCGTGGATCGAAGCGGGAACGGTGTTTCGATCGCCCACCGACCGCCCATACGATCACACATCTGTGCTGGCAACTCTCCGCGATTGGTTGGAGATTCCGAACAGCGCGATGCTGAAGAGCCGCCGCATCGAATCAGCGCCCAATCTGGCGCACCTATTGACGCGCTCCGAGCCGCGAAAAGATATTCCCGCTATACCTTACCCGGCGGGCAAAGCGGCAAGCCACCATCTCGATCTGGCGCCCAATGATTTCCAGAAGGGCCTGATGGTTTCGTTTGCGCATCGCGTGGGCATCCGCGGCGGATTGAAGTTGCTGGAACACGTGCACCACCGGCAGCACATCGCCGATTTCTTCGAAACTTTCCGCCAGCGCCACGACCGCAAGGACGAGTGACCGTCGCATTCCTTGCAGTGCATCGGCTGTCTCGCCAGAGACATGGAGCAGGCTGACGACTTGCCTGCAAGGCTTTGCCTCTCCTCCGCTGCCTCTGCGATAATGAAGCGCACCAAGGTTCCCATTTGCATGCGATCCATTTGAGGCATCAGCCTTTGCAGAAATGTAGAGCTAGCCTTCAGAGCAGCATAGTTGAACTGGGCCTCGGCGAATGGCGGCGCGCTGGAATGCCTGAGAAGTCTATGGAGATCCGCGAGCGTAGGCGAGCGACAAAATGACTGGAAACGACATCCGCAGCACATTCCTGAAATTTTTCGAGGTGCGCGACCATCGCATCGTGCGCAGCTCCTCGCTCGTCCCGACGAACGATCCCACGCTGCTTTTCACCAACGCCGGAATGAATCAGTTCAAGGACGTTTTCCTGGGCCTCGAACAGCGCGATTACCGGCGAGCTACGTCCTGCCAGAAATGCGTGCGCGCCGGCGGCAAGCACAACGATCTCGAAAATGTCGGTTTCACCAATCGCCACCACACGTTTTTCGAGATGTTGGGCAATTTTTCCTTAGGCGATTATTTTAAGAAGGAAGCGGTAGCTTTCGCGTGGGAACTGATCACCGGCGCAAACTGGTACGCGATTCCAAAAGATAAGCTCTACGTGACGATTTTCAAGGGCGACTCCGGCGTGCCTCGCGACGTGGAAGCAGGGAAGGCGTGGCTGGCGCAAGGCATTCCCGCCGAGCGCATCTTCGAATTCGGCTCTAAGGACAATTTCTGGGCCATGGGCGATACGGGTCCCTGCGGCCCGTGCAGCGAAATTTTCTACGATATGGGTCCGGCCGCTTCCGATCAGGGACATACCGACTGCAAATTCGGCTGCGAGTGCGGGCGCTACGTCGAAATCTGGAATTTGGTGTTCATGCAGTTTAACCGCCTCCCGGCCGCGGCGGGCGAGGCGCAGGGCAAGCTGAATGCCTTGCCGCGCCCTTCGGTGGATACCGGCGCGGGGCTGGAGCGCTTGGCGGCTGTGCTGCAAGGCAAAATTTCAAATTTCGATACCGACCTTTTCATGCCGCTGATCAGCGAGGTGGAAAAGCACGTGCCGGCGAAATACGGACGCGATCCTAGGCTCGATCCGTCGTTTCGCATCGTCGCGGATCATTCTCGCGCGACCGCTTTTCTGGTCGCCGATGGCGTGATTCCCTCGAACGAAGGCCGTGGCTACGTGCTACGCAAGATCATGCGCCGCGGGATGCGCCATGCTCGGCTGCTCGGCCCCGAAAAGCCGTTCTTTACAGGAATGATTGTCGCCGTCCGCAACCTGATGGGCGGCGCTTATCCGGAACTCCTCGGCGAAGCCGGTGCGCATGTGCTGAAAGTCGTCTCCGAGGAAGAAAAGCGGTTCGAACGAACGATCGAAGTCGGACTCCAAAAGCTGGACGATGACCTCGCGCCAATTCTCAGCTACACGATGCCGACCGAGACGATAGGCGCAGCGGCCCTGCTTCGCATCCCGGCTCAGAAATACGACGGCACAAAAGCGTTCAAACTCTACGACACCTATGGTTTGCCGCGCGACTTTATTGAAGACGTGACGCGCGACGCCGGCATCCAGGTCGATTGGCCTGGCTTCGATCGTGCGATGGACGAGCAGCGAACGCGCGCGAGAGCATCGTGGAAAGGCACGTCGAAAGCCGCCGCCAATCCGGCCTACGCGCAACTTGCGGAAACGTTTCGCACCGAGCCCGATTTCTATTTCGGCACGGCGGTGAGCGATTGCCGCGTGGAAGCGATCATCACTAAAGAGGGACCCGTCAACGAAATCCGCAAGGGCCAGGAAGCGGAAGTGGTGCTCGACCGTACTTCGATTTACGCCGAATCCGGCGGGCAGGTGGCTGATATCGGCGGGTTCTACGACGATTCTGGGTCGCTGCATCTGGCGGAAGTTCGCGGCGCTTATTATCCGGTCAGCGGGCTAGTGGCCCACCGAATTCTCGCCAACGAAGATTTACAGGTTGGCGATCGTGTCGCGACGGTCGCGAATGCCGACCGCCGCGCGCACAACATGCGCAATCACACCGCAACGCACCTGATGCACGCGGCGCTGCGCAATATCCTGGGCACGCACGTGAAGCAAGCAGGCTCGCTCGTAGCTCCCGATCATTTGCGCTTCGACTTTTCGCATTTCGCCTCGGTGGATCGCAGCGAACTAGCTGACATCGAGCAGCAAGTGAACGAAGAGATTCTGGAGAACTTGGAGCTGCGCACGGACATCACCAATATCGACGACGCGCTGGCCTCCGGCGCGCTGGCATTTTTCGGCGATAAGTACCCGGAGTCGAACGTCCGCGTGGTGACGATTGCCGATCCGGCGTCGCCGCGCGGCTTTTATAGCAGGGAACTTTGTGGCGGGACGCATGTGTCGCGCACGGGCGAAATCGGCATGTTCAAGATTGTCGGAGAGCAGTCGGTGGCTGCTGGCGTTCGTCGCGTGGAAGCTATTTCCGGCGATCGCGCTCTTGCTGATTACCAGCGCGCGCTGACGCTGTTGCGGTCGGCGGCGGGTTTGCTGAATTCGAGCGAAGACGGCATCCTCGACGCCATCGAACGGCAGCTCGAATCCACCAAGCAGCTTGAGAAGCAGCTCGACGCCCTGAAGCGCAAATCCGCGGGTTCGCTGGCCGACGGACTACTCGAGAATGCCCGGGACGTGAAAGGCGTCAAGGTCGTGGCCGCGCAGGTTCCAGGTTACGATCGCGCTGCGCTTCGCCAGCTGGCGGACGTGCTGCGGCAAAAGCTCGGCTCCGGAGTGGTGGTTTTGGGTGCGGCCGAGGATGGCAAAGTAGCTTTAATTGCGGGAGTTACTAAAGACCTTACCTCGAAACTTCACGCCGGGAAGATCGTCCAGGAGCTTGCCAAGCTGGTAGGCGGTTCGGGGGGCGGAAAGCCCGATTTGGCCGAGGCTGGCGGAAAAGACACATCCGCCATAGAAACAGCCCTTGGTCACGTTTACTCCATCCTAGATCGCTCTCTATAATCACCATAGCGCCAGAAGCTTACGCCGGATGTTCGCCTTCCGGTCCGGCTTCGGGATTCCGGTGGAATCCGCCGGACCCCGAGAGCTGGAGCCAGTAGTCGAACTATGGCGTGTGTCCTATCTGTTTGTTCGCGAGTGAAGAAGCGTATCTGCCTTCCCCAAGGCCTGAGTGAGAGCGCCAGTGAAGACGACTGCTACCATCGCGCTAGCAATGATGGCGGGAATCTGGTTCTCGCTGCCGCTTTCAACTCATGCCCAAATCGTGGCCTCCGTTGGCGCCGACGGCAAAATCGTCTACGTTAACGGGGATTCCCCAAAACACCGTCATAGGGGTACTATTAGTTCTCCCTCGGCGGCGCTTTTGGGCCGCTCGGCAGTTTCGACGAGCGATGAGACAACCAGCGGGTCTACTTCCCAACCGGAGGCAGCATCTGACCCGAAGATGGAGCAAATCGTCCGCGAGGCAGCGGAACGCCATGACCTGGACCCTGCGCTGGTAAAAGCGGTGATCGGCACAGAGTCCGCATGGAATCCGTATGCAGTATCGCCCAAGGGAGCGATGGGGCTGATGCAACTGATCCCAGCAACGGCAGAACGCTTTGGCGTTGGCAATCCTTACGACCCTGCCCAGAACATTGAGGGCGGGACGGCGTACCTGAAAGAGCTGCTCGACCGGTATCACGGCGATCTAAAGAAGTCGCTCGCGGCCTACAATGCGGGCCCGGGCGCCGTGGACGCGAGCGGCGGCGTTCCGTGGTATCCGGAAACGCGACGGTACGTGCGCAAGGTGACCAACGCTTACTACCGGTCCGACGCGGACCATACCCCGACGCTTTCCGGATTTCGCAGGGCTCCGGTGCGGCGGGAAGTGGAAGCCGACGGGCAGGTGGTTTTCACGAACGAATGAGAGCGAGCGCATCCACTTCGCCACAATCCGTCCCCGAACGCATCCTGATCGTCAGCGGGATCGCGCTGATACTATTTTTATGCGCCGCGCTGCGCACGCGCGCGGACGAAATGTCCGATGCGCGCGACCAATTTGCGCGCGCGGTGACGATGCGCACGATGCTGGAAGGCTTCCTCGAAAAAGACCGCTCGCCCGCCGATTACAAGAAAACGGTCGCCGCCTACCGCAAGGTCTACTCGATCACGCCAGATTCGGAGGATTGCACGGCGGCGCTGACGGCTGAAGGCGAGCTCTATGAGGAAATGGGCCGACTTTACAATCCGAAATACTTCGCGGACGCAATCGACGCCTATCGATTTTTGATTAAGCAATATCCGGGGAGCCGCTATCGCGGTTCGGCGCTGCTGGCCATCGCCAACATTCAAAAAGACGACCTGCACGATGCGCAGGACGCGCAAGCGACTTACAAACAATATCTGAAGCGATTTCCACATTCCGAGAAGGCACACGAAGTGCTGGCGGATTTGCGCGATGTGAGTCGGCCGGGGGTTGGGGACGCCGCGCAGCCCAGGCCGGGCGTGGATCAGCTGCCCGTGCTGCAGGGTACGCGGGTAGAGCCGCAGCAGTCCGAGGGCGGCCCCGCGGACGTGACCGGTATTCGAACGTGGAATGCGGACGACGCCACGCGGGTGATGATCGGCCTCAACAAAACAATCCGGTACACCGCAGCGAGGATTTCGTCGCCGGACCGCATTTACTTCGATCTCTATAAGGCTGATTTGAGCCCAAAATTTGCGAGCAGCGCCCCGGACATTACCGGTGGGTTGCTGCGATCGGTGCGCGTGGCGCAGAACCGGCACGGGGTGGTGCGGATCGTCCTTGACGTGAACGGCGCCAAGGACTATTCGGCATATCTGTTGAGCAAGCCGTACCGGCTGGTCATTGAAGTACGCGGGCCAGATGCGGACACCAACGCGGGCGTAAACGTAGCCAGTGCTAGCTCGTCGAGGCTTCCAGACGACGACATGGCGAGGTCCGTGACAAGTCCGACAGCGCCAACGGGAGCGCACGATAAAGCGGATGCAGCGAAGGCACGCGGGCTGCAGCCGGCGCAGAAGACGAACAGAGTCGATACGAGCATGGCTGCGGAAAAAGTGCCGGTGCGGCGTTCGCCGTTTGGAGCTTCCGTGGATGCGGATGAGGCGCAGCCGGTTCCGGTGCCACCTCCAACGCGCGACGGTAGGCGGTCGTTGGCGCGCGTCCTGGGCTTGAAGGTGCGGACCATCGTGATCGATCCTGGGCACGGCGGCCACGACACAGGAACGATTGGATCGCACGGGCTGGAAGAGAAAGACGTTTGCCTCGACGTGGCGCTGCGGCTGGGGCGCATGATCGAGCAGCGACTACCCGGCGCTCAGGTGGTTTATACACGCAAGACGGACGTGTTTGTTCCTCTGAATCAACGCACGGCGATCGCGAATCAGGCGCACGCCGACCTTTTTATCTCGATTCATGCGAATTCGAGCCCGGATCCGCACGCGCGCGGGGTGGAAACGTATTACCTCAACTTCGCGACTTCGCCGGAAGCGATGGCGGTGGCCGCGCGCGAAAATGCGACTTCCGATGAGATGGAACACGATCTGCCGGACCTGCTGAAGAAGATCGCGCGGAACGACAAGATCGAGGAATCCAAGGAGCTGGCGGAAGACATCCAGGATTCCCTTGCGGCGAGATTGGAACTGGTGAGCCGGAACGAGAAAAATCGCGGAGTGAAGAAGGCGCCGTTCGTGGTGCTGATCGGCGCGAACATGCCCTCCGTGCTGGCGGAGATTTCGTTTCTGAGCAATCCGATTGACGAGCGCATGTTGCGAAATTCCGAGCAGCGGCAGCGAATTGCCTTCGGGCTATATCGCGGAGTGGCTGCATACCTCAAAAGCGTGAACAGCCTGACCTACGACAAAGAGAAGGTCGCGTCAAACTTGCACACGCTGATGCCGCTGGAAGCCGCGGCCGCAGTAGCGCCAACCGGGAACCCGAAGTAAACTTACGGTATCTAATTCCCAGGTACGAATATGCGTCTATTCATTTTGCTTGCATGCTTGCTCGGCTTGGCCGGCAGTGGCGCGGCCGCGCAATCCATCCTTCCCAATTCGTTTGCCGGATGGAGCGGCACGGTGCAGCCTCGGTTGTCTCCCTCGGCTACCGGCAGCACCGGCCAGCAGCCGCGTGTAAGCACGAACCAGCTATCGCCGGCACTGGCAGAGTACGGATTCATGGCTGGCGAAAGCGGCGGGTACAAAGACGGCCCACGATCTTTAGAAGTGGATGTGTACAGGATGAAGGACCCAAGCGGCGCGTACGGGTTATTGAGTTACTTGCGGGCGGATGACGATAAACGCTCGAATCTGGCCCAGCATGCGTTCGTTTCCGAGAACGAGGCGCTGATTCTGGCAGGGAATCTGGTGGTGGACATTCACGGGCAGAATTTGCCGCAGGACGAGCGGGATTTGAAAGTGCTGCTTCAAAAGGTTGAAGCGCATGCGGAAATGGGTTCGTTGCCCAATTTGCCGCAGCAACTGCCGGCAAAGCAAATGGTGCCTGGAACAGACAAATATGTGCTCGGGCCCCGGACTTTGAATCAGTTTTTTCCGGCGCCGGTGGGGGATTCGGTGGGCTTCAAAATGGGGGCTGAAGCGGAAGTGGCGCGGTACGGGAGTGGACAAGGGCAAGCGACGCTGCTGCTGGTAGATTTGCCGACTCCGCAAATCGCCACGCAGACTCTCGACCAACTGGCTGGAAAATTCAACGTGAACGGGTCGAAACCGGGTATCGGCTCACCGCTGTTAGCAAAGCGGTTGATTACCACCCTGGCGATCGTGGCGGCGCCAAGCGACGCGCAGGGACGGGCTCTACTGAATGAAGTGAAGTCTGGAGAAGTGCTCACATGGGATCAGCCGACGCCCAAAGGAAAGCAGGCAGATATCGGGACGATCGTGGTGGGGACAATCGTCGGCACAGGGATAATCTGCCTTTTCTCGATCATTGCGGGACTGGCTTTCGGCGGTTTCAGATTGGCGGTAAAGCGCGCGTTGCCAGGGAAGGTGTTTGACCGGGAAAAGCACATGCAGGTAATTCAGCTGGGCCTATCCAAATCGATCAGCGCGGAAGACTTCTACGACCGTAGCGGACCGCGGATCAAAATGGAACACGTGGATAAAAACTTGCCAGACAGAGTCGCTTTGCGTCTATTTCGCTGACAGATAGATACTTAAGCTCCGATTCATTTTGGGGGTTTCGTGCTTGACTTCAATTAGTTGACTCACTAGACTGCGGTCGAGGAAAGGTTTCTGTGGCCATCCGCGCATTGGCCGTAGAGCTTTCTCCCTGAAGGCCCGTCGAAAGGTGGGCCTTCTTTTTTTTTGCGGTGGATCGGTGCGGCACCAGATACAGCTAACTCTCGCGTTTGCAATCGGGTAAGTGTTTTGGCGAATCGCGGGGCGCGTCATCGTCGTGTCTGCTCGGCAGGTTCGTTAAAGTTGGAAACGAATGGCGCGAAAGACTCGTGAGTTCCTTCCTCTCCAGGAGATAATCCGAAGCTGATGACGAAGACAGCGTGTACACGGACCGCCGTACTTGCGGCCAGTCTGGGAATGCTTTTTGTTTCGTGGTCGCCGAAGGTGATCGCGCAACAGCAGGAACCGTCTAGTGCAAGTACTACCTCCTCTAGTCCAGGCGTAACGGATCAAGCGGCCTCGAATAGCACCGACACGGCAAACAGCTCGCCTGACCAACGTCGCACCCAGGGTTCGACCGCGCCGAAGAATGACCGGCTTTTCGGAGTGATCCCGAACTACACGACCGTTGAAAACGAGGATGAGTTCGGCCCGCTGAGCGCGAAGGGGAAGTTCGGAATGGCGGCGGATAGCGATTTCGACCCGTACACATTTCCGTTCGTGGGTTTCGTGGCGCTGATTGGGCAGGCGGAGAACTCCGAGCCGTCATACGGACAGGGTTTGAAGGGCTATGCGAAACGGTACGGGACGGAGTACGGCGACGCGACGATCGGAACGACTATGACGGTGGCAGTTTTTCCAACACTGCTGCGACAAGACCCGCGCTATTTTCAGCTCGGACAGGGCAGCATCATGCATCGGACGGCATACGCGATCAGCAGGATTTTCGTGACGCGCTCCGATGCCGGTTCGGAACAATTCAACGCATCGGAAATCGCCGGAAATCTGGTGGCGGCCGGCATCTCAAATGCGTATCACCCGCAGGAAGACCGGACGTTTGCGAATACGCTAAGCGTGTGGGGAACGGATATCATGTGGGACACGGTATCGAACGTGGCGAAGGAATTCTGGCCGGACATCAAGCGCAAGTTGTGGAAGAAGAGCGGGGACTAGAAGGGAAGATCGAGGGGGACGCGCCCCCGCGGACGACTCGCGCGCAGCGCGGTTTCTTTAGATCTGTTCGGCGGTGGGAGTGGAAACAGGAATCTCCGCAGCGGGAATGGCGGCGGCAGGGCGGAAGTGGAAGCCGCTGAAGTACGTTTGAGTTAGCGACATGACGCCGGTGTAGAGATAGCCCCAAACGAAAAGAATGAAGAAGGGCACGGTAGCGTAATTTTCGTTTTGGATGCCGTAGAGGACGGCGGCGGCGAAGTAGAGCCCGAGTGCCACCTCGAGAAAGGGCATCAGCCCCGGCCGCTTGCGATAGCTCTTCTTCATCCAGGACTTTACCTGCTGGGCGCCGGCTTCGACACGGTATTTTGGCGTACGCACGAATTCCGATTTCACTCCGCAGATCGCTTCAACCACGGCAAGCGCATTCTTCACCGAGAGGCCGATGCCGACGGCCATCACCACAGGCAGATACCAGAATGTGCGCTTCCAGGTCTTGGGATACAGCGCGCGTTCGGCTGCGAGATAAAAAGACGAAATAGAACAACTGGATGCCACGAACAACGGGAAGTCGATCAGCATCACCTGAAACCAACCTTGATAAAAGCGGACGATCATAGCGGGCAGCAAGATGATGGAGAGAAACACCATCAACGGATAACTGATATTGGCTGTGAGGTGGAAGATGGCCTCGGCTTTGCGCGCGGAAGGCTCGTTTGAACGCAGGACGCGAGGCAGGACCTTTTTCGCCGTTTGCATCAGGCCCTTGGCCCAGCGCGCCTGCTGCGACTTGAAGGCGTTCATTTCCACGGGCAATTCGGAGGGGCAATCAATTTCCGGCAAATAGAGGAAATGCCAGCCGCGGAGCTGAGCGCGGTAGGAAAGATCGGTGTCTTCGGTTAGCGTGTCGTGCTGCCAGCCGCCGGCGTCGTCGATCGCCGCGCGTCGCCAGATACCGGCGGTGCCGTTAAAATTAAAGAAAAGGCCGCTGCGGTAGCGGGAGGAATGCTCGATGGCGAAGTGGCCGTCAAGAAGGATGGCTTCGACTTCGGTGAGCACGGAATAACTGCGATTGATGTAGCTCCAGCGCGTCTGAACCATGGCCAACTGCCGATCGACGAAATACGGAACGGTGCGGCGAAGGAAGTCGGCGGGAGGGATAAAGTCGGCGTCGAAGATGGCGACCAGTTCGCCGGTGGCGACTTTCAGTCCTTCGTGCAATGCACCAGCTTTATAACCCTGGCGATTGGTGCGATGAATGTAGCTGATTGGTACGCCGAGCGCGCGGTGACGTTCGACGCAATCGCGGGCCACTTGTTGCGTTTCGTCGGTGGAGTCGTCGAGAACTTGGAGATCGAGCAGGTCGCGCGGGTAGTCAAAAAGCGCGGCGGCTTCGATGAGGCGTTCGATGACGTAACGTTCGTTGTAAATCGGAAGTTGGACCGTGACTCTCGGCCAATCTTTCACTTCGGGCGGAGGCGGTGGGACGTTCTTGCGATTCTTGAAATAATTGTAAACCAGCGTGTAGCGATGGATGCCGTAGACCGACAGGACCACCATGACGAGGAAGTAAGGAATCATGATGGCGAGGTCGAAGGCGTTGGCTTGGTACAGACCGCGGAAAGTAGGGTCGGTGAGCTGGTGCCAATAGCGCGTCACCGGGCTCCATGGGACCAGGGCTAGCGCGGCCATGCTGAACGGCGAGGTCAACACTTTCCTGCTTTCAGGCCGGACTGCTGAGCGAATCCGGGAGAACGGCGAGCCAAATCGTAAATTACACGGAGATGGGCGGAAGTGTCAACGATTGCTTATGCATCGCGTCGATTTTGGAATTTCGAGTGCCGCCAATTCGGGAAAACTGTCGACATGCATATATCTCCGATGGGTGGCATCGGATTAATGCAGCGTGGCAGATGCCGCAGCCAGTGTGGCTGCGCTGCTCGGGGCCGGGGCGGCAACGTCATAGGCGCTAAACAAAGGGTCATCGTGCAACAACGTGGGAAGCGAGTCCACGTAACGCTGGAGTTGCGGAAGCCAAAAATGTGCGTAGTGAAAGCTGTGCATTTCCGAGACAGCTTCCGGCACAGGCTCATGCTGGACGACAATGCGATAGGCGGCAATCATCGTCCCCGTACGGTCCGCACCGCGCTTGCAATGAACGAAAATCTTGGTCCGAGGATTGTTCCTGACCAAATTGAGGAATTGCACGATCTGAGAGTCCGAGGGCGTGTCTCTGCCGCTCCAGGGAATACCAACGTATTTCATTCCGAACGATTCGACTTCTCGTTTCTCCTTCGACGTCTCTGAAGTCCCGTTCCGAAAATTAACGATGATTCCCACACCCATATGCTTCAGAGAAGCGAAACCAGCCTCGGATGGTTGCGAACCACGATAGAGAGCAGCGGTAACTTCACCGAAGTTCGAAACGCCTGTTGGATCCTGGGTCGGCCGGGACCACCCCGCGGGAACCGCAAGAAAAAAGCTTACGATGAAAGCGAACGCTATCCGTCCGAACGTCATCGATCTGCTACGAAAATCACGGGGGTACATGGCTAGCCACCTATGCGCAGAATCTGCGTCGAAAACCCAGCTTCGGTATTGGACAACCCACAATAACTTGGACGCGGCGGAGGTGATCAAAGATGCCCGAAAGTGCGCGCACACGCGGCGGGGAGATCGAACCGCATGCATTGTGACATCCATTCCCCTAGCGTTCCATTGAGATTTAAGGATTTACGCCTTGATATTTTTGAGGGAATCACCCGATGCCCACTCGACGCCGTTTCGTCGTTTGATAAAACACGTACTGGGAATCTGACTCGGAGGATTGTTGGAGAAAGACTCAACGAGCCACGATGACACAGCGCGCAGCGCAAAAGAAGCAGCAGAAAAAGATCCCAACAAAACTAAAAGTTACCCACCTCATTAGCTCCCACTGGAAATCTCTCACCGTGGCGTTGATTGCGGTTCTGGGCGAGACGCTCGCCGACGTTCTGGATCCCTGGCCGATCAAAGTGGTTGTCGACAACATCCTCCAATCGAAACACCTGCCGAAGTGGCTCGGCGGGCCGATCGCCCATTTGTTTGGAACCAATAAAATTGCAATTCTGAATTTCGCCGTAGCTGCGGTGGCCGCGATTGCGATTTTGAATGCGGTCAGCTCGTATATCGATAAATACATGACTACGAGCGTAAGTCAGTGGGTGGCGCACGATCTTCGACGCGTGCTCTACAACCACATTCAACAGCTTTCACTCGCGGAGCGGGACGAGACGCGGACCGGAGACCTGATTTCCCGGGTGACAGACGACATCGAAGCGATTCAAAGCTTTTTCAGCAATTCACTGCTGGGAATCGTGGTAGACGTTTTGACGTTGCTCGGAATGGTTGCCGTAATGCTCTACGTCAACTGGGAATTTACGCTCTTCGCGCTTTCGGTGGTGCCAGCATTGTTTTTGGTGGTTTATTACCTCACCCGGCAGATCAAGCGGGCATCGCGCGCCGTGCGAAAAAAAGAAAGCGAGCTCACATCTGTTGTGGAAGAGGGACTGACGTCAGTGCGGGTGGTGAAGGCTTTCGCCAGGGAAGATTACGAAGTGAAGCGGTTTGAAGCGGAGAGCCTCGAGACCGTCGAAACGGCGCTCCGCGCCCGAAACCTGAAAGCCAAACTCACGCCAATCGTAGGAGTAATCATCGCAGTGGGCACGTGCCTGGTCCTGGGATTTGGCGCCAGGCTAGCCCTGGCAGGCGAGATCAGCACCGGCGTCTTAATCGTTTTTTTGTTGTACTTAGGCAAGATGTACAAGCCCATGCGCGACATGTCCAAGCAGATCGACACAGTCTCAAAGGCCTTGGTCGGTTACGAGCGGATTCAGGAAGTATTGGAAATTGAGAGCCGTGTTCGCGACCTGCCGCGCGCGCGCCGCGCCCCTGCGCTGAATGGCGCAATCGAGTTCGACAAGGTTCAGTTCAGCTACAACGGCAGCGATGCGGTCCTGGAAAACATCGACTTGAAGATCGAATGCGGCCAAGTGGCGGCGCTAGTGGGACCCTCCGGAACGGGGAAGACCACCATTATCAGTTTAATTCCGCGCTTCTACGACCCTACGCAAGGCGTTGTGAAGGTAAATGGCGAGGACGTTCGGAACTTCAAATTGCGTTCGCTGAGAGACCAAACCAGTTGCGTATTGCAGGAGACGCTGCTATTTCGGGCGAGCGTCTGGGACAACATTTCCTACGGCAGACCCGACGCCCCTCCTAAGGAAATTATCCGCGCAGCGCGGATGGCCAACGCTGATGAGTTCATCGAACAGTTGCCGGACGGCTATGCAACGATGCTCGGCGAGCGGGGCGCATCGCTATCCGGGGGCCAGCGGCAACGCATCGCGATCGCGCGCGCGGTGATTCGCGACACTCCGATCCTGATTCTCGACGAGCCCACTTCAGGCTTGGACCCGGAATCGGAAAAAGTGGTGATGAAAGCCTTGAAGCGGCTGATGAGAGGCCGGACTTGCGTGGTCATCGCGCATCATCTGAACACGATTTGCGAGGCCGATGAGATATTCGTTATTACGGATGCTGAAATCCGCGAGCGTGGATCGCACAAAGATCTTCTGGCAGCAGGCGGCGCGTACGCGAAGATGTATCGCACGGAAGCAGAGAGCGTGGCACGGTGGGCGGATACGCCGAGGCCAGACCACTCGGGCAAGAGAGCGTCGGCGTGATCTCCAAGGGGCCGAGGCAGGCAACTGGCGCGATACTCGCTATTCTGGCGCTCTCGATTCCGGCCCGAACAGCGCAGGAGCGGGGAGGGAAAAAATCACAAAATGCGGAGACGATAAAAAAGAAGTCGAGGCGAATGGAACTCGCTGAAGAAGCGAGCAGCCTTCCCGCCGTGATGGTGCAGAATCCCGGCGATCCGAAAACGCTTGATCTTTATTACGGGGAAGGTGGCAAAGAGGACGCGCCCGATCCGAACGGCACATATACGTTCGTGGCGGAGGACTTGAAACAAACTTCTCCTAAATTCGACGTTGTCGACGCGCACGGCACGCGGTGGAGAGTGAAACTGGGAGCCGAACCGCAAGCGGAAACCGCCGCGACCCGCTTGCTGTGGGCCGCCGGGTACTTTGTGGACGAGGATTACTACGTGGCGGAACTGAAAGTGCGGAACCTTCCCAAACTGCATCGCGGGAACCAGTACGTTTCCGAGGGCGGAGTCGTTCACGGGGCGCGGCTGAAACGCAGGCCCAAGGACCAAAAGAAAGTTGGAGATTGGAGCTGGTTTAAGAATCCGTTCGTGAACACGAAAGAATTGGATGGGCTGCGGGTGATGATGTGTTTGATCAACAATTGGGACCTCAATCCAGATAATAATTCCATCTACGTAATCGACGGCGAGCGGCGTTTTCTGGTAAGCGACGTAGGCGCGAGTTTCGGAAGTACTGGAAGCTACTTTACGCGCTCGAAAAGCAATCTGCGAGGATACGCAAAATCGAAGTTCATTGAAGATACCGATAGAAGCTATGTGGATTTTGTGATGCACAGCCGGCCGCCCCTCATCGAGGCTATTGATGTTCCCAATTACCGGAGTCGCAGCCGCATGGAAGAGGTGGGCAAGCACATCCCGGAAGCGGACGCGCAAACAATTGGTGAGAGGTTGTCGCAGCTATCCGAAAGCCAACTGCGGGATTGCTTTCGGGCCGCGGGTTATTCTCCGACGCAAATCGAAGGCTATACGAGGGTGGTACGGGAGCGGATCGCGGAGCTCGCCGGACTATGAGGATCGGGCGTTTGGGCGGGGGAAGGAGTTTCTCAAGGTGAAGCTGATCATCCAGCCGGACGATGGCATAACGCCCGTGCTTTCGCTTATCAAAGCAGCGAAACACAGCGTAAATATGACTGTTTTTCGCTTCGACCGCCGAGACCTAGAAAAGGAATTAAAGGCGGCCATGAGCCGGGGGGTGAAGATCGACGCGCTGATTGCGTACGCCAATCACGGCGGCGAGAAGAGTCTGCGGGAACTCGAGTTGCGCTTTCTGGAGGCCGGAGCGAGCGTCGCGCGAACCGCCAACGATTTGATCCGCTATCACGATAAAGTCATCGTGATCGATTCGCGGATACTTTGCATACTGTCCTTCAACTTTACGTATTTGGATATCAACCGCAGTCGAGGATTTGGAATCATAACCAAGAATAAGCAGTGGGTGCAGGAAGCAAGCAAGCTTCTGGAAGCGGACTGTAAGCGATCGCCTTACAAGTGCGGCAGTGCCACGTTCGTGGTGAGTCCCGTGAATGCCCGAAAGGTACTCGGCGATTTTCTGAAAAAGTCGCGTAAGCAACTGTGGATCTACGATCCGAAAATATCGGATCGGGAGATGATTCGCATTCTGCGCGACCGGCAACGAGCCGGAGTCGAAATTCGGGTGATCGGCCAGAGTAAGGCAGGTCTACGCGTTCGAGGATTGCCAAATATGCGGTTGCACACGCGAACGATTATTCGAGACGGAGCTCAGGCGTTTATCGGGAGCCAGAGTTTGCGAGCAAACGAGCTGGACGCGCGACGTGAGGTCGGTCTGATCGTGCGCGACGCAAAAACCGTGAATCAGCTTATTGCCACATTCAAGCGTGACTGGAAGTCCGCCAGCGATCGGAAGGCCAACCGCCAAGTACATGCAGCCAAAGAACCGGAGCCATCGAAAGCAGATACAGAGAAGGCAATCAAACTCTTGACGAGGGAGCTCCATCCCATCACTGCCACGGTGAAAAAAGCGGTGGAAAAGGTTGTGGTCGAGACAGGTGAAGAGATTCTTGAAGATGGAGATGTTAGGGCGACGGTGAAAAAAGTTATTAAAAAAGCGGTCAAACACGCGGTTAAGCAAGCGGTGCAGGCCTAGCAGCGGAGCCTAAGATGGGTTCGAATGAAATTCGGACCCGCGGAACGAATACCCCAGCGGCCGCGCGGCACAAGTCGCTATTTGGTGGACGCCGGCGAAGTGAATCTCCCTGGTAATTTGCCCATTCGCATATAAAATCAACGAATAGCACCGTGGGGCTGTAGCTCAGATGGATAGAGCAGCAGTTTCCTAAACTGCGTGTCGGGAGTTCGACTCTCCCCAGCCCCATTAGATTCCGGCAGTATTTATTCGACCGTCCGCTCAAAAATCGGCGTGAAATACGATTAGGTAATCACCCGGCTGTGGAAAAGCCCGTCCGAGAACTTCTCAAGGTGCTATCCTTGGCGCGTACTGCTGATCGTCGGACGCGAGTGGCTTCGAGCTTCAGCTAAGGGCAGCCGGCGATCCAGCCTCAATGCCTTAGTTAGGTTGGCGGATGCTCGATATTCAGAGCGGCCAGGCCGTCCGGCTCGTGGCGCCAGGTACAGCCGTAGCTGCTCCCTGAATTCGCGCGAAGCGATGCGGAATACCCGTCGCGCAACTTGTCGAGTTGACCGATTGGGTGGCGTGACCGAGCGACGGCGGGACCCCATCACAGATGTTCCGCTTACTCGGACGCGCTGGCTTATAACTTGAGACGCTGTTCCAGTGGGGAATTGCCTTGCGACTCAGCCTGCGGCTAATCCTATTGCTGGTGGTGGGAGTCACCGTCGTTACGTTTCTGGTGGCCCGCAGTCAAGTGCGCGCTGAAAAACGCGGGCTTCGTGACGACCTCCAACGAAGATCAGAGATTCTTGCGGAAACCTTGCAGGAGTTGGTTGAGCCTACGCTTGCGCAGCGTTCGCATCGGGATCTGCGCCGCATTGTGGACCGATTCGGAAACCGCGAACGGCTGGCGGGCGTGGCTGTTTACGATCTGGACGGCAACCTCATGGCGGTAAGCCCCGGACTAACGGAGAGACTCAATCCTCCGGTCCCTCCGCTCGCCACCATCAAGGGCGATCAGTCCGTAGGCCAGTTTGTGGACCTCGCGGGAATCCATATGCACGTCTACTACATGCCACTGCACAACAACGGCACGGTAGCGGGTGTGCTGGCTGTGTTTCACGACGCCACGTACATTTACCAGGAAAGCGATCGCATCTGGCGCGATACGATCTGGCACGTGATCGCGGAAGTGTTGCTGATCGTTTTTGTGACGGTGCTGATCATCCGCTCGACGATCGTCATGCCAATTTCCAGGACAACGCAGTGGATCAGACAATTGCGGTCGGGAAAAGGGAAAATTCCGCCGCAGCCGAAACTGCCGGACCGCGATTTCCTAGCGCCGCTTTCGGCGGAGGTGATGAATTTAGCACGCAGCCTGGCGGAAGCTCGCGCGGCCGCCGAGGAAGAGGCTCGTTTGCGAGAATCGGGCGACGCCATCTGGACCGCGGAGCGATTGCGATTGACCATCCGCAGCAAGACGGAACAGAGGTCGCTTTTTGTGGTGTCGAATCGGGAGCCGTATTCGCACGTCCACGGAGCCAAGGGCATCGAGGTACAGGTCCCAGCCAGCGGATTGGTGACGGCGCTCGAGCCGGTGCTTCGCGCCTGCGACGGGACTTGGATCGCGTCTGGATCAGGCGACGCGGATCGAGAGACGGTCGATAAAAACGGGCGCATTCGGGTGCCGCCGGACACGCGGGAATACACACTGAGGCGCGTGTGGCTGCCGAAAAAAATTGAGGATGGTTACTACTACGGATTTGCAAACGAGGGGCTATGGCCGCTGTGCCATATCGCGCACGCGCGTCCGGTGTTCCGCGCGAGCGATTGGGAGGCATACCAGGCCGCCAATCAGAAATTCGCGGACGTGGCGCTGGAAGAAATGGCGGAAAGCAGCCAGCCGCTGCTGCTGGTGCAGGATTATCATTTCGCGCTGCTGCCGCGGATGGTGAAGAAAAAGAGGCCGGAAGTGCGCGTGGCGATCTTCTGGCACATTCCGTGGCCGAATCCAGAGGCGTTCGGAATCTGTCCGTGGCGCCGGGAATTGCTGGACGGATTGCTGGGCGCGGACATGATCGGCTTTCACACCCAGGCGCACTGCAATAATTTTCTGGAGACCACGGACCAGACCGTGCAATCGCGAATCGAGTGGGAGCGCTTCGCGGTGCGTTGCAACGATCATTTGACGATGGTGCGCCCGTTCCCGATCAGCGTGGATATGCAAGACCGGAAGTTTGCGAATGATGCAGGCTCACCGTACTTGCTACGCGCAAAGCTGCTGAAAGATATGGGGGTGTCGGCGCAATTTTTAGGGGTGGGTGTGGACCGGATCGATTACACCAAAGGACTGCTGGAACGGTTTCGCGGCGTGGAGCATTTCCTTGAAAAAAATCCCACGTATCGGCGGAAATTTACGTTCGTGCAGATCGGGGCCCCAAGCCGGACGCGCATCGAACGCTACCAGCACTTTCTAGAAGACGTGGAGGCTGAAGCGGCGCGCATCAACGCGCGCTTTCAAACCACGGATTGGCGTCCCATCGTGCTGCTGACTCGGCATCACAGCCACGAGGAAATTTTGCCATACTATCGCGCCGCTGATTTATGTCTGGTGACTTCTTTGCACGACGGAATGAACCTGGTGGCCAAGGAATTCGTGGCGGCGCGGGATGACGAGGAAGGCGCGCTGATATTGAGCCAGTTTACCGGCGCTAGCCGGGAATTGCGCGATGCGCTGATCGTGAATCCTTACGATACGGAGCAAGTAAGCGATGCGATCCGGCTGGCACTGGAAATGGATCCCGACGAGCGCCACGAACGCATGCGCCGAATGCGGCGGACCATCCGCGAAAAGAACATCTATCGATGGGCCGGGACGTTGATTACCGAACTATCGGAAATTCGCGTGGAGGAGCCGGATTTCGCGCCGCAGCGCCGAACTTGAGCTCTGTCGCCGGCCGCGCCCATCAGTGGGCTGCGGCAGGAGAAACTGGTTGCCGATGGTAGACGATCTCGTTGACCTGCGGTTGGCCTTTTTGCGGAACAATCTCAAATCGCTGGATGAAGCTGTCAGTTCCGGTGCGCCTCATAAGCCAGCTTTTCGGTTGTCCATTGTCCGCATTCTCGAATACGATCAACTTTGAGTCGATGCTCTTGAGCTCGAGCAGCGTGGGTCCGAGTTTCTCCCAATGAGCTAAAGACGGCGTGAAACGGCGAACGCGCAGTTCGATGCCTTGCGGTGTGGAGGCGATAGAGTAGAGCTCGAGGACTAGAGTCTTACTGTTGTCGGACAACTGAAAAATCCCTACCATAACTCCGGAGTGCGGCGGCATCCAGGCTTGTTGCGCCAGGCGCGGACCCCACTGCCCCTGCCAGTGGCCCGCGAGCCACGAGAATTGCGAGAGTGTAGGCTTGGTCGCCGCGGGATGAGGCGCGGATTTCGGCACGGCCTCCGGCGCGGGTAAATGCGCCGAGGGAGACTCAAACGTGCCTGCTCCCTGGGGCTCCTGGGCGCGTGTTCGTTGCGGGAACGCGGCAGCAGAAGCGAAAAGAGCAAAAGCCACCAGCATGTTGGCGAAGGCGCGTTCCGTGGCGGTGCGCGTCATGAGGAGTCTCCTCAGTGGACAGATCAACGGTAGTGTACTAGAGGCGAGGCGAAAATCGCTCTCGAAGTGGCATCCTGGTAAGCGGTTCGGGCGTCGTAGATATATATTGGATATTGCGGCTAAGGACGGCAGGTAGGGGATTGCTTTGACCGTCCGCAGCGGCTATACGATAATAGTGGTCCTCGACCGAAAATGAAAAAGCAGATGATTGTCGCGACAGTGACATTGGCTATCGGGGCGACCCTTGCGATCGCGCGGCCAAATCGTACGGATCAGAAGGCGGTTGCCGACTCGACGTCTCAGCCGGCGGCTGCGAGCACGAGCTCAAAACAGGCAGACCTCTATTACGACGTGATGATGGGCCATCTGGACGAGCTGCGGTTCGAATCGAGCGGCAGCGCGGACGCGGCGGATCAATCCATCGCGTATTACAAGAAGGCGCTGGACATTGCGCCACACGCGTCGGTGATCCTGGAGCGGCTCGCGGAAGTCGACGCGGAATCGCAGCATATGGCGGACGCCATCACCGAAGCTCAAGCGTCGTTACAGTCCGATCCGGGCAATGTGGACGCCCACCGTTTGCTGGCGCGAATCTACGTGCGCGCGCTGAGCGATCAATCCGTAGGCGCCGCGCAACAAGAGGACCTGACCAAGGCGGTGCAGCAGTTTGAGGCGGTGCTGCAGCTGTCTCCGAACGACAAGTATTCGGCGCTTTGGCTCGCGCGACTTTACGGTTTCGAAAACCAGCCGGATCAGGCGGAAAAAGTGCTGCGCGGAATACTGCAGCGCGATTCAGAGAACGAGCCTGCGCTCGATCAACTGAGCCAATTGCTGATTGATGAGGGACGCGCACCGGAAGCGATCGCCCTGCTAACAAAAGCGGCGGACGATACTTCATCACCCGATCTTTACGGCGTCCTGGGAGACGCATATTCGCACACGCACGACTACGCCAAGGCCGAAGCCGCGTACCGGAAGGCGATCGAAAACGATCCCACCGATGCGAGCCATCGGCATGGACTCGCACAAGCTCTCATGTCGCAGCACAAGTACGCAGAGGCCCTGGAGCAATTCAAGAAGCTCGCGCAGATGGAGCCGAATTCCTCTGACAACTACCTGCGAATGGCGGAATTGCAGCGGCGGCTGGGGCAGTATAGCGATGCGCAGTCGAGCCTGACCCGCGCGCAAAAACTTGCGCCGGGAAACCTCGAAGTGCTCTACAACCAGGCGCTGCTATATGAGGATCAGAATCAGTTCGAACAGGCCGCTAAATTGTTGAGCGATGCGATTGCTTCGCTCAAAGCGCAGAACACCGGGCAGCCGAACCCCAAAGCACTGGCAATTCTTTACGAGCAATTGGGACACGCGTACGCCGGAGGGCACAATTATCCGGCGGCCATCGAGACATTTCAGGACATGGGGAAATTGGGTCCGGATGCGCAAAAAAGAGCACAGCTGCTTTTGATCGAGGCCTATCGCGCCGACCACCAAATCGATCAGGCCATCGATGAGGCCAAACAGGCATTGGCCGAGAACCCGAAAGACCAGGACGTGACAATTTCGTTGGCGATGCTTTATAGCGAGAAGTCCGATACGGCGACGGCCACGCAGCTACTGCGCGCGCTGCTGAAGGGGACTGATTCCGACCAGCCGATCTATATCTATTTGGCGGAAGTGCAGGTGACTGGGAAGAAGTTCGCCGATGCCGAGCAGTCGGCTGAGAAGGCCGCGGAGTTGTCGCATGAGTCGACCGATAAACAATCGGCTTGGCTGATGCTGGGGTCGATTTACGCGCGGCAGAAGAAATACGATCAGGCCGAAGCGCAATACAAGAAAGTACTGGACGTGAATCCGGACAACGCGGAGGGCTTGAACGATTACGGATATATGTTGGCCGATCGGGGAGTGCGCGTGTCCGAGGCGACATCGCTGATACAGCGTGCTTTGAAGCAGGACCCGAATAATGGTGCGTACCTGGACAGCCTGGGCTGGGCGTACTTCAAGCAGAACCGGCTGACCCAGGCCGAACAGTATTTGCGGAAAGCCATCGAGCGGCAGGGCAACGATCCAACTATTTTAGGCCACCTTGGAGACGTGTATCTGAAGATGGGCGACAACCAGGATGCCGCGGAGACCTTTGAACGCGCCCTGGCTCAGTGGCAAAAAGCGGCGCCTGCTGACTATGAATCCGCGAAAGTGAACGAATTGGACTCTCAACTGAAAAAGCTGAAGAAGCGCCTGGCGAAGAAAACCTCGTCTGACCCGGCGAAGCCGCAGTAATCTGCCGCGCATGAAGAATTCCGTTCGCGTGCCTGCATTCGCAAAGATCAACTTGTGCTTGCACGTGATGGGCCGCCGTCCAGACGGCTACCACGAACTCCGGACGATTTTCCAGACGATTGGACTACGCGACACGCTGCAGCTTTCCAAGACGCGGGCGCCGGGCATTCAGCTGGAAGTGAACGATCCGACTCTTTCAGCAGGCTCCGACAACTTGGTTCATCGGGCGATCGAAGCGATCGGATGTGAAATCGGATTTCGGGGCGGAGTTCGCGCGGAGCTGACGAAGCGAATCCCAGTGGCGCGCGGCCTTGGCGGGGGATCGAGCGACGCGGCGGCTGCGCTGATCGGGATGCTGCGGCTGACGGGCCGCGGGCGTGATTTTCCTCTGCATAGGCTGATGGAAATTGCGTCGGGGCTAGGCGCGGATGTGCCGTTCTTTTTGTTTGGCGGACGCGCGCTGGCGGTGAATCGCGGAGATGAAATTTACCCTCTGAAGGACGCGCCGCCCCGGACGATCGTGGTGGTGTCGCCGCGAGCCATCGGCGTAAACACGAAAGAAGCCTATCAATGGCTCTCCGAGGAATTGACAAAACGCGACAATCCCCCTAGTATTTGGAGGTTCTGTGCTCTGTGCTGGAGTCGGCAGGGAGAGGTCTCGAACGATTTCGAGGGGCCTGTTTTCAGCCGCCATCCGCGCCTTGGAGAAATCCGGGACGCCTTGCTCAAGCGAGGAGCCGCAGAAGCCGCGCTGGCGGGTAGCGGGTCGGCGGTGTTCGGAGTATTCCGAAACCCAGCGCAGGCGCGCCGAGCCGCTCGGACGTTTCCGGAAGATTCGGTTTTCGTAGTCGAAACCTTGTCCAGGGAAAAGTATGGTCGCGCAATGGGCTGGCGCGCGACCGTCTAGGGGAGAACTTTGGGCGACGGCAAGTTCAAAGTGTTCTGCGGGAATGCCAACCCCGCGCTGGCGCACGCGATCTGCGAGTATTTGGGCGTGCCGCTGGGCAAAGCCGAGCATGGGCAATTTTCCGACGGCGAAACGCGGTATCAGATTTTAGAAAATGTGCGCGGCGCCGACGTGTTCGTGGTGCAACCGTGTTCGCATCCGGTGGACCATCACTTGATGCAGCTGCTGCTGATGGTGGACGCGTTCAAGCGCGCATCCGCGTGGCGGATAACAGCTGTGATTCCGTATTATCCGTACGCCCGGCAGGACCGTAAGGACCGTCCACGGGTGGCGATTTCGGCGAAGCTGGTGGCGGATTTGCTGGCGACGGCGGGGGCGAGCCGCGTGCTTTCTCTCGATCTCCATGCGCCTCAGATTCAGGGATATTTCAATATTCCTGTGGATCACCTGTACGCGGCGCCGGTGATGGTCGAGTATTTTCAGAAGAAGGATCTGGGACCAATCACGGTGGTTTCGCCGGACGCGGGCGGAGTGGAGCGCGCGAGGCTCTTTGCGAAGAGAATTGACGCGCCGCTCGCGATTGTCGATAAGCGGCGAATCGACGTGAACGTGGCGGAAGTGATGCACTTGATTGGCGACGTTTCCGGCCGGCCGGCGCTGGTGATCGATGACATTATCGACACGGCAGGAACGCTGGTGAAAACGGCCGAAGCGCTGCTGGAAAATGGAGCGACGAAGGTATTTGCGGCGGCGACGCATGCTGTGTTTTCGGGGCCGGCGGTAGAACGCGTCACAAAGTCGAAGATCGAGGAAGTGGTGGTGACGGATTCGGTGCCGCTGAATTGCCAGGCGCAGAAGCTAAAGCAGCTCAAGATACTCAGCGTTGCGCCGCTCCTGGCGCGGGGCATCCAGTCGATCCACGAGGAGACTTCGATCAGCGAATTGTTTGTCTGAGCAAGACGACGGCCGGAATAGCGGCCAGATAAACACAAGAGATTCGGAAATACTGCGCGAGAGGAAGACGATGGCGACGTTTACAGTAGAAGGCAAAGTTCGCGAAGAACGCGGGAAGAATGCCGCGCGGCGTACGCGATTGACCGGCATGGTTCCAGCGGTGATGTACGGGGGCCAGGGTGGTTCGGTGGCGCTGTCCGTCAATGCGAAGCAGGTAGCGAAGATTCTGAGGTCCGAGTCGGGACACAATACGATCTTCACCGTGCAGGTGGCCGGCGGCCAGCAAGAAAACGCGATGGTGAAGGAGTGGCAGGTCGATCCGGTTAGCAACAACCTGCTGCATGTGGACCTGCTGCGCATCGCGATGGATGTGCGGATGCGCGTGCGTGTGCCGGTACACACCTTCGGCGAGCCGGAGGGCGTGAAGCTGCAGGGCGGCATTTTCGAAATGGTGACACGCGAAGTGGAGGTCGAATGCTTGCCGGGCGATATTCCCGAAGAGTTTCGGGTGGATATTAGCGGGCTGACGATCGGAAAACAGCTTCGCGCCGGCGACCTGCCGGTCGATCCGCAGAAAATTAAGTTGCTTACCGACCCGGCGCGCGTGCTGGCTCACGTGGTGATTTTGAAGAAGGAAGAAGAGCCCGTGGCGGAAGCGGCCGTTGCAACGGAAACGGCGCCTGCCGAGCCCGAATTGATCAAGAAGGGCAAGAAGGAAGAAGAGGGCGAAGCCGAGGCTGGGGCCGCGGAAGCGCCCAAAGCGGCCGAGAAGAAGGGTAAGGAGAAATAGTAGGCTCTGCCTCTATTCCGCTCGATCGCGCGGATTCGTGGCGCTCGGGAGCGCGGGATTATGAGATTGATCGTGGGCCTTGGAAATCCCGGCGCGGATTACGAATGGACTCCGCATAACGTTGGTTTTCTGGCGATCGACGCGCTGGCGGAACGGAGCGGTATCCGGGTGACGCGGCCGGAAGCAAAGTCGGTGATCGGACGCGGAACGCTCGCGGGTCGCGAAGTGATTCTGGCAAAGCCGCAAACGATGATGAATTTGAGCGGCGTGGCCATGCGGATGCTGTTAGAACGTTATGAGTGCGATCCTGTGGAAGCGATCGTGCTGCTGGACGAGACGGACTTGCCGTGGGGCATGCTGCGGATTCGGCAACACGGCCGCAACAGCACGCACAACGGATTGCAGTCGATCATTAGCGCGATTGGCGGCGACGACTTCGTCCGCGTCCGGATGGGCGTGCAGCCGAAGCAGATGTGGGGCGGCCGCCGGGATTACGTCCTTTCGCGGATGAATCGCGAAGATCGGCAAGCGGCGGAAGAAATGGCGGCAACGGCGGCGGACGCTGTGGAGCTGATTTTGACGGAAGGCGTGGAAAAAGCGATGACGAAGTTCAATCGCAAAGCGTCGCCGGAAGAGAGTGCGGAGTAGGGGATTGCCCGCTGTGGTTGAGGCGGTTAGGAATCGAGAGGACACATGGAAGAACGCCAGTACGATTTGATTTTCATTTGCCGGCCGGATACGCCGGAGCCGGAAATCGACAAGGTGATCGCAACCGTGGAACATGCGGCCGCGGAAAAAGGCGGCAAAGTGGAAAGCACGGAGAAATGGGGCCGGCGGCGCATGGCGTACGTGGTGAAGCGCTTGCGCGAAGGTTATTACGTGTACATGGTGGTGCGATCCACGCACAGCGAAGTAATTAAGGAACTCGAGCGGCGGCTAAAAGTTTCCGATCCGGTGATCAAGTATTTGACCGTGCGTTTGGACGAAGAGTTGAAGCGTCAGCAAAAGTTGAAGAAGCATCGCGAGAAACGCGCCGCGCGGCGTCCGCGGAAAGCAGCGCCTGCACCCACCGGTGGCGAACAAGCTGCCGCAACAGCTTAATCAGACTAGGAGATTTTGAATGGCAGATGAACAAGCACCTAATCAGCAACCCGCTCCGGCGGCGGGGCACTCGGCTCCGGCGGGGGGATCAGCGGCGGGGCATTCGGCGCCGGCGGCAGGACATGCCGGTCCGTCCGGATTTCAGCAGCGGCACTCAGGTCCCGGCGGCCCTCGGCCGCAGGGCGGAAGGCCAAGCGGGCCGCCTCGGCGTGGCAAGAGAAACTTCGTCCGCAAGAAAAAGGTGTGCCGCTTCTGCGTCGACAAGAGCGATTTCATCGACTACAAAAGGGCCGAAATCCTGGCGCCGTTTCTTCAGGAGCGCGGCAAAATACTGCCTCGCCGCATGACGGGGACTTGCGCGCGGCACCAGCGATGGCTGACGGTGGCCATCAAGCGCGCTCAAAATATCGCCATGCTTCCATTTTCTGCTGAGCTGTAAACGCGGCGGCGCACATTTAAAAATTTCGAGGCTGAGAGAAAGAACATGCAGATAATTTTGCAGGAAGACGTGGAAAAGCTCGGCACCCGAGGCCAGGTAGTGGAGGTCGCGGCAGGGTACGCACGGAATTTCCTATTGCCGCGCAAGCTGGCTCTTGAGGCCAGCTCCGGAAATTTGAAGCGGCTGGAAAAAATGCGCGCGGTGTTTGCGAAGAAGGAAGCCGTGGAGCAAGCGGACGCGCAGAAGTTGGCCGGGATGCTGGCGAACGTTTCGCTCGAATTCACGCGGCGCGCTGGAGAAAACGATCAGCTGTTTGGCTCCGTTACTTCCGCGGATGTGTCCGACGCGTTGGCGGCACAGGGCTACACCGTTGACAAACGCAAAGTGGCGCTGTCCGAGCCGATCAAAACGGTGGGTGAGTTCGAGGTGCCGCTCAAGCTGCATCGTGAAGTCGCTCTGAATGTGAAGCTTGTCGTTAAGAAGGAAGAATAAGCTCGCGCCGGACGAGCGCGCCTTATCCACACGCGTCCACAGGATTCGAACACTTTTTAATCAGAAAATTGCGTGCCGCCGGGATTCGGAGATTGCCCCGGTCCCGGTTTCAGAATACATTCCCTCCTCGATCTGAAAATCATGACCAAGGCTGCGCGCGCGAGATCCCGGAAACGCGCCGCAAACCCGGGCATTGACATCGCCCTGCGATGAGGCGAATATAAGGCGAAAATAGAAATGCCTTCCGAAACTAGCATCGAGCGGCCTCTGCCGCATTACCTGGTAGCTGAAAAGACGCTTCTGGGCGTTGTGCTGCTGAACAATGCGGCGTTGGTGGGCGCGATCGAAAAAGGCCTGACGGCGGAGGACTTTTTCCTGCCCGAGCATCGCCATGTGTTCGAGGCGATGTTGGGTCTGGACGAAGCGCGCAAGCCGATCGATGCCGTGACGTTGACCGAGTACCTTCACCGCAACGGCAAACTCGAAGCTTCCGGGGGCCCGGCATATATTTCGCAACTCGCCGACGGCATTCCGCACGCGATGAATGTGGAACACTACACGCAGATCATTCGCGAAAAGGCGGTGCTGCGCGGATTGATCCACGCCGCGGAGGCGATTCAGGAACGCGCATTCGAAGCGCGCGACGACGTCGACGAGATTCTCGATCAAGCCGAATCGTGGGTTTTCAAACTGGCGGAGCAGCGTATCCGCTCAGGATTCGTCGGCATCAAACAGCTGGTTTCCGACAATTTCAGCCGCATCGAGCGCATTTTCACGGAAGGCCGTCGAGTCACCGGGCTTGCGAGCGGATACACGCAACTGGATAACCAGACTTCGGGCTTACAGCCTTCGGAGCTGATCATTTTGGCGGCCAGGCCGTCGATGGGCAAGACGGCGTTGGCGCTGAACGTTGCCGAAAACGTGGCTTTACGGAGCCGGCAGCCGGTAGCGGTGTTCAGCCTGGAAATGTCAAAGGAATCGCTACTGCAGCGCCTGATTGGCTCGCAGGCGCGTATCGATTCGCACCGCTTCCGCACTGGCCAACTTGGGAAAGAAGATTGGCAAAAAATCGTCAGTGGCTTAGCCGTGTTGGGCGATGCGCCGCTGTGGATCGACGATTCCGCCGCGAGTACGGTACTGGAAATGAGCGCGAAGGCGCGGCGCCTGAAAAAAGATAAAGGGCTTTCGCTCGTGGTTGTCGATTACCTCCAGTTGATTACCGCGCATGGGCGCTTTGGGAACCGGACTGAGGAAGTATCCTATATATCGCGAGCTCTGAAAGGCATGGCCAAGGAACTTCAAGTGCCGGTGGTAGTGCTCAGCCAGTTGACGCGCGCCCCGGCGCGGGAGGAGCGCGAGCCGCAACTGGCCGACCTGCGCGAATCGGGTGCCATCGAGCAGGACGCGGATGTCGTGTTGTTCATTCACCGGCCTCATTTTTACAAGCCGGATGCGCCGGAAGAGGACCGCGCGAAGACCGATCTGATCGTTGCCAAACAGCGCAACGGCCCCACCGGCAAGCTGAATTTCGTATTCCTTAGCCGATATACGCGATTCGAAGAGGCGGCGCCGGACGCCTGGGATTCCTCGCCCGACGAGTAAGTCTCGCGATAGAATCTGCCGATTCTGTCCACGTACTGCCACGAGTGTGTCCGGTATGGGTCAAGTGCGCGCGAGCGCCCACGACTAGCGGGCTCCGCGTGCGACCTAAAGCTTTCAGCATCCGCAATTGGTGCGAAGACGCGAAATGGTTGCCCAAATGCCGGTCCACTCGCGCCACACCGTCTTCTCCCGGGCTGTTTACCCAAAGGGTGCGCGACAGTTTTGAATTTGGGATTTTGATCGCGCAGGGTTGAGGAGTCTGGCATCCTAAAAGAAATGGCCAAGGAAATTCATCGCGGGGGAAGGCCGGTTTGGGCGGAGATTTCGCTGAAGGCGATCGCGAATAATCTGCGCGTAACGCGGCGTCACATTGGACCGAAGCCGCTGATCCTAGCAGTGGTGAAGTCCAACGGGTATGGCCTGGGTGGCGTTCCAGTGGCGAAGGCGTTGCAGAAAGCGGGAGCGGACCGTTTCGGCGTTACGTGCTCGAATGAGGGGATCGAGTTGCGCGAGTCAGGCATTCGCAAACCGATTCTAGTCCTCACCGGGTTCTGGCCGGGCGAAGAAAAGCGCTTCATCGAGAATCGCCTGACGCCGACGGTGACCCGGCTCGACGACGTGAAGTTGCTTGAACGCGCGGCCAAAGCGGCGCGCGTAAAGTCACCACTCAAGTTTCACCTCAAGATCAACAGCGGCATGAACCGGCTGGGGCTCTCGCCTTCGGAACTCGAAGCGTTTGCGTCGGACTTCGCCGATTGCCGGCATCTGCAACTGGAAGGCACGTTCACACACTTTGCTTCGGCGGAAGATTTCAGCGCGCGGCAGACCGACGACCAGGAAGAGATATTCCGCAAGTGCTTGGCGCGTATGCGCGAGCTGGGCATTTCCCCCGGCATCGTGCACATGGCCAACAGCGGCGCCATTTGCGCACGCCCAAGCACCTGGGCGGATATGGTGCGGCCCGGCGCGATTCTTTACGGATACTATCAATCGTTCGATCCGCCGCAGAAAGGGCAGGAAGTTCGCCGGATGCTGCCCGTGGAGCCGAGCCTCTCTTTGAGGGCGCGAATCATCTCCTTGCGCGATTTGCCTCCGGGACAGCCAGTTGGTTATTCCGCGCGGTTTGTGACGGAGCGGCAGTCGCGGATTGCCGTGATTAACGCTGGATACGCTGACGGAATTTTGCGCCAGCGCACAAATCGAGGGTGCGTGCTGGTGCGCGGACGGCGAGTGCCGTTGGTCGGCACCATCTCAATGGATTTGACCACTCTGGACGTAACTGACTTGCCTGAGGCTGCTCTGGGAGACATTGTGACAATCTACGGCAAGGACGGAAGCGACCAGATCCGGGTTTCCGATGTTGCTCACGAAATCCGCACCGTTACTTCCGATCTTCTCTGCGCGTTGGGCCGCAGGGTTCCACGTTATTACCTCTAGAAGTGCGTTCACTCAGGTATATACCCCACGTCTCCTCGAAGCATTGACTCTTAATAACTGCCCGGTGCTATACTGCGCGCATTCGTTAATTGGTGCCACCCGCAGTCTGGCGCTCTAATTCCGAATGCGGTGTCGTCAGACGGGAAGATAGCCTGGGTAATCATATTCATTTAAATTCTGAGTTCATAAGGCGGTTGTCATGCCAAGAGCATCAAGCGCGCCCGGACAAGTTGCCGGCGCTCCCACCCACGATTTACCGGCGAGCAAACCTCTAGTTATGCCGCGTTCTACCCACGATAGCGTGGGCACCGTTTGGGACATGCTTGTCGTGCGATTCATATTCGCGGCCGTGTGCACCGCGGCAGGTTACCACTTCCGCCCGTTCAGCTTGCCTCACATTCACGGAGCGATAGCCGGCTTCCTTTTTGCGTTCGGAGTGATCCTGCTTGAAATTCGCTTGCGCAAGGCCAGCCTTCGGAGGCTGATTGGCGCCGCCACTGGATCGATTCTGGGCATTCTGGGTGCGTTTTTGATTTCGCTCATTTTCACCCACACCACCATGCCGGTTTCGACGCGCTCCTTCTTCAGCCTATCGATTTTCCTTGTGATGGCCTACATCGGATTGGTGCTCGGGGCTAACAAGGGCGACATGCTGAATCTGCAAGCGCTCGGAGGCCTCTTCGGAAGCGAGCGCAGCACACGCCACTCCACGAAGCTGCTGGACACCAGCGTAATCATCGATGGGCGCGTGGCGGATATCGCTGAGACGCTTTTTCTGGATGGAACCGTGGTGATTCCTCAGTTCGTCCTTCATGAACTGCAGATGGTGGCCGATTCAGCCGATCCGCTTAAGCGCCAGCGCGGAAGGCGTGGCTTGGAAGTGCTCCAGCGAATCCAGAAAATGACCGCGCTGGACGTGCAGATCGCCGATGACGACTTTCCGCAGATCGCCGAAGTGGATGCCAAGCTGGTCGAGTTGGCCAAACGCTACGACGCCAAGATCGTGACCAACGACTTCAATTTGAACAAGGTCGCAACGCTGCAAGGAATTGAAGTGATGAACGTGAACCAGCTTGCCAATGCGCTCAAGCCCGTAGTGCTGCCCGGCGAGGCGATGCGCGTTTTCATCCTGCGCGAGGGCAAGGAATACAACCAGGGCGTGGCCTATTTGGACGACGGCACGATGGTCGTCGTGGACGGCGCCCGCCGGATGATTAACAAGACCATCGACATCTCGGTTACGTCCGTGCACCAGACCACCGCGGGGAAAATGATTTTTGGGCGGTACGATGAGCGCGGTGAGCAGCCGCGGCCGGTTCCGTCCGTCGCTCCGCAAGCCGAGCCGACCAGTGGACGAACGGGCGAAGGCGCCGCTGGCGGCGAGAGGCCCCGCCCCATGTACCCGGAATCGGGCCGTTCATGAGGCGTCGTTGACTGCACGCCGAATCTTCCGCGCCGCAAGCCTGCGGATGCGCTAGACTATCCAACCTCTAATGAGCCGCATTGCCGCTATCGTTCCCGCCGCCGGATTGGGCACGCGCATGGGCGCGGACACGCCGAAGCAGTTTCTCGAGTTGGGCGGGGTTCCGCTGATTATTTTCACGCTGCGCCGCTTGGCCGCCTGCAGCGCCATCACCGACTTTTTCATCTCCACGCGAGCCGACGACGTGATGGCGCTCGAAGCGATGGTCGCTAAGGCGTCGATCGGAAGGCCCGCGCGTGTGGTTCACGGCGGAGATACTCGCCAGCAATCGGTGGCCAACGCGCTAGCGCAGGTCGATCCCTCCACGGAAATTGTGCTGGTGCACGATGCGGTGCGGCCGTTCGTCACCGTGCCGCAGATTGAGCGCGTGATCGCGGAGGCGCGCACGCGGGGCGCGGCCATACTCGGCATTCCAGCAATCGACACGGTCAAAGAAGTCAAGCGCGCCAGTTTGCCGGAGGACGTGGCATTGATTTCCGCCACAATTCCGCGCGAACGAATCGTGCTGGCGCAGACGCCGCAGGTTTTTTCCTACGCGCTGCTTCGCGATGCGTTCAAGTCGGCGCAGCAGGATGGCGTGACTTCCTCGGACGAAGCGGCGATCGTGGAGCGATTCGGCCACGACGTCTTCGTGGTGCTTGGTTCGGAGCGCAACCTGAAACTCACGCGGCCAGCGG
>JBOGMW010000091.1:0-17946 GCA_050746805.1 Candidatus Acidiferrales bacterium | reverse complement strand
GCGGATCGCCGATGTAGGTGTTACGCGGAATCATCTCCTGGCAGGTGGCAGTGGTGGCACAATGCGTGCCGGGAGCGCCCGCGTCGCCTACTCGATCAACGGAACCAGCAGCGAAATCGTTCAGCGTCGGAGAGCCGTAATAAATCGTGAATGGACGCCCGGACTGCAAAGTAATGATGCTGCTGAACAGCCAATCGCGACGCCACCAGGAGCCAGTATGGGGCGAGTTGATCGTGAAATTGGTGACCAAGTGGTGCCGCGCGTCCTGGTTCGAGTTGCCTTCCTCCGCGGTGTAATTGAACTGGTTCACCGGAAGGTTAATGAACGTGGTGAAGTTGCCGTTATCGGTTGTGTGCGAGTACGTGTAGTTCGCGGTCAGGTTGAAGTAGTTCCCGAGGCGCTCCATGGCGGTAACCGTCAACCCGTTGTAGGTGGCGCTGGCAACGTCGTTGTTATAGTCCAAAAGGCCGGCGCTGATGGTCTGCAATCCGCTGCCGAGGGCGCCCCCGAACCATGGCCCCAAACCCGCGAGCGCTCCCGTGCCCACCACGGGCGCCCCGGTGGCGCATTTCGAGAAAGAACCATTTGCATTGAGCATGCCAGGAACCCATTCAGCCGTTGCCGGTACGCCTGGAACGGCGGTCAGGGGATCGGTGGGATTGGCTGCCTGCGCTGCGTCCGTCGTGCCGACGGGGCACGGAACATTGACGTTGTTCCCTCGGACTAGCCGATGAGCACCTACAAACAGGTAGCCGACGTTTAGCGCAAAACCTCTGCCGAACTGGCGGTCAACTTCAGCGCTGGCCTGCTCGGCATAGGGAATCTTGCTGTTGTATTCCATGCCGCCGGTGCCGATGCCGCACTCATTCCCTCCCAGCCCCATGAAGCAGGTGCCAACCAACGAAACCGGATTCAGCAGGTCGTAACCGCCGTTCTTGATTATGCTGGCGCCTAACGGCGCTGAAGATGCTCCCGCGAATCCGGCCAGTTGGTAGCCTTGAGTGGCCATGGCGTTGCCATGGGACGTAAACGTGAGATTCTGCGGCTGGACGTGATCGGCTGCACAAGCGGCCGCGACGTTTGCTGGAGCATGGTTCCCGCAGAGGTAGCCTGGGACCGTCTTCTGGGTGTTTGGCACAAAGAAGAAGGTGAGGTTGTAACGGTCATCGAACATGCCGAATCCGGCGCGAAACACGGTCTTGCTGTCGGGTGAGTAGGCCAAGCCGATGCGCGGTTGCCAGCCACCGTAGTCGGGCGTTACGAAATCTCCGAGGCCAGACTCGAAGTCCCATCGCAGTCCGTAATTCAGCGTCAATTTCGGAGTGATTCTCCACTGGTCTTGAGCAAAAAGGCCCCAATAACCGTGGTCGATCACTTTGCTGTAGTGGTTGAAGAGTGATGGCGGATAAGCATTCGCCCAGGTGGAGGTGTTGAGATTTGTCCCGTTCGATGCCAAGATGAGCGGCGGACCACTCTGGAACGTCGGAGAGGTGGGTACTGGCACGCCAGCATAGGCAACGATAGCTCCGTTGTCTACCGGCCGGGTGTCGCCAGCCAACCCAGTTCCTGCTACTGGACATCCGCTTGCCGGCCCCAGCAATGGGTCTGTCGGCGAGCCCGATGTCTCCCAGGTCGCGCCGTGGTCGGTGTATTCGGAGAAGGCATACATGCAAGGAAGGCCTGCCGGTATGATCAACCGCACCGGAGTGAAGCCTGGGAAATTCTCAAGGCTGGTAAGCCAATTACCGTCAGCGCCAAAGTTCGCGATGTGGTTGCCCTTGACCCAAGATATCGAGTCGGAAAGTTCGGCGCGCGTTTCATACAGCGCGTCGTTGGCGCCGAAATTGTGGCCGAACTGAAGGTCGTTGGCCAAATCCAAGTCGGGCTGCCCGGTAGCGCCTGGGAAGAAATAGTGTCGCCGGGCATACTGCGCGACTAAAGAATTGGCCACATTGGGACTGAGCAGATCTGACCACGTGGCAACGAGTGCCTGATCGCGTGTGAAGAGATTGCGGCCAGCGCTCGGCACAGCGATACCGCCGTCATCGAGCGGGTCACCGACCAGCTCGCCGCTGGCGCGAACATCTTGGATGTTGTAGCGCACCGCTACACGATTATTCGTATTGACTTGCTGATCGATCCTGACGAATCCGGTATCGTCGTTGTAGTTGGTCGTGAAACCTTGAAGATAGCCGAACGCTTGTTGGGGGGTCAGGTTCGAGCCACACGTGGCGAACGAGGCAAAGCACCCCTCGGGAGCGAGTCCCATTTGCGCCTTAGCGAGGTCAATCAGCTCAAGGTTGCCTTCCGGGAGTGCATCATGCGCAACCAAATCGGTCGCGAACAGCGGCGATTGCGCGCTGCGCTTGCCCTCGTAATTTACGAAGAAGAAGGTCTTGTCCTTTTTGATCGGGCCGCCCAGGTCCACGCCAAACTGATTCTCGCGCAGGGTGTTGGGCAACGCGAACGTATCCGCGGTCGCCTTCGTCGTCAGCATGGGGCGCGCGTCAGTGGCGTTATTCTGCAAGTACTCGTAGACCGAGCCGTGAAAATCGTTGGTGCCGGACTTGGTGACGATATTGACGATGCCGCCGATGGCGCGACCGTATTGCGCGCCGAAGCTGTTGTTCACTACGCGGAATTCCTGGACGGAAGCCTGAGGAGGAGTGGCGCGCTGAATGCCGCTGGCAGAGTTGACGAAATCCGCGCCATCGACGGTAATCTCGTTGCTGAAAGAGCGCATGCCACCAAAGGAAATCTGCGTTACCTCAAATTCAGTGAACACCGTGCCCAAGCTGGTGCGGCTGGTGGTGACTCCTGGGGTAAGCAGCGCGAAATTGGTAAACACGCGACCGCTGATGGGGAGAGCCTGTACCTGCTGCGGGCCTACCACCTGGCTGATTTCTGTCTTGGTCGGCTCAATCATCGGGGTCTGCGTGGTGACGACAACTTTTTCGCCCTGGGAGGCGAGCTGGAGGCTCACGTCGATGGCCGCAAACTGGGCGACGGTGAGGGTGAACGTTTGCTTGTAATTAGCAAAACCCGAAGCAGAGACGGTTAATTCGTAGGTGCCGGGCGGCAAATTGGCGAGAGCGTAAAAGCCACTGCCGTTAGAGGTCGCCGTATACGTAGCGTTGGTAGCGGTATCACGTACGCTGATGGCAGCATTGGCGACCGTGGCGCCGCTAGGGTCCGTAACCGTGCCATTGAGCTGCGCATTCGCAGTGGCTTGTGCTGATGCCGGACGCACGCCGGCAAAAGAAAGGAATAACGCGAACCCGAACAGCAAGGCAAAACGCATCCTCATGAGCGATCCCCCTTGATTGTTGAACCCACCCATCCACAAGTCAATTTCGCCGCACCACGCGGAATTTTAAGTTGCTGAATGTTTACCTGCAATGCAACCTTTGTCAAGGCCTAAATCGCGCGGATGTGCCTCTATCGCTTAGACATAGCGACCCAAGCAAGCCTCCCGGGCGATCCTTAGAAGGCTACTGCAGTAGCCAACTGGGAATCTATACCGGGAGCGAAGGAGGAACTTATCCCAGAGCGAAGCAACCTAGATTTGCCGTCAAAGGCAGCAGCGAGCAGCACGCCTTCGACGCCGGTCCGCCGCTAGGAAGGTTTGGCGACAGATGACATTGGCGCGAGGGGCCAAGAAGCCACGTGCGACCGGAGGTCGCGGGGCGAAACTCCGAATTCGTGCTTGAAACACCGGCTGAAGTGGTTGGAACTGTTGAATCCCCACGCGTAGGCGATTTCCGTGATGGAACGGCGCGCTAGCCCAGGATCGAGAAGTTCGGCGCGGCAACGCTCCAAGCGGGCGCGGAGGATGTATTCGGAAATCGACAGATTCTCCGTGCGGAACAGCATGTGCAGGTAACGTTTGCTGCAATGTGCAAGGCCGGCAAGTTTGTCGATCGAGAGTTCCGGGTCGTTGAGATAGGCCGAAATATAAAACTTGACGCGCTCTCGGAGAGCATCGCAGGAATTCATGTGACCGTTGTCACCTTCCGCGCAATCGAGCACGGCCAAGCGGGTCATCTGAGCGACGATTTCGGCCAGATCGAAGCTGACGCGATTTTGCAGATCTGGAATCTGGTCCACTGTGTTTCCCACGAGGTTCCAGATCAGCTTGCCGAGTCCACGATCGGACGAAAAACGCCGGAGCACGAGGCCACGCAGGTCGAAGCCGCGAGAAACGACTTTCCCGCGAGGCACGAGCAGCATGGAAAACTCGCTTCCAGCGGAGAGAGCGACGCTATATGGCTGGCCGGCATCGTAAAAAGTCCACTCGCCGGAATACAGCGGGGTGGTACGGCCGCTCTGAGCAATCACACTGCGTCCCTTAGTCTGCAGAACGGCTTTCAGAAAGGGCCGATCATCGTGGGAAGCCACGGCCTGGGTGCGGAAGACGCGGTGCGGCACGCGCGTGGCCAACTGGCAAAACACGAGATCGCCGATCGAAGCGTAGGAGAAATTCGCGTCAAACGGCTCGCGGCTCTGCTCCTCTAGCCGCAAGGCGCCAAAAAGAAAACTCGCACCAGATTCCCAAAACTCCCGGCGCTCAGACAGCGTCACGCCGTTTGTAGAGACATTGACGAGCGGAGGACCAGCTTCATTCAGCGCAAGGCGAGTGCCTGCGTTCATGGACATTTCCCCTGCTGCATCGTATCCAAAGAATGGCGACGCTGTCTATCAATTTTGAACGCAGCGGGTCCCGCAAATACCCTAGCAGCTAAAAAGATACCGCGTGGCGCGCCGGTCCACGCGAGGTTCAGATGCGGGACTTCAGCCGCCGGTTTCCTGGCGGACGATCTGGGCGCCCTGCACCATGGCGCGGAGCTTGGCGAAAGCGATATCGCGCGGCACGTGGAACAGACCGCAATCGGGAAGGATGACGACGCGTTCGGCGGGCATGAATTCGAGGACTCTGCGAATTCGCTGGGCGACGATGTCCGGCGTTTCCGCCACATGAGTCTTTACGTCGATCACGCCCGCGCCGAGCTCGAATGGAACGTTGAATTCGCGGAAAAGCTCAAGATCCTCGCCGCCGCGGCGCGCGAATTCCAGGCTGAGCTGGTGTATTTTCGCGTCTAAAATGCGCGGGAAGAGATAGCGATAGCTGCCCTCCCAGGAAGGCTTGCCGTAGCGATTTCCATAGCAGATGTGCACGGCGATCTTAGCGTCCACGCCATCCACCAGGACATTCAGCACTCCGATGCCCCAGTCAAGATCTTCGGGGAAGCCGGAATAATATGGCTCGTCGATTTGAATCAGCTTGGCGCCGGCTTTGACGAGCTCTTTGAGTTCCATGTTCATCACGCGGGCGATATCGGTAGCCAGCGCCGCCTCGCTGGGATAGTGCTTGTTGCGAATGCGTTTGGTGAGCGAATGCGGCCCGGTGATGCATACTTTCGGCGCGCGCTCCGTATTCTCGATCAGAAATTTGAAGTCTTGCACCAGGCCCAGCGAAGCCATGGGGATTTTTCCAACCACTTCGCTATCGTAAAAATCGTAATAGAACTTTTTCGACGAACGATCGATGTGCACGCCGGGAAGCCGCTCGATGAAATAGTCGATCATGTTGTCGCGGCGGAGTTCTCCGTCGGTGACGATATCGAGGCCGGCCATCTCCTGATCCTTGATGGCGGCTTTCACAACCGTGTCGTGAATGTCATCAAGATCGTTGCGGCTGATGCGGCGCGCGAAATAATCGGTTTTCAGGCGTTCGAGCCATCCGGGCATCGAGTAGCTGCCGACCATGGTGGTGGGAAGCAGAGCATGCTTCATCAAGTCACTCCCGCTGCGTGGTATAGAGAATCGAGCTTTTAGACTCCGGCCGGTATTTGAACGGCACGAAGTGAATGTTGTAACCAGAGCGCTCGGCGACCTCGCGAAGCAGCGCGCCGTTCACCCAGTTTACGATGGAGCCGTCCAATTTTCCGGGGCCGTGAAAACCCATCGCGTATTCGTGAAGATCGGTGACGAAAATATCCTGCACTTGCAGATAGCCTCTTGGATGAAGCAGCGGCAGCGTATTTCGAAAGCTTTCCAGGGCGCCGGTGCTGAGATGAAAACGCAAGTCGGTTGGCGCGTCTTGCAGGATATCTTCCATTTGCGTAGCGCTGAGCCCGGCGGGGTAAGAAACATCCGGCATATCCAGAATATCGACGAGCCGCTCTTCAGTCCGCAGAGCTTTCCAAACCTCCATCCAGAAAAGCATGCCCTTGGAGCGATCGGGCAGGCATTCCGGCCCTACATCAAGCAAGCGATGAATCGTTTTCGTCAGATCCGAAACCGGCACATCGCACAGAGCCGCGATGCGCGCGGTGTCCTCCGCCGTCAGGTACGCGCGCGCCCAGACCCAGTAGATGCGGTTGCCGCGCCAGACGACTTCTTCATCTGGGAGATTGTCGTAAGTATTGGTGGAGTGAACGTAAAGAATTTTGTGCCGCAGGAATGAGAGCGTTTTGATCGGGTCGAGCGCGTCGAGCGCGATAGAGCTGCAAAGCTCAAGATGCTGTTTAACCGTGGAGCGCGAGCGTTCGAGAGTGGACAGCGAATAATCGCCGAGCAAAAAACGGAGCCGAGGATAGAAGTTCGTTCCCCGCCCGCGATCTACTTCGGCGAAGCTGTCCAGCCACATCCGCGCGCGCGTCCCCATGCCCACGCCGATTTCCAGCAAGAAGACTTCTGGAGGAAGCTGGTTGCGAGTCTCCAGATCCTTCAGCAGAGTCCAAAACTCCACCACCGAATCCGCAATGGCTTCAGAATTATGGCCGTCTGATTTTCCGCCGGGCAGCGCTTGCTCGTACGGCCTGCCCGCGGCCACTTCCCACTCTTTAAGACGCTGCCAATAGAGGCGGTTGAATTGCCAGGCGATACTTTCGCGAAACGAATTGAAGTCCTCAAGGTATAGCCGGCCCGCGGAGCCTTTCTCCGCGGCTTTGGCGGAGCAGATTGCGCGGCGCAGAGATTCACGAAATGCTCCGGGCGCCACCTGGCGCGAATCGATGCGAATCTCGGTGGGATAGGTGCTGGCGCGGTTGCCCGCGGGCAAGGTCACCGTAACCGGTTCGCGAAAATTTTGCTTGTACTGCAGCCAATCGAGATAGATATGGAGACGCGCGAACTGGCCGGGCTCCAGGGCCTTATCCTCGAGCAGGGCCAGAACGGCGCCGACCACGTCGGCGGTTGCGGCGGACGCGGAATCACGACGCGTGTGATTGAGGTGCAAAATCATTTTGAGCCGGAGCGCAGCATCTTACCGGGCGGTCCCAAGTATCACACCCGGCGCTGCGTTTCAAGGTCTGAAATGATATATGTAAACTGCGTGCGTTAGAACAAGCGGGATCGTATCAGCCCCAAACACGCTGGGCGGTATCGGCCACCAACTTCAATTTGGCCCACTGTTCGTCTTCGGTGAGCAGATTTCCCTCGGCGGTAGAGGCAAATCCGCATTGTGGGCTGAGCGTAAGGTTTTCGAGCGGGAAATACTTCGAGGCCTCGTCGATGCGTCGCGCGATTTCGTCCACAGTTTCGAGTTGCGGCTTTTTCGTGCCGACCAGGCCGAGGACCACGATCTTGTCCTTGGGCACGAAACGCAACGGTTCAAAGGTACCGGAGCGCTCGTCGTCGTATTCCAACAGGAAGCGATCCACCTGCAAGGAACCGAAAAGCTTCTCGGCGATGGCGTCGTAACCGCCCGACGCGTACCAGTGGCTGCGGTTGTTCCCGCGGCACAAATGGATGGCCAGCACAACGCCAGGTTTGCGGGCGGCGTCCAGGCAGGCGTTGTCCGCGCGGATCGCTTCGTCGAGCGCCTCTTCAGGATCCTGGCCCATTTCTGTGCGAATCCATTCACGCCACTTCGGGTCCATGTAATAGCTGTAGCGCGGCGCGTCGATCTGAATGTATTTCACGCCGGCGGAGGCCAGCCCGGCGAAATCCTTTTTCATGATTTCGACGATGTCCCAGAGCAACTCGGAATGATTCTTGTAAATGCGGTCGGTGATGCCCCTTTTGAAGGAAATGGCGGGAAACTGCGTGGCGCTAGGGAGCAACATCTTGATGTCCCCGGGGCTGTGCCGCTGCAGGAATGGCAATTCGGCCGCAGTGATCGTTTGAATCGACCGCAGCTTTCGATTTACGATACCGGTGACGCGCGCCACGGGCGGCACGCGCGATTCGTCACTCGCGCCCCATTGCCGCGGCAGGGAGTCGCCGAAATCGAAGCCCTCAACCGCATCGGTAAAGGTGCTCATGAAATTGCGGCGGCGCAATTCGCCGTCGCTGAAGACTTCGAAACCTAGTTCCCCCTGTTTGGAGAGCACTCGCAAAATGTGCCGGTCTTCGAGAGCACGCAATTTCGCCGGATCGGAGCCGTTACTTCGTGCTGCCAGCAAATCCGGCGGACGCAGCAAACTGCCAATCTGGTCCGCTCTATATTTCACGGTTGTATATGTATCCACCGACATGAGGCCTCCCAAAACGAATTGCAATATTTGGACGTACCATCCCGTTGACTAACGAATCCATAATTGCGTACACTTCCGTATGAGTCAAATGAAAGGTTCTTTCAGAAGGAATGAAATAGATTCATAGAGGAAGCAACGTGCTGGAAATTCGGCATTTACGGACGCTAATGGCCATCGCCGAAGCGGGGACGATCTCTCGCGCCGCCGACCGCGTTCACCTCACGCAATCGGCTTTGTCCCACCAGCTCAAAGCGCTGGAATCGCACTACGGCGTGGCCATGGTCACGCGGGACGGCCAGTCGGTAAAGTTGACCGAGCCGGCGCAACGGCTTGTGCAACTAGCGCACGCCGTCTTTGGCGAAATCCAGGCGGCCGAGCGTGAGGTGGCCAAGATCGCGGCCAAACCGGTTGGCACGCTGCGCATCGCGCTGGAATGCCACACGTGCTTCGACTGGCTTATGCCCGTGATGGATGCCTTTCGCGCGAGCTGGCCGCAAGTCGAACTGGATCTGGTGTCCGGTTTCCATCCGAATCCTCTAGCGCTGCTTACGGAAGGCAAAGCCGACATGGTCATCGGCACGGAACGAAAATCGCGCCGGAACCTCGTCTACCATCCCCTGTTTCGGTTCGAGATTCTGGCGGTGCTGCCGACCGACCATCCATTGCGCGCGAAGCCATTCCTCAGCGCGGTGGATTTCGCGGAAGACACGTTGATCACCTATCCCGTGCCCGAGGACCGGATCGACCTGATTCGCTACGTGCTCAAGCCCGCCCATATCCATCCGCAGCGGCGCACCACCGAGCTTACCATCGCCATTCTGCAATTGGTCGCAAGCCGCCGCGGCGTCGCTGCGCTTCCCAGCTGGGGGATCAGCAACTATCTGCGTTACGGCTATGTGATCGCTAGGCGAATCGGCAAGAAAGGGCTATGGAACGATCTCTACGGCGTGACGACTGAGAGAGTGGCGCGGCATCCATTCATCCGCGATTTCCTGGACACGGCGCGGCGCGAGTGCTTTGCGAAACTCGAGGGATTGATGCCCGTTCAATAGTTCCGAATGGCCGGGATGCGCAGTCGAGATGCTGCAGACGGAAGATTGCGAGATTTGGGAACGGCCTTGCGTCGTTTGGTCTCCGCGCGTGCCGGAAAACAAAAAGGGACGAACCAGCGCCGCTGATCCGCCCCCTTTGCAATCGAAAACACTTCCGATTAGGCTATCGAGCCCCCGCAGTTCTCCAGCCTTCCGCGTACTCCTTGCGCACCACTTCGGAGTAGGGGACCGGGCTGACGCGTGCCCGGATCTCAAGCTGCTTGTGGCGCTCGACGGTGGGCTTCTTCGTTCCACCGCCTTCTTCGCCCCAAGTGATCACCACCTCGTTGCCGACCTCCATATCCGGATCGACGATGCCTAGGGAAAGCATCGAACGCTCGTTGTAGCTGTACCCGCTGAACATGGAGAGCCCCACGTTTTTTCCATGCGCGGCCACTTTGTCGTACGACGCGGAGGTGTAATTCGAAAGCGGCAGATCGATGTACTTGTAGATGTCGCCTTGCTTGAAAAGCGACTGGAAAACCTTCAGAACGTCGTCGGGGTTCCACGCGAACGTCACCTTTTTCCGCTGTGGTTCCTTGGACATTTTTTCCAGCGCTTCGCGGCCGACGAAATCGTGGTCGAACTTCACGAACGGCCCGTAGCCCATTTCGTACGGCGTTACGTAATAGTCTTCGATGTTATTGGAGACGAAGCTGCCGCCGATCGAGCCGGTCGCTTCGTAACTGGTGGCCGGCAACCACTGCCGGTAAGCCTTCATCTTCTCGCCAGTGTAAACGGCGGGAAGCGGCGAAGGAATCCAGCCCGATTCCAGCGTGTTGGTGGCGTAGGCGCGGGCGCCGACTTCGCGCATGCCGAAATCCTTACCCGCTGCGACGATCGCCGCCTTGATCTCTTCGCGTTCCTCGTACGGCCCCCAGATTTCAAGACCCGGAGTGCCGGCCATACCGTGCCGCAGCGCGCGCACTTTCCGCCCGTTGATGTTGATGTAGCCCATGTTGAAGAACTTGATATCGGGCGCCGGGCCGCCGTTCAGCTTCTCGATAATCTGCGTCGCGTTCGGTCCTTGAATCTGATAGCGGTACACCGTGCGTACCACCGCTTTACCGCGTGGATTCGATGGCGACCGATCGTCCTTAGTGATTTCCACTTTGTAACCGCCGGTTGCAGCGTGAAACTCAATCCAGCTTGCCGCCGGCGCGCGGCCGACGAAAACAAGATGGTTCTCCTCCAAGTGGAACAGAATGCCGTCGCCGATCACGTATCCATCGTAACTGCAGGGCGCAAACTGCTTAGCGCGATCCACAGGGAACTTCGCGAAGCTATTGGTCGCGAGGTACGAGAGCATCTTTAGAGCATCCGGCCCTTTCACGTATATATTGGCCATATGATGAGACTGGTCGAACAACACGGCGGTCTCTCGCCAGGCACGCTGTTCCTCCCGCCAATTGGAATACTCAGGCGGAACGACAGGATAGACGTAGGCTCCGATTTGCGAATTGCGGAGCATGTTCACCGGGTTTCCGGCAGTCTTTAACACATCCTCGAAACTCTGATTACTCATATCTTCTTCCTCTCCTATTGAGGGGGAATTTGCATGTGACGATTAAGCCCTGCGGCGAAAACGGCACCAAATAAACTACAGAAAACACGTGATTTTTGCAAGGGAACTCGCGGCAAGCGCCGAAAGTGATTGCGATATGCGGGGCATGGCGCTCGGAGTGCCTAGACACGAGCAAGCTGAGGAAGCGCGTCAAAATGGGCGTCACGAGCAAACAGAACGAGCGAGTGTTGGAGAACAAGCGCTGCGATCCAAATGTCATTCGTCGGGACGGGCGTCCCTTGCTTGCGCAATTGTCGGTACGCGTTGGCGTAGTGATGCGTCGTCTGCTCATCGGCGTAGAGGATTCCAACACCAGGTTTCAGCAGAAAGCGCCGCAGAACGGCTTCGTTGTGCGGTCCCTGGCTACCCACGGCGAATCCGGCGCGTAACTCGCCTACAACGATAAATGGCAGCCAAGTTTCCTCGGCTAGTTCGATCGTTTCGACGACGGAAGTGACTCCGCGGCAAAGATCCGTGTAGCGATTCGTGTCGAGAGCCAGCCTCATAACGCGGCGGGCACGCACGCGCCGTATCGAGATACTGGGGCGATCATGCCCATAGATCTTCGTCAACGGTGTCTTGTGCCGCCAGCGCGGCGTCAAAGGCGAGGTCTTTTCGCCACGTGCGCGCGATATCCCCGAGGTCGCGGTGTCGGCAGCGGCTCTCGCTGAGGCCGGCGCCCCGGGCCAGCGCCTCGATTGCCACTTCGTTCAGGCTCTTTCCCTGCTCGCGGGATCGCCGGCGAAGAGCCGCGTCCAAAGGATCGGGAACGTTACGAATCGTGTATTGCATGCATCAATTGTAGGCAATGCAGGCACACAATGCAAGCATCAAACACCTTTGCGAAGAGAGTCTTAGGAACTATAGCTTCCTGCTCACAACCAATCACTTTCGCGTTAGGGTCGCCGCTTACTAGGGTTATTCCGCCAGGACCTGTATTCAGAAGTTCTAGCTTCTGTAAGCCTTCAGAGAGGGCATCGGCTGCCTTGGCGAAAACGTTTGCACTTTGGCCCCTGAACGTAATTTGAGTTCGCCGAATCGGCTGACGGTAACCCCCTGCGTCTCGGCGACCTGGGGCGCAAGTGCATTGCGTCCAGGTAGATTTTCGTCCACTTTCCATCCCGCCTTGCGCAGTACTGCAAATACCATGAAGGATAGCGATTTGCCGGGGCGATTTCCATTACTCCGCGACGAAATGGGCAGAGTGCGCCTGTCGGGCTTGTCAGCGCGTCGGATTACTCACGAAATCATTTTCATCTTCGAGAGACCGAACGATTCCAGCACCTTGAGCAGCTCGCGGTGGCCAAACGCCGCCGCCGGCGAGGCAAAGCCCACCTTTTTATGCGCGCCGAGCGAAAGCGTATGCGCCGCGTACGCTTGAATTAAGCCGGTCTGGCGGTAGCAGCAGGTCCCGAAAAGCACGCACTGCACGTAATCCGTGCTGCCGCGGCCGACGACCACATCGATGGTGCGCTGCGTGCGCGAATTTTCGCGTGGCGGCGTGCTGCCCTGCACCGCGTTGGCCATTTCCGCGAGCTTCTGCTCTTGCTCGGCCTTGGGCAGCGGACGAATCGCTTCTTCAAAATGCTTCTCGGTGGCAAGCACGCCTTCCATGATTTCGCGAGTGAGCAATCCGCCAAACGAGCGCACGTTGGCAATTTGCGGCTCGTTCTTGTACCAGACGGGATGCGGAAAGCCTCCCCAACTCAGAGCCAACTGCGTGCGCAGGTATCCGGGCACGACCGCTTCATACCCCTTTGCTCGCGCCCATGGTTTATAGCGATTCTGCTCCAAATAGTATCCTTCGGTCTGGATCACGGCGAAGATCGTCTGCGTGGAGCCGAAGGTCGGCATGCCATCGAACATAGACAGAATTTCCAAAGTATCGACGTTCGCGGATTCCATGCAGATGCGCGCGGCCGCGTCGCTAGGCGCGGACATGAACGCCGTCGCCGGCGCCGCCAGCAAACCTTTGGAAGCGAACCTGTCGCCCCACTCCTCCGCCACTTGCCTGTGCCACGCCTGCTCTCCTGAAATATCGATGTAGTGGCACCCTGCTTTCCAACATGCTTCGATCACCGTTGGCCCATAGTAGATGAACGGCCCCACGGTGTTGCACACCACCTTCGCGCCGGAGAACAATTTCGTCAGGTCGTCAACCGACGAGCCGACCTCGACGATCTCGTAATCCGCCGTTTCGATTCCCGGCACGTGGCTCATCACATCCTGGATCTTCGCTTTGTTGCGGCCAGCGGCGATAAACGGCACGTTGTACTCGCGCAGATACTCGGCTACGAGCCGGCCCGAAAAGCCGCTCGCGCCATATAACACGACAGGTTTCTTGTTCGCCATGATAGCTCCTTCCCTTTGTCAACTGCCCTATAGTCGAGTTCCGGACGCGTATCTACTCGCCTAATAGCCGCGCGGATATGGTCGCGACCGCCAGGAATCGTCCTGGCCAAGTGCCGGATTTTACGCTAAAGTCTGTCTGTAGCCAGTAGGCACCTTTTCGCTACTAAGTACCTGTGGAGTGTTTCGTGAAAGATACGGATTGCCCGGTACGACTCACCACCGAAGTCATAGGCGGCAAGTGGAAGCCGCTCATTCTCTTTCACCTGGAGCGCGGCACGCACCGGTTCAATCAGCTACAGAAGCTAATTCCACACTCCACTAAGAAGATGCTCACCAAGCATCTCCGCGAACTTGAGCGCGACGACGTCGTGCACCGCAAGGTGTATGCGCAGGTTCCTCCACGCGTGGAATATTCGCTTACCCGCCATGGGCGAAGCCTCCGGCCGATCTTGCGGGCGATGTCCGCCTGGGGGAAAAGCCACCGGACTCGGTACGGCGGACGAAAATCATAGCCGGGCAGCGCGAGCAAAGGCCTCGGGCGTACGCTATTATTTCGGCAGTTCCGGATTCGGGCGTTAGCAGTTTTGTACGTCCGGGCGGCGGATGTAGCAGGTCCAATCTGAAACCAGCTCGGATTGGCGCACGCCTGTTTTCATAGGGTGAACGATAGTAGCCAGCCGATGCGGTCTTATTCGATGTCATCTGAAAAGATGATATGAATCGCTTGCGTCTGAGGTAAATTCCCGAAGAACCGAATCCGATCGAGCGCGCGAAACTATGGAGGCACTCTCTTCATGAAGAATATGTATCGAACTACGATGGTTGCGGCCTGTGCCGCGCTGATCCTCTTCGCCGCATCGCATCGCCGCACCGCGCGCGTCCATGCCGCTGCCAAAGCCGATGACGGCAGCGTATTCACCGATTTTCACAGCGAGACGCCTGGCCACATTCATCACATTACCGTTGCCGACATGCCACAGCCGTACGCGACGAAGTCCTCAGCCATCTTTTCGCGCCCGGTGCCGCGGCCTGCCGATGTTTGGCCCCAAGCGCCCATAGGCTTCAAGGTGCAGCTCTATTCCACCGATCTGCGCGGTCCGCGCATCATCGTGAAAGCCCCCAACGGCGACCTCTTCGTCTCCGAAACGAACGCCGGCAAAGTCATGGTCCTGCACGGCATGACGGCAGACGGGAAAGCCGAGCAAGTCTCCGAATTCGCCACCGGCCTGCGCCTGCCCTATGGCATCGCCTTCTATCCGCGTGGACCGAATCCCCAGTACTTGTACGTCGCCGACACCGGCAAAGTGGTGCGCTATCCCTATCAGAATGGCGATCTGAAGGCGCGCGGCCCGCAGGAAGTGATCGTTCCCAATCTCCCCGCTGGCCCCAACCACCTCTGGCGCGGGCTCGCGTTCTCTCTCGACAACAAGCAAATGTTCATCTCCGTCGGCTCGCACTCCAATGTTCCTCCAGCCACCGATCCTGATCCGGACCCGCTCGAATTTCATCGCGCCGACATCCTGGTGACCAATCCGGACGGCTCGAACCTCCAGGTTTACGCCACGGGCATCCGCAACGGCTCCGGCCTGACGGTTAATCCGCGGACCGGCCAACTTTGGACCTCCGTCAACGAGCGCGACGAACTCGGCGACAATCTGCCGCCCGACTACGTCACTCATGTGCAGGAAGGCGGTTTCTACGGTTGGCCGTGGTATTACACCGGCGACCATCAGGATCCGCGCTTCCCCGGAAAGCATCCCGAACTAGCGAATAAAGTGATCGTCCCTGACGTCCTTTTGGAACCGCACAATGCGTCCCTTGGCCTCACGTTCTACGACGCCAAGCAATTTCCGAAGCAATATCGCGGGCAGCTTTTCGTAGCCGAGCACGGATCGTGGAATCGGTCCGTTCGCACCGGCTACGAAGTGATTATGGCGTTCATGAAGAACGGCCACGCTAGCGGAGCCTACGAGGATTTCCTCACCGGATTCGTGCTTCCCGATGGTAACGTGTGGGGCCGCCCGGTAGGGGTCGCGGTCGCGCAGGATGGCTCGTTGATCGTTACCGATGACGGCTCGAATTCCGTCTGGCGCGTTTCTTATCAGAAATAGCCACCAGACTCTTCGCGCCGGAGTACTCGCGCGAAATTTCGGCGAGGAACGTAAATATGAAAACTGCAATTGCTCGCGTGCTTGCGGTGGCGGCGTTCTTGTTGTTTTCGTGTGGATTGCTGGCTGCCCAGCAATCCGCCACCGGGCGGCGAGGCGGCCCTCCGCCATCGCTTTTGCTTTCCAGCACTTCGTTTTCAGACGTTTCGCCAATTCCCGTCCAGTACACGTGCGCGGCCACCACGCCACCGCCTAGTGGGCCGCGACACATCTCAACCGGCATTTCGCCGGAGCTGCAATGGACGAATGTTCCGAAGGGTGCAGTGACGCTGGTACTGCTGCTGCACGATCCGGACGCGCACATTCCCAAGGCGGCCACGGATATTACGCACTGGATCGCGTTCAATATTCCGGCAAGCACGACCAAGCTTCCGGAAGGGGTCACTCCGGAAGCGGAGCTGCCCGGCGGCGGACTCCAGGGCACAAATATCACCGGCAAGGCGGGTTACCAGGGTCCTTGCGCCGGGCCAGGGCCGTACCACCATTACACATTCGAACTGCTGGCGATCGACAAAAAGCTGGAGCTGCCACAAGGAGCGACGCGCGAACAGATCGAAGATGCGATCAAGGGCCACGTCCTGGCGAACGCAGCGTATGTGGGGCTCTTCCACCGTTAGCGTGTAACGGCAGGCCGGGTGTAAGATTGGCCTCCAAGATTCCGGCGAAGGAGGGAGCCTATGGCTACCGCAACACAAGCAATTTCGATCGACGAGAATGTAAGCAAGTACGTCGCAAAACCCCGCAAGATGCTGATCGGCGGCAAATGGGTGGATGCCGCGTCCGGCAAGACTTTCCCGACCTACAACCCCGCAACCGGCGAAGTGCTCGCCCAGGTGGCTGAGGGCGATAAGGAAGATATCGATCGTGCCGTAGCCGCCGCGCGCGCCGCATTCGAAAAGGGACCGTGGCGCAACATCACTCCGTCCGAGCGTGGACGAGTGATTTGGAAGCTCGCCGACCTGCTGGAAAAGCATCTCGAAGAATTTGCGCAGCTCGAATGCCTCGACCAGGGTAAGCCGCTGGCGATGGCTCGGATGATGGACGTGCCGTATTCGGCAGACCAGCTGCGCTATTACGCAGGCTGGGCCACCAAGATTGAGGGCAGCACCATTCCCATTTCCGCTCACGGGGCGAAATTCTTCGCGTACACGCTGCGCGAGCCCGTCGGCGTGGTGGGGCAAATCGTTCCGTGGAACTTTCCGCTGGTGATGGCCACGTTGAAGCTGGCGCCCGCGCTCGCGGCCGGCTGCACCATGATCCTGAAGCCCGCGGAGCAGACGCCGCTTACCGCGCTGCTGCTGGGCGAAATGATTCAGGAAGCCGGCATCCCGGATGGCGTGGTGAATATCGTCACCGGCTTTGGCGAAACTGCAGGAGCCGCGCTCGCGGCACATCCCGATGTCGACAAAATCGCGTTCACCGGCTCAACCGAAGTGGGCAAGCTGATCGTTCACGCAGCAGCCGGCAACTTGAAGAAAGTATCGCTCGAGCTGGGCGGCAAGTCGCCCAACATCGTGTTCCAGGACGCGGACATTGAAAGCGCGATTCCCGGCGCAGCGAATGGGATTTTCTTCAATCAAGGCGAGGTCTGCTGCGCGGGATCACGGCTCTACGTCGAAGACAAGCAGTTCGACAAAGTCGTCGACGGCGTGTCGCAAATCGCGTCGCAGATTCGCGTCGGTCCCGGCATGGACCCAACAACCCAGATGGGGCCGCTCGTTTCCGAGGAGCAGCTCAATCGCGTGTGCAGCTACCTGGAATCAGGTCTCGCGGAAGGTGCGAAAGCCGCGACGGGTGGCAGCCGGCAAGGCGACAAAGGCTACTTCGTGAAGCCCACTGTCCTCGTCAATACCAATGAAAAAATGAAAGTGGTGCGCGAGGAAATCTTTGGCCCCGTCGTCACCGTGATGCCGTTCAAAGACGTGGACGATCTGGTTGCTAAAGCCAACGACACGCAGTTCGGGCTAGCCGCCGCCGTCTGGACGCGCGACGTTAAGAAAGCCCATCGTATAGCTGCTGAACTTCGCGCCGGAACGGTGTGGGTCAACACTTACGGCGTACTCGATGCGGCCATGCCGTTCGGCGGATACAAGCAATCAGGCTGGGGCCGCGAAATGGGTCGCGAGATGCTCGACCTCTACACTCAGACCAAATCAGTCTGCATGCCGATAAGCTAACCAGCGGCGCGCAAGACGAACGCAGCAACCGAAGCCCGCGCTCTTCCGTCACCCGGACAGCGCGGGCTTTCTTTTGCGGATGACATTTGGAAATACGCAGCCAATCGCGTTTAC
>JBOGMW010000090.1:0-10268 GCA_050746805.1 Candidatus Acidiferrales bacterium | reverse complement strand
GGCGGGTGGCCCGGGTTTCGCGCATCGCGCGCGATCTCCTCGGCGGCATGATACCATCGCGATACTTAACCTTCGAGGATGTTTTGCGGGTGCCCCATGCTCGGTGTGTGAGCGTGGGGCTGTTCGCTTCTTCCTCCGCATCCATTCCCGAAATGGGACATTTTCCCCTCAATATCTCCTCTTGACTCTCCATCAATCCCATGCTACCCTGGGTCGTTTTTAGTGGCCCGCGCGAAGCCGCTGAGCGCGGGCCCCTTGCATGAAACACCCATCAGCGGCGTGCACGGCCCGTGTGCTCGCCCGTGGCGGGTCGCAGGGTCATGCGAAAGAGAGAAAAAACCGTGCCCTCGAACGAAGAACCCGCCCAAGCACCCGGGAGACCTCGCCGCGCCCGCGCTTCCTTCATCTCCTATCATGCGCGGCGCTGCTCTATCTGCCGCCATCCCGAACGCGACGAAATCGACCAGGACTTTCTCCACTGGACTCACGTCAGCACGATCGCCGAAACCTACCATCTCGACCGCCGCGCCATCTACCGCCACGCCCATGCCACCAATCTATTCGGTCGACGCAGCCGCGGCCTGCGCTTCGCCCTCGGCCATATCATCGAGCAGGCTGAATCCGTGGAAGTCACCGCCGATTCCATCATCCGCGCCGTTCGCCTCTTCGCCTGCCTGAATGACGATGGCGAATGGGTCGCCCCTCCGCCCCGATCTGCGCCGTTCCAATCTGCGCAGCGTCCTGCCCGGTCCTCTATCGAAACTCAGAGTGGTAGATCGACACACCCTGCCAATCTAAACATCTCGCAAGCTATTGAAAACGCTGCCTCCGCCCATCTTCAGATCGACACAAATTCGCATCCCTGAAAAATGACAATTATTCGTTGTGCACTCCGCCACTCATTCGCGCAATGCCGGCAGCATGGACGGTCGCGAGGAGCGGATGGTAAGCTTGCGGACGATTTCTGCGCATGCAGGACAAGCGGGATATTTCGACGAGCGGAACTCCGCCAGCCCCGCCAGGATATTGGCCAATGGAATCTGCTCCGATGAACGCGTCTAAACCGGTAGGCGCCTCGCCCGCGGTTGCGCAGGCGGTCGCCTCCACGCTCACCCGTGCCGCAATCTTCCTGGTCGCTACACTGAACCCAGGCCCGGAGAGTCGTGCGACCGTCCGGGCGTTCTGTGGCGGCCTCGCCGCGCTGTTCCGCGCCGTGGAGTTTCGCGACGTTGAGGGAGGACTTTCTTGCGTCATGGGGTTTGGATCCGGCGCGTGGGACCGAATCTTCGGAGCGCCGCGCCCCGCGGAATTGCATGCCTTCCGCGAGATTCGCGCCGGGGCGCGCCACGCTGTTTCCACGCCCGGTGATTTGCTCTTCCACATCCGCGCCAAGCGCATGGATTTATGCTTCGAGCTTGCGACGCAAATCATGGCACGCATTAGAGACGCCGTTTCGCCGGTAGATGAGGTGCACGGGTTTCGCTACTTTGACGACCGCGATCTGATCGGTTTTGTGGACGGAACCGAGAATCCCAGAGGCCAGGCAGCGGTGGACGCGGTGCTTATCGGCGAGGAGGATGCCGCGTTCGCCTGCGGCAGCTACGTGATCGTGCAGAAATATCTTCACGATCTTAAAGGATGGAATGCCCTGCCGATCGAAACGCAGGAGCGCATCATCGGCCGCACGAAACTGCCTGACATTGAGCTGGACGATGCCGTCAAGCCCACTTCGGCGCACAACGCTCTCACCACCATCGTCGAAGATGGGAAAGAGATCAAGATCCTGCGCGACAACATGCCCTTCGGCAGCGCCGCGCAGGGCGAGTTTGGCACCTATTTCATTGGCTACAGTCGTTCGCCGCGCACGATCGAACGGATGCTGGAGAACATGTTCGTTGGCAGCCCGCCCGGCAATTACGACCGTCTGCTGGACTTCAGCCGTGCCGTGACCGGAAGTCTTTTTTTTGCGCCTTCCGCCACATTTCTGGAATCAGTGACTGCGGATCAGCCCGCCCTCGCAGAGCCTTCGGCACAACCGGTGGCGGATGCGTCTCCGCTCCAGCGGGACAACAGCGGTTCGCTGAGTATCGGTTCCCTTAAAGGAGAAATCCCACATGAATAATCTGCACCGCGAGCTTGCCCCTATTTCCGATGCCGCGTGGGCTCAAATCGAAGAGGAAACTTCGCGGACGCTGAAGCGCTACCTGGCGGGTAGGCGCGTGATCGATGTACGAGGGCCCGGAGGCATGGAACTTCCCGCTGTCGGCACCGGTCACCTGCACGCCATTGCCGCGTCGAAGCAAGGCATCACCGCAAGACAGCGCGAGGTGAAGGCGCTGGTCGAGCTTCGTGTTCCATTCGAGTTGAATCGCCAGACGATCGACGACGTTGCTCGCGGTGCGAATGACTCCGATTGGCAACCGGCGAAGGACGCCGCACGCCAGATTGCCTATGCCGAGGACGGGGCCATATTCGATGGGTATGACGCCGCCGGCATCGTGGGCATCCGTCAGGGAACTAGTAATCCCAAAATGTCGCTCCCTGCGGATGTGCGTGAATACCCCGATGCGATCGCCCAGGGCCTGAGCCAGTTGAGGCTGGTTGGAGTGAATGGTCCTTATGCGGTGCTACTCGGCGCCGCCGCTTACACCGCGCTGGCTGAAACCCGCGATCAGGGACATCCGGTGCTGGAGCACGTGAAGCGCCTAGTGAAAGACCAAATCTTCTGGGCGCCCGCCATCGAAGGCGCCGTCGTCTTGACCACGCGTGGCGGCGATTTCGCTCTGCACATCGGCCAGGATGTCTCTATCGGTTACCTGAGCCATAACGATACCGTTGTTCGGTTGTATCTGCAGGAATCGCTCACTTTCCTCCTGCTCACCGCTGAAGCAGCCGTCGCGCTGGCTCAATCCTCGAAGACGTAAACGATCTGATTTGCCGGGCGGAGTTGAGACTGGGGCCGGACAGGCGCGAGCGGATGCCTTCGCCTGCCCGGAGCGACAAAAACAGATTTATGGTTGCACGGCCGTTTGCGACGGCGGCGCGGATTGCGCAGGCTCGGAACTTGCCGCGGCCGACGGCGCAGAAGTGGAAGTGGACTGCGATGGTTGCGCCGAGCCGGTTGGAGCGGCTTCCGCGCCATTCGAACCGTTGGCGGAAACCGGCTGCAAGTTAGCGGCATCGGAATTCAGCTCTGCGTTGCTGAATTTCGGCGCGGAAATATAGCCGTGGATGTGGTTCTTGGTGATCTTGTTGACCACGATTTCCAGGGGCTGCGGCTCGTCGGAGCTGCTAATCCAGATGGGCTCATACAAGTCGACGTTCTTTTTCTCAAGGCGATTGTCGTCGACGAGCAGCATCATGTTGTAGCGCTCGTGCTTGGTGTCCGCATGGCGCAGCGAAAGCGAGATCGGTCCGGAGCGGCTGAATTGCTTGCTGCGCGAAAGATCGAATTCGAAGTAGCTGCGCTGGCCGCGCTTTTCGAGGGCCACCAGCTCATTGTGATTCTTGGCGATCGAGCCGTTCAGGCCGCTGGCCGTGGAATCGAGATTCGCTTGCAGGTCAGAGCGGGTCTGCGCGATCGACTGATTCGTCTGATCGAGTTCCTTCTGCTGCGCTGCGACGCGGGCTTGCAGAGCGTTGTAACGCTTTTCGGAGGCGGTGAGCACGTGGCGGCGAACGTTGTGTCGGGCGGAGCGGCGGGCCACAGCCTGCGCTTTCGCTTTGGCCTGAGCCTGCTCGGCAGCCGCCTGAGCAGCGGCTTGCTGCTGGGAAACCACGTCGTTGAGCTTGGCGGTGGTCGATTGAAGCTGATTTTGAAGCTGTGCGACGTTGGCGTTGAGCGACGCATCGCGTGCGGCCATCGCGTTGATGTCGGACCGCTGGCTGTGAGCATACACGATGGCCAAACCAGCCACCAGAATGAGTGCGACGATTATCACGCCCGGCCAAATGCTCGCCCGGGAACGGTCGGACGCTCCGGCATCCTCGGCTTGCTGCTCGTTATCTTCTTCGCGAAAGTCGTTCATGACCATCGACCCTCCGCCCGCCGGCGCCACTTGGGACTGCGCGACGATTTGAAGCTCGCCGCTATGGCCGGAGTACCGGGCTCATTAATAATTTGGATTCTCGCTGCCTAGCGGCCCCCGAATTGAGTTCCGCTTCGGCAGGTGGATGGCACGACTGATACCAAACGCTAGGTGGCGCAGCGTTGGTCGCAACTGCAACAAAGCAGGCTGCTAAGGACGGTGATCGCCGGGTCGGTCGTGGGGCTTGCACCGGTACCGGTACCCGAACTTTTTACCTGATTACGCGAGATTCGACGGGAGTCGGTTCTCCGGATGCTCACTACTGATTGCTGTTCTGCTGGCTCACGAGTTCGCGAACCACGGCGGCGCTTTGCGTGCGGACGTAGGCGTCCGAGTCGTTGTGCGCGCGATCACCCAGGACTGAAAGCATGTGCTCGGTTGGTGCAAGTTGGCCGCTGTCGGCCAAATCGCGCAGCGTATCGATAGCTTGCTCGCGAACGCTGGGGTCCTGGTCGCTGGAAAGCGCGTCAAGCAACATACGCCCGACCATGTCATTCGGGCCGGAGCTATTCAGGGCTTGCAGCGCCTGGAGGCGTACCGAAGCGCTGGCATCTTGCTGCATGGCGCGGGCAAGCGCGGAATGGATTTCGGGATTCCCGCTGCGAGAAGAAAGGGCGTTGACGGCGCCGAGGCGGACGTCGGGCGCGAAGAGATCGCCGTGGCGCAGTACGTAAAGAAGAACGTTGCGGACGTTGCCGTCGTCCACGTTGCCGTGCAAGGTGAACGGCTGTGGCGCGGCTAGCTGCAGCTGCACTTGAGGCGGAACGCCCGCGCTGGCAGGAAGCACGTTGATGCCTGCGACGGTCGCGTGATGGAGGTCGATCGCCGCGAGGGCGGAACCCGACTGCGATTGGGGAACAGGCGACGCAGACGCGTCCGGCGCCAATGCAGCCCGCGAAGGCGAGGCATCGTTGGAATTGCCACCGCTGGCACGAAAATTTTGCGCCAGGACGAGCGGAGGATGGGTAGCGGGCATGTGCGAGGGCGCCTGCTGCGGCGGTCGCTCAGAGGCCTTTTGAAGCAAAAGATGCGGAATGAAAAGGCCAACCGAAAAGCCGATCAGCACGAGAATCGCTGCGCTCCATGCTGGGCGCGGCGAGATCCAGCTCGATGGGAGCAAGACGCCGAACGAACGGGAAATCCAGCCACGATCTTCCTCGCGATCGAGCGCATCCTGCAATCCCGCGCGGCAACTGGCCAGTAGCGCGGCATCGGGTTCAACATGCTGCGCCATAAGCAGTGCGAGCGTTTCCTTTTCGTGCGCGAAATCGGCAGCGCAGGCGGTGCATTGAGCCAAATGCGCGGAGAGACGCGATTCTCCCGCGGGATCGAGTTCGGCTCCCGTAGCGGCGAGCGAACGAAGCGTCTGCCAGGATTCGCACGGGGCTTTCGGTTCCGGCGGCTGAGGCGCCATGCTTTCTTCTCGACCGAATTTGCGATCTTCGCTCATGTGGTTCGTGCTCATCGGAACGAGTCCAGCTTGGCTCGCAATTTTTTAGTGGCGCGGAAGAGCGAGTTCTTAGCCGTTTCTTCGGACGTACCCAGCATTTCGCCAATGGCGCGGAGCCGCAGGCCGTGGTAATGCTTCAATTCGAAAACGGTGCGTTCGCGTGGAGAAAGCAGCTTCATGGCGTCGCGAATCTGATGCGCCAACTCCTGACCCAGGAGCTGCTTTTCGGGCGAAGCGGAGGCGCGCTCTTCCGCCTGGCGATTGAAGAAATCATGCGTGACTCCGTCGCCGTTGGGCAGCTTTGGCGCTTGCTCCTCGCGGCGAGTGCTGCGGCGGCGGAGATGATCGAGCGCCACGTTGGTGACGATGCGATATAGCCAGGTATAAAAGCTGCACTCGAAGCGGAAGCGGTGCAGGTTGCGATAGCAACGAAGGAAGCTTTCCTGGTAAACATCGCGCGCTTCGTCCGGCTGGCGGACCAGATTCAGAGCCAGCCGCAGGACGTCACGGTCATAACGGCGCACTAAATCATCGAACGCCAGACGGTCGCCAGCCTGGGCTTTGCGGACAAGCGCTTGCTCCTCCGCTGCCTTCGCTAGTGCTGCCTGGCGTGCATCTCCCTCGAGTGCGACGCTCATTCCCATAGTGTAAACCGCCGGGGGATGCCTGGCCACGACGGTCGCTAGACCAAGTCCCTCGCCGACCTGCTATGCTGCCCGGCGCTTCATGTTATTAGACGATAGGATTTGACCAGGCGTTAGCAGCAGGAGGCGGTAGATTTGAGGGTGCGAGCGGGCTGCCGGGGCCGGGGGAACGTCAAAGACTGGAGCCGAGGCGAATGAGGCCATACACGGCTACGCACACCAGAAGGTCGATCAGGGACCCCAGATCTGTTTGAAAACCATGGTGTTGCATCGAACCCGGGAGGTGCCGGAACAGTGAAACATAATAGATGGCGTTGCCAATGAGAATGGCGACCAGATATTCAAGCCATCGCCGGGGTGTGGCTCCGAGAATTTTCTTTCGATTCGCCAAGGTCGATTGTTCCCGAGGGCGCCACAGGCGGGCGACTTCCGGCGTGCCTGAAGGGCGGGCAGCCAACATCTTAAGCCAGCGGTCTTTAGGTGTAAACGGTGGCTTAGGCAAGGATAAGGACGTAGGCCGGCATCAACAGGCCGGACCAGTTCGGCAGCGCGACGCGATACTATCGTGCAGCGCGCACGTGGACCAACGCGCGCCGCGACACTTCGTCAAATTTCGATTTGCAACCGACTATTGAATTGACGACAACCCTCGCAAATCCGGTGAAATTTTTGCGCGGCGTGGGGCCGCATCGCGCGGCTGCGCTCGAAGAACACGGAATCGCGACTGTTGGGGAGCTGCTTGGCTACCTTCCGTTTCGCTACGAAGACCGCACGCGGTTCACGCCCATCGCGGAAATCGTTCCCGGCGAAGTGCACACAATTTTGGCGGAAGTAACCGGCGGAGGCGGCAGCACGGTTCGATTTAAACGAGGGCGCGGCGCGGTGTTTCACTTGGCGGTGACAGACAAGACCGGAATGATGTACGCGCGCTTCTTTCACGGCGGTTATCTGCAAGGGAAGCTCAAGGATGGACAGCGGCTGGTGTTGCATGGGAAGGCGGAACTCGATCCGTACCGGCCGGCGAAGCGGGAGATGGTGAATCCGCAGATCGAGATAGTGAGCGGCGAAGATGAGTCACCCGGGGATTCGACGGAGATGGGGCGCATCGTGCCCGTTTACGAAGCGATGGGCGGTATCAGTTCTCGGATGCTGCGGCGGATCATCTACGGCGTTCTGCTGAATTTCGACGGCAGCATGCCTGACCCACTTCCGGACGAAATCCGTGCAAGGTATCGATTCCCGACGCGGCGCGAAGCGCTTCTCTACGCCCATTTCCCACCGAAAGACGAAAACCTGGAGTTGCTGAACAGCTTCCGCAGCCCGGCGCAACTGCGGCTGATATTTGAGGAATTTTTCTATTATCAGCTGGCGCTGGCATTGAGGCGGCAACACGAACATCACCGCGCAGGCGTCGCCATGCGCGTGCGAGAAGATAAAGTGCGTGAGGCGCTGAAACGGATTTTGCCCTTCAAGCCGACGACCGCGCAGAAACGCGTGCTTGCCGAAATCGCGGGCGACCTGGAGAAGCCGTATCCGATGCACCGGCTGCTCGAAGGCGACGTAGGCAGCGGGAAGACCATCGTGGCGCTGGAAGCGGCGACGATTGCAATTGAAAACGGTTGCCAAGTGGCGCTGATGGCGCCCACGGAAATCCTGGCCGCACAGCATTATCTTTCCGCGCGGCGCATTTTGGGGCCGGCCGGATATCGGGTAGAACTGATTACGGGCGGGCGCACGAAAGTGGAACGGGAACTGGCGGAGCTGCGGGTGCAGGTGGGCCAAGTACAACTGCTGGTGGGGACGCACGCGTTGATTGAAGCGGGCGTGAAATTTGACAGGCTCGGGCTGGCGATTGTTGATGAGCAACACCGGTTTGGCGTGCTGCAGCGCAAGCGGCTGATCGAGAAAGGCGCATCTCCGCACGTGCTGGTGATGACCGCAACGCCGATTCCGCGGACGCTGGCGCTGACCCTTTACGGCGATTTGGATATTTCGGTGATCGACGAGCTGCCACCGGGACGGACGCCAATCGAGACGCGATGGTCCGCGGACGCACAGCTTCCGGGCGTGTGGGAATTTTTGCGCCGCGAGATCGCATGCGGGCGGCAGGCGTACGTGGTCTATCCGGTCATTGAGGAGTCGAAGCAGGAATTGAAGGCGGCGACGGCGGAATATGAGCGGCTGGCGAAGAGCGTGTTCCCCAAAATACGGGTGGGATTACTGCACGGGCGGCTGAAAAACGAGGAAAAGGAAGCGGTGATGGAGCAGTTTCGGCGCGGCGATCTAAACGTGTTGGTGGCGACCACGGTGATTGAAGTGGGCGTGGATGTGCCGAACGCGACGGTGATGGTGATCGAACACGCGGACCGCTTCGGGCTGGCGCAATTACACCAGCTTCGCGGCCGCATTGGGCGCGGCACGGAGAAATCGCACTGCATCCTGATTGCGCCGAAGACGATCGCAGGAGAAGCGCGAGAGCGCATCGAAACGATGGTGGCCACGTCCGACGGATTCGAGATCGCCGAGAGCGATTTGAAGCTGCGCGGCCCAGGAGAGTTTTTCGGCACGCGGCAGCATGGCGACGCGGCGTTCTCTTTTGCACAACCACTGCGCGATCGAGAGATTTTGGATCTGGCGCGGCGCGAGGCATTCGCTCTGGCGGAAAGTCCCGAGAAAGCGAAAGAAGTGGCGGCGAAGCTAGAATCGGTGAACCCATCGTGGCAAAGGCGGTATCAATTGGCGTCCGTGGGATGAGGCGAGTCGCGAATGGATGAGCGAGGCTAAGGTGACGCGGTGCGCGTGATTGCCGGGAAATTCCGCAGCCGGCCGCTAAAAGAACCGGGAGCACTGAAGATTCGCCCCACCAGCGATCGATTGCGCGAAACGCTATTCAATGTGCTGGGACCGGCGGTGGAGGATTCGTTGTTTTTTGATTTATACGCGGGAACGGGAGCGATCGGGATTGAAGCGATCAGCCGCGGCGCGCGCGAGGTAATCTTCGTCGAATCGCATCCGAAAACGGTCCGCTTGATTCGCGAGAATCTAGCGGCATTAGGACTGAACGGCGGCGCGGAAGTTTTGGGCGCGATCGCTCAGTACGGGCTGGAAAAACTTGCGTCGCGCCATTTGCTGGCGGATTTTATTTTTCTTGATCCTCCCTACAACACTCCCGACGAATATACGAAAACGCTGGAATTTCTAGACGCGTCGCATCTGCTGGCGCCGGAAGGACTGGTGATCGCGGAACACCTGCGAAAGCTGGGGCTTCCGGAGCGTTTCGTGCGTCTGGAGCGCACGCGTTTGCTGGAACAGGGCGACGCGGCGCTCAGCTTTTATAGGCTTGCGGCGGCGGCATGACGGCAGCGTGCCGAACGCATCGGGTATAATGCGCCGATGCAGCAGGCAGTGAAGCGCGCGCGAGATCGGAATCAGGCGCAGATCATCGAGGTGGTGAGCCGCGCCCGGGGTGCGCCCGTGAAATTGGGCGTGGAGTGGGCCTCTCGTGCCGAGGAATTTCGCAGCAGTTTGCGCGATTTTTTTACCGGGCCACGGCCAAGCAAAACGGCAGAAAGCGGCACGGACTCCCTAAAGGTTGAGTTCATCGAGCCGCATGTGCCGGTCCGCGGATTCCTGGCCTCCTGCCTTTGGCACCTGGCGGCGATTTGGCTGCTGATTCTACCGATTTGGGGATTTCTGCCGAACGTGCAGCCCACGCTACAACCTCCGCAGATTCAGGTGACGTGGTACACCACTCCCGCGGATTTGCCGAAGATTTTGCTGCCGAGCACTTCGCCGAAGTCCAAAGCAACAGCGCGCAAAGTCGTGGCGAAACCATCGCCGGCTCCGACAGCTGAGGCCCACCACCCGCGGCAGACGATTCTTTCCGTCCCGGTGCGCCGGACGCATCCGAGACAAACGCTGATTCAGCCCAAGGCTCCGCTCGAACCGCCGAAAGTGGTTCCGAATCTGCCGAACATGGTGCAGTGGACCGCCAGCGAACCGCCAAAACTGCAATTGCAGCTGTCCGCCTCAAATGCCGCGCCGCGAATCGAGCGGCGCAAGATACAAAATGCGGCAGCGCCGGAG